>JAQWBK010000142.1 GCA_028706415.1 Oscillospiraceae bacterium | reverse complement strand
ATACTAATATAATTGTGTTGCCTCAGTTAATTTGATATAATAAAGGTTACCTCTAAAAACCTGTTTTGAACGGATTCCGAGCAGAATTTTCGTCGGGCAAGGAAAGCCGACGAAGCAATGCTTTCCGCATTACGAGGAGGTTTGACGCAGTCAGGCGGAAATTGTGCCGGAAGACGCCGGAAGGGGTTTTTAGAGGTGACCTAAAGCTTATCCCTGCTTTTTGCAGGGGCGGTTTGCGAAAAAGCTGTAAAATTTTATCTACCATAGCCCAAGGAGGCTGCCGTAATGCGATATGCAACAATAGGCACAAGCTGGATCACAGATTCATTTATTGAAGGGGCTCTTATTGCGGGCGACATGCACCTTGGAGCCGTTTATTCACGAAACGAAGAAACCGGAAGAGAGTTTTCCGACAAATACGGCCGTGTACCTGTATATACCGACCTTTTGAAGCTGGCGGAATGCCCTTTGATTGATGCGGTATATATCGCCAGCCCAAACGCTTATCACCATGAGCAGAGCAAGCTTTTTCTTCTCCATGGAAAGCATGTGATATGTGAAAAGCCCGCCACCGTTACATCGGCGCAGCTTGGCGAGCTGATCACCCTTGCAAAGCAAAAAGGGCTTGTATATATGGAAGCCATTATGATGAGGTATCTTCCCGCTCGTAGGCTGCTGCACAAAGCAGTCGAGCAAATCGGGAATATTACTACGGCACGGTTTGATTTTTCTCAGCTATCCTCAAAATATTCCGCATTTTCAGCCGGTGAGCTGCCCAATATTTTTAATCCCGCCATGGCGACAGGCTGTCTTATGGATTTGGGCATTTACTGTGTGTATGCGGCAATCGATTTGTTCGGTCGCCCCGAAAGCATTACCGCCCGTTCAGGTTTCTTACAAAGCGGTGCCGACGGATACGGTTGTGCAATTTTCGATTATCCGGATAAACAGGTCACCCTTACCTATTCAAAAATCGGGCAGAGCATTAGGGGTTCTGAAATCATGGGAACAAAGGGCACAATAACCATTGATTCTATATCCAAGCTGACCGGTATCGCCCTTGTTCAAAATGTCGATAACATTCAAGAGAGCAAGCTGTTGGTTGGGGATGTTTCAAAGTCCGAATTGATGAGCGCAGAGGCGACCGCCTTCTGCCGATTTGCTAATAACCCTTGCGGTTTTTCAGACGAAATTGATCAAGCGGGTGAAATCGCACTGGCTGTATGTGAAACAATGGAATACATGCGCCGCCTGTGCGGAATTAGCTTTGCCGATGATACCGAATAAATATTATATACCATTATACTTATTCGAGCAGAACATTAACCGCAGAAAGCGGGTTGCTTAAAAGATCGTCGGCAGACGGGAAGGCAAACAGCCCAACCGCCCCCTGAATTCCGGTGCGCAAAGAAAACGCCACCCTGCCGTTCGATACTACCACCCCGCCCTTATGAAGCTGGGCAGCTGCCCGCACCAGCCCCCTTGTCCCCGGGTTTAAAAAGGGGGGCTCTCCTCCCAGAGATATGGATAGACTGTGCTTATGCTGCACCGCATGAACGCTTATTCTATCATTTTTATTATTGTCCGCATATGCTCTGAGCAGGCTTATAAGCGCAAAGGAAATGAGACGCGGTTCGGCAGCCATACAAATGCATCTTTCGGGCAGGGAGCTTTCAATGGATATGCCTTTCCCTTCAAGCCGCCTTGAACAGGCGTCAAGTATAACCGTCAGCAACCCATTTATATCCCCATATCTTAAGGGGCGGTGTATTATATTGAACTGAAGCAGCGAGATTATTTCAAGCTCTGCCATCAGCCTTTGTGCATGACGATATCTTTTCTTTTCATCGGAATTTTGTTTATCAGGTGGGGGTACAGATATAAAATAGGCGGCCAATGTTTCACGCAGCCAACCCTCTTCTCTGAAATCGCCGTTTACTTTTTTATTCACATCAAAGGAAAACACCATATATAATAACTGCCTTTCAATTAATTACAAGCTATTATACCCCATTTTCGCTTGTGGAATGCGACTCTTTTGTGTAACCTAACAAAAATAAAAAAGTCGGTTAATTTTTTGACGAACTTCTTGATATATTGGCAAAAAAAAGATAGAATATATAATGAAAACATAAATTGGAGGTACAATGATTATGGCTATTAAAATTGGCATCAACGGTTTTGGGCGAATTGGCCGCTTGGTATTCCGCGCGGCAGTTGCACAGCCCGAGAAGTTTGAGATTGTGGGTATCAATGATCCGTTTATTAATCCGGATTATATGGTGTATATGGTTCAGTATGATACCATTCATGGCAAATTCCAGGGTTCGGTCGAAGAAAAAGACGGTAAGCTGGTTGTAAACGGGAAACCGATCTTTGTTTATGCACAAAGAAATCCTGCCGATATAAAATGGAGCGAATGCGGCGCCGACTATGTGGTTGAATCAACCGGAGTTTTCTGCACCACGGAACTGGCCAGTGCTCATATTACTGCCGGTGCAAAAAAGGTTGTTATCTCCGCACCTGCAAAGGATAAAGAAACACCGACCTTTGTCTGTGGTGTAAACCTTGATAAATACTCTAAGGATATGAAGGTTGTTTCCAATGCTTCCTGCACCACAAACTGCCTTGCTCCCCTTACCAAGATTATCAACGATAAATTCGGCATCGCCGAAGGACTTATGACCACGGTTCACT
>JAQWBK010000141.1 GCA_028706415.1 Oscillospiraceae bacterium | reverse complement strand
TTACTTGATTCGGTTGAGTTAATTTCATTTACCACCATCATGTTAGCGTATATTTCTTTTAATAAATCGTCAGGATAATGCTTGTCAAGAAATAATTCAACCCTGTTTGTGGGTAAAATACCCTTGCGTCTTCTGCTCTGCCTTTCTAATGCCATGACAGATAAAAGCATATTGATAAGCATAAACACACTTAAAATAATCGTCAGTGGGTTTTTTATATGTGTTGGTATGCGTTCAATAAGTGATGATAATCTTGGATATATTTTCCTAACCCATATAAGCCCGAGCAAACCCCAGAAAAATAAATACAGCACACTGGTACGACCATTAAAATTATATTGTGTATGGCTGTATTCCCAAGATACCGTACCCAGTGCATGCTCCTGACAAAAGCTGCAAAAATATTCAAACGCGCCCCCGATAACAGCACTTCCGAGGAGTATATACAAATCCCGCTTGCTACCGAGCCACCTAAGACAGATGGTCAATAAAACCGCTCCAAATCCGTAAATAGGGTTAAACGGCCCATAAATTACTCCGACCCGACTTTCATAATGACGGCGCACTATTATGCAGTACAGCGTTTCCAAAATGACGCCCAGAAAACATCCTATGAAAAATATCCAAAACAGCTTTGAATAGTTAAATTTCTCAACTTTTATTTGCCTTTTATTATTTTTATAAGTCTTAACAAAAACCGGACTACTTATATTCATTTCTTTTTTATACCAGTCTCAATTAGAAAAGCATTTTATCTTACCAACTTTCTTATTTGAGATTGGTATTATATTTCATTCACCACCTTTGCGATAATGCAGATAGGAAAAAAATACTCCGGATTTCATCTAAATAAAAGGGGAATATAATATACATACTTTTATAATCCGGAGGACAAAATTTAATGGCTAGATCAAAAAAAATTAGATGTACAATACTGCTTTTCTTAATTGGCGGAGCAGCGTATAATATATTAGAGCTAATATGGCGGGGATACACCCATTGGTCGATGTTTTTTGTGGGAGGTATATGCTTTAATTTAATCGGCCGTATCCATACAATATGCAAGCGCCGTCTTGTTATTCGCTGCGTTTTATGCTCGCTTGCAATATCATTGATTGAATTTATAAGCGGCTGTATATTTAACCTGTGTCTTAAAATGAATGTATGGGATTACAGCAAAATGTTTATGAACATCAAAGGGCAGGTTTGCCTGCTTTACAGCGTATTATGGGGCGGATTAAGTTTAATAGCCTTGCCGATATACCGCTGCTGTGTCAAGCATTTAAGCAATAATAAAGATATGAATACCGGGCTAAAGCTTATGCAGAGGATATAAGGAATTATGCTTTTCCGGCAATATATTCAGGACAATATTCCTGCATGGGACAAACATTACAACGCGGTTTCCGCGCTGAACATATATCCCGGCCGAATAATACAATTCTGTGGCAGAACGCATTGCTTTCTTCGGGAGGTAATAAATCACGCAATTCCATTTCCACCTTATAAGGGTCCTTGGTGTTGCATAGCCCTAAACGGTTGGAAATGCGTATGCAATGTGTGTCGGTGACCACCGCAGGCTTGCCGAATACATCACCCACAATAAGGTTAGCCGTTTTACGCCCAACTCCCGGAAGCTTGATTAATTCGTCAACAGTATCGGGAATAACACCATTATATACATGCCGCAGCATTTTAGTCATTGCCACAATATCGCGAGCTTTTGTTTTATATAAACCGCATGAATGTATATAGGATTCAACCTCTTCAACCTCCGCCTCGGAAAAATCCTTAAGTGAAGTATAGCGTTCAAACAAAGCGGGGGTAATCAAATTCACACGCGCATCGGTGCATTGGGCGGAGAGGCGGGTTGCAATCAACAGCTGAAGCGCGTTGTATGATGTAAGGGAACACTTGGCGTCGGGATATAACTGTTTCAAAGCAGCAATTGCCTTGTTTGTTCGTTCTTTTTTATTAAGCATGTTAATTCCATTTCTAATATTATATTATTAGCATTGTATCCGCTATAACATACATTTTATCGCAGATTAACCTTATGGTCAACCTTGGTTGCCTTTGTTTCACATACCATAAAGGAGAAAATAACATGCTTAATGGATTTGCTCCCATTGCATCCCAAGATGCGCGTATTTTAATACTTGGAACCATGCCGTCGGAAGCCTCTATCCGACATGGGCAGTATTACGGTCATCCTCAAAATGCTTTCTGGCGCATTATCTTTGGCCTTTGGAATGAGGACCCCCCTTTTGAATATGAGCTTCGGGTGAAATATTTAAAGGAAAAGCGGATAGCCCTGTGGGATGTACTGAAAGGTTGTGAAAGACAGGGGAGTGCAGACGCCTCAATCCGAAGACCACAACCAAACGATTTTGGCGTTTTGGCAGATATATGCCCAAATTTGGAAGTGGTCTTCTTTAATTCAAAAAACGCATCGGAATATTATAAAAAACTTGTAAAACCGGATGTGTTCAAAAATCTCCGAAAAACCATACTGCCATCCACCAGTCCGGCTCGCGCTATTCTTTTTGAGAAAAAACTGGAAATGTGGATTCCGGTAAGAGAAGCCGTGGAACCCTAATAGTGGGGGCGTGTTACCGTGCTGGAGCCACCGTTTGACAATCTTCAAACCTTTCTCTTGCTTGTTCTCAGGCTTGACTTATACTTGAGAGCAGTATGCTGA
>JAQWBK010000048.1 GCA_028706415.1 Oscillospiraceae bacterium | reverse complement strand
GGGCAGCTTGGGAAGGGTGGGTAAAAATGATTCGGTAGCCGAGAAGCCATATTCGTGCAAAGCGATATGATCGTTCCAATCATCCCCCGCTTTTAAGGTCACGGCAATCAGCTGCACTCCATCCTTCTCGGCTGCCGAAACCAGGCATCTTCCGGATTTTTTTGTAAAACCCGTCTTAATCCCTTTGGCATGAGGATATAGTTTTAAAAGCTTGTTATGATTGGTTACGGTAATATTCCTCGGTGGATTGCCGAATTCAATTATCGCATATTTTTTTTTACAAATATCGGCAATTGTCTTGTTTTTCATAGCCTCGGCAGCAAGCAGCGCCATATCATATGCCGTGGATGAATGCCCGCTCTCGTCAAGCCCGGACGGGGTGACAAATTTAGTATCCTTCATTCCGATTTTTTGGGCGCGTTCATTCATTAGCTTTGCAAATGATGGAATATCTCCGGCTACTGCATAGGCAACCACATTGGCTGCATCATTACCCGAAGCCAGAAGCAGACCGGTCACCAAGTCCAGCATTGTAATTTTGTCGCCGCCGCGAAGCCCCAATGCCGTGCCCTCAACCCTTACCGCCTCGGGTGAAACGGAAATTAACCGCTGGGCGGGACACAGTTCAACAGCAAGCAGCGCTGTCATAATTTTTGTGGTGCTGGCCATAGGCCGCACAGTATGAGCATCCTTTTCATAAAGAATGCTTCCCGACTGGGGCTCATACAAGACCGCCGAAACAGAGGAAACCGAGAATATCCCGTCAGCTCGTAAAAGAGCTGAGCTGGACGAAAGAAAGAGAAACACAGCAACAAATAATATTAATTTTTTCAACAACATAAACCACCTGCCCATAAAAACCTATGCAGGATATAGGCAGGAAATTCACATATAATCAGGATTTTGTTGTTGTTTCGGTAACTGTTACCGACGGCTGGTCTCCGCCCTTGACTTCAACCTTCTCTGTTTTATCCTTTTTCTTAAAGAGAGCGGCTATCTTATCAAACATCTCGGGAACAAGGTTGATCATCTTATCGCCCGAATCCGGTTTTGATACAATTGGCAATACCTGAACATCTCCGCTTGATATTACAATAAAAGCAACCGGCGTAATGTTGATACCTGCTCCGCTTCCCCCTCCAAACAGCTCTGTGGCTGATTTTGTCGGGATATTGGAACCTCCTGAAGCAAAGCCATAGGTAACTTTGGAAACAGGAATAAGGGTTGTTCCATCGGGGGTATATATTGCCTCTCCTATTACCGTGTTTACATCCACCATCTCACGGATTTTGTCCATAGAAACTCCCAGAATTCCCTGCAAATTGTTTTCTGCCATTATTAAACCTCTTTTCTTAATTAAAGTCCGTCTACATCATTGTTTACAGTCTTTTTGATAAAATTCTTGGTTGTCGTATTATTGCCAAGGTACCATATAAAAAACATAATTAAAGCCCATAATGCTCTGATTGGGAGAATATGAAGCTTAATCTCTCCCCTTACATATCCCTTTTCGGTCATGAAATCCGGCACAATTGTAATCTTGCGTTTTCGTATATTTAAAACGCTTTCTATCAAGGCTTGTGCGGGATATATTACTGCACATACGCGTCCGAAATTGAGGGCTGTTTCGGATGCGTCATCTGACGCCACAATAACATTCACGATAAGCCTGTCCACCACAATTATGCGAATAAACCGTTTAACCGCCGTTCCGATAAGTCGAACCATCTCGTTATAATATGATATAACTGCCGAAATCCCCTCGTCACGAAGCAGTTCTTCTGAACGGGACAGTTCCTCCTCCTTTGCTTTTTGCTTTTTACTTTTTTTCGTTTCTTTTTTCAGCTGCTTCCTCTCAGACTTTTCAGGACTGGGATAAAGCTTAAACGATATGAAAAGTATGCGCACCCGAACACCAAGTTTACCATCAAATGAAGCAGAAAGGTAAACCGGGATAAGCAATAGCAAAATTAAAAATGCAAATATTATGAGAGTTATCAGTAAACCATTCAACCGGTATCCCTCATTCCTTTCTCATCTTCTGTTAGGGCCTGTTCGGTTTCGGCCTTCTCGACATCCTCAATAATCTCATCCAATGTTGTTTCCTGCATCTCTGGTTCATCCTGTGGAAGTGGAGGAAGCTCGTCCAGTGATGAGATGCCAAAGCAGCGAAGAAAATCCACGGTGGTTCCATACAACAGCGGACGACCCGGCAGCTCCAGCCTTCCCTTTTCTTCAATGAGATTTTTCGCAACCAATCCCTGTATCACCGCAGAGCAGTCAACCCCGCGAACCTGCTCAATATATGCCCGAGTTACAGGTTGATTATATGCAGCAATAGCCAAAACCTCCATGGCAGCCTGGCTGAGGGGAGTATTGCGGCGGATGTCCAGCGCTTTTCTTATATATTCGGCATAATCCGACTTGGTGCTCATCTGATAATAATTATCAAGACGGACGATTATAAGCCCACCGCTTCCGGTGTTTACCTCATTCATCAGATCGTCCGCAATTCGCTGGGTGGTCTCCTCATCCAGCTCCATAACCTCTGCAAGGCGGGACAGTTCCACAGGTTCACCGCTGGAAAATAACACAGCTTGGGTTATCGCCTTGTATTCACTAATTTCCATCAGGAGCACACCTTTCAAGGTATATTGCCAAAGTAATCTAAGCTTTAATGTTTGATTTGCCTTTGCGTGATTTCATGCTTACAAGTTGATTATCACCGTCACCGTCCACATGTATCCTGTTTGCCTTCATCAGCTCAAGGAGTGCCAAAAAGATTGCAACAAGCTCGGAGCGGCTGTCGGCCTGCTCAAAAAGTTCTGAATAGTTGATTTTCTTATTTTTATATAATCGCCGCAGCACAAAGATGATTTTTGATGAGACCGAAACAATTTTATGAGACACTATGTTGTTAAACGCCTTTGCAGGTGGCGGCAAACGACGCTTCCCGCGGCCTGCTGCCGCAAGATAGGCATCAAGCATGGTATCTTTGGGATGAAGCCTTCGGTAGGTCAGGTCGGGTTCAATATCTGCCGGACCACGAACAAACAGATTGTCGCTAATGTTTTGCACAGCCAGCCTTCTTGCTGCCTCTTGACAATGGCGGTATTCCATCAGCTCACCGCTGAGTTCCCGTCTCATCTCATCCGCCTCTTCATGACGAGGCAGCAGCATGGCCGTCTTGATAAATACAAGCCTTGCTGCCATCTCGAGGAATTCAGCGGCCACATCAAGATTAACATTTTTCCATTCTTCAATGGTTTTCATATACTGTTCGAGAAGCTCGGCAATAGGGATATCGGTAATATTCAATTTATGCTTTTGCACCAAATGCAAAAGCAGATCAAGTGGCCCCTCAAAGCCGGGAATTTTATAGGATATTGTTTCCATAGTTTCTCCTACTTGAACTGTTTATACTCAAAAATTTAGAATTATCGAAAAGAAATTATAAATATAAAATGTAATAACTGATAAAAATCCGCTTAATCCCCTGGTAGCAATTAACAAGAAAAGCCCCATGGTTATATACCATTGATATTGCTCTATATAATAAACAATTTTGGAACTAAGGAAATTTGAAATAATGCGAAATCCGTCTAAAGGAGGGATGGGAAGCAGGTTGAATACCGCAAGAGTAATATTAATTAATGCAAACTGTCTGAGAAAAATCGTCATTATAATAATTACTATGGCTACAGGATTTAAAAGCAAAACAATGCGAAGAATCAAAAGTGATAAAAAAGCCATAACAAGATTGGAAGCCGGACCAGCAAATGATGTTAGGAACATACCGGCTTTATAATTCTTAAAATTACGCGGATTAACAGGAACAGGTTTCGCATAACCGAACCCGAAAACAAAAATCATGATGGTTCCGATTAGATCAAGATGAGCAAATGGATTCATGGTCAGTCTGCCGTTCCATCGAGCGGTGGAGTCCCCCATTCGGTCTGCGGTGAACGCATGCGCCAACTCGTGGACGGGTAATGCAACCAAAATTATAAGCGCATAAGAAATAAATATAAATATAAGATTAATAAAATCAATATTAAAACGATTTTGAATTAAATACATTATCATTGGATATAACTCCTTGCTCAATATTATCTTTGGCAACATGCCAGTATTCATTTTAATATTATAATGGAAATTCAATCTAATTACAAGCGCAAGGGAACATAACATAATATTTTTAAAGCAATTTCAAAAAAACCTTGATTTTAACAATAATATCTGTTAGTATAACCTTTGCTGATTTCAAAAAGGAGGTGCAGACCATCATGGCAAACTGTGATATCTGCGGAAAGAGCATTTCATTTGGAATTCGGGTATCCCACTCCCACAGACGTTCGAACCGCACTTGGAAACCGAATGTTCTCCGCGTGAAAGCGGTTGTAAACGGGTCCCCCAAAAGGATACACGCCTGCACCCGTTGCTTGCGTTCGGGTAAAGTCACCCGTGCTGTCTAAGAGTACACCCGCGTCTATATGCTTTCACCAAGAGCCGCTTTATGCGGCTCTTTTTTCATTATTGGCTTTGCTACTTGATAAATATTTGGAACAAGGATATACTTAACTTTGACAAATAATTGATGGGTGGCAGAAATTTTGGTGGAGCCAAAACAGCACAACTCCCCAGCGGCGGAAAGGAGTGGAACTTTCTATGAATATATGGCATGATATTTCACCCGGGTGTATAAAATCGGATAATTTTACCGCGGTTATTGAAATACCAAAAGGCGGAAGAAATAAATATGAGCTGGACAAGGATACAGGCTTATTAAGACTTGATCGGGTTCTTTTTACCGCCACCCACTATCCCGCAAATTACGGCTTTATTCCGCGAACCTATGCGGATGACGACGACCCGCTGGATGTTCTTGTTATGTGCCAGGAAACCATTATTCCCATGACCTTGGTACAATGCTTCCCCATCGGGATAATAAAAATGTCGGATGATATGGGAATAGACGAAAAGATAATTGCGGTTCCGTTTGGTGACCCTTCACTTTCAGGCTATACAGATATAACCCAGCTTCCCTCCCACACATTTAATGAAATCCAGCATTTCTTTTCGGTTTATAAAACATTAGAGGGAAAAGAAACGGATGTGCATGAGGTGCTGGGGCATACCAAAGCGATTGAAGTCATTAATTTCTGTATTGAACAATATAATTTGCGATATACCTAAACCGAGCTGCCCTTGGCTCAAAAACGAAATAATACTGTTCTCAAGTAAAAATCAAGACATCTTTTACTTGAGAACAGTATAACAACCTGTGAAAGGATACTGAACTAATATGCAAACCAATTCTATACGGTACAATCTGACCCTGCTCACCGATTTTTATGAGCTTACAATGGCAAATGGTTTTTTGAATTCTAACAGGGCAGATCAAATAGCTTATTTTGATATGTTTTTCAGAAAAACTCCGGATGACGGCGGTCTGGCAATCATGGCAGGTGTAGAACAGCTTGTTGAATATCTTGAAAACCTTTCATTCACCAATGAGGATATTGAGTTTTTAAGAGCAAAGAATCTGTTCAGCGAGGATTTTCTAAGCTACCTTCTCAATTTCAAATTCTCATGTGATGTATGGGCAGTTCCTGAGGGAACCCCGGTTTTCCCCTATGAGCCAATATTGACGGTGAGGGGTCCTATTATTCAGTCACAGTTTATCGAGTCGATTACGCTTTTATCAATTAACCACCAAACCTTGATAGCAACCAAGGCAAACAGAATGGTGCGGGCTGCCGGTGACAGAGCTGTTATTGAATACGGTTCCCGCCGTGCTCATGGATATGATGCGGCGATATTCGGTGCGCGTGCATCCTATATCGGCGGCTGCAAAGGAACATCCTGCACAATAGCCGACAAAAAGTTCGGTATCCCCGCAATGGGCACCATGGCACACAGCTGGGTGCAGCTTTTTGACAGCGAGTATGAAGCTTTTAAAACTTATGCCCGCGAATACCCCCAAGAATCCATTTTCCTTGTGGACACCTATAACACCATCAAGTCGGGGATACCAAATGCTATTCGGGTCTTTAATGAGGAGCTTGTTCCCAACGGCACCCGCCCATTGGGTATTAGAATTGATTCGGGCGACATAACATATTTAAGTAAGAAAGCCAGAAAAATGCTGGATGAGGCCGGTTTTAACGATTGCAAAATCACGGCATCAAACTCTTTGGATGAATATATTATAAGGGATATGATACTTCAGGGTGCTTGTGTGGATGTATTCGGGGTGGGCGAACGCCTGATTACTGCCTCCAGTGACCCGATTTTCAGCGGTGTGTATAAGCTTTCGTCAGTCGAGATAGATAAGAAGATAATTCCGCGTATTAAGGTAAGCGATAATGTAAGTAAAATCACCAATCCCTGTTTTAAAAAGCTGTGGAGACTTTATGACCGTGACAGCGGAAAGGCCATTGCGGATGTAATGACCTTGCGTGATGAGGTTATTGACGATACTGCTCCTTATGTTATTTTCGACCCGGATCATATTTGGAAGCGCAAAACGGTTGAGAACTTTTCCGCCAAGGAGCTTCAGGTTCAGCTTTTTAGTAAAGGCAACAAGGTTTACAGTTCACCCGACATCAAAACCATTCGTTCCTATTGTGAACAACAGATTGGAACCATATGGGACGAGGTTCTTCGGTTTGAAAATCCTCACAAATATTATGTTGATTTATCCCAACCCCTGTGGGATGAAAAGCAACGCCTACTGTCCGAATACAGTAGTTGATAATTCACAACCACCCTCGGCTTTCGCCCCAGGGTGGTTGTATTAAAAATATTATTTATTAAGAAAATTATTATATGCCATTCTAAGCTCTGCTGCAGTATCTTCCGGACAGGTTGGGTTGCAATGCGCCCATGCACCGGTTTCACTGGATGCATTGAATTTTATCTTATTGGCACTTCTCATGGGAGGATAAAACGCAATATGAAAATGAAAATATTCCGAAGCCTCTTCCCCATTGACCGGTTCGTTGTACATACACATCATGTATGGGAATTTCATGTCAAACAGGCTATCTAACATTCCGGATGTTGTGCGAAGCGTTTCGGCCAGTTCTGTTCGTTCATCATCATTAAACTCTGTTATATTTGATTTATGAGAATTACTCATAATATATACTCCGTAAGGATATTCAGAAAAAAACGGCAGAAAAACGGTGAAATGGCGGTTTTTGAAAATCACCCGCTTTTTAAACGCTGATTCTTGCCCGAGCATCTCACAAAACATGCATTTTTTATTATCACTTAGATATTGGCGGGCGTTATCAATCTCCAGCTCCAGTTTTTTCGGAACAAAGGGGTATGCGTAAATCTGACCATGGGGATGCGGCATTGTAACGCCCACCAGTTCCCCCCTATTTTCAAAAATAAAGACATATTTTATTTTTTCATCCTCACGCAGGGCATCAAATCGTTCCGCCCAAAGGTCAACCAACTTGCGTATGTGAGCAGTAGGCAGCTCAGGCATTGTAATGGTATGCTTTGGCGAATACAAAACAACCTCACATTTCCCATAGGACGGTGCGGTTTCAAAAAAGTCTGTTGATACATTATCGGGTTGGGGCGGCGCGGTTGACAAAGCGGGAAAATCATTGTCGTATTTATATACATCATAATCACTGGGTACCTTTCCCGAGTCGGGACAAAACGGACAATAATCCTTGGGCATTTGTGGTCTGTCCTGCCTGTGTGAAGCAATCATTATCCAATCGTTTGTAAGCGGATTTTTTCTGAGTTCAGCCATGTATTTTGACATTCCTTTCATTCTCATTCGGGCAATTATTACTGTCTTCCTATTTATTGTCTCAACTATTGGTTTAAATTCTTCGCACCCTTTGCAAGGGTAAGTTTTAAATGTTCGGCTGACAGCTCGCGCACAAAGGTTAGTAAAAGAACTTTAGACGGCTTTCAGCCGAGAGTGGTTGAGTTTTGAGTACTTAAATAATCCAGTTCAACCCCGCCGACAGGTCTTATTTTCAGAACATGACAGCTGTTTTTGCCGAACACACCCTCCATAACACTGCAAAAAGAATCAAGCAGTTCACCGGGCACGAAGTTTTGTGTTGTGCCGGCAAATCCCCCGCCATGTACCCTCCATGCACCATTATCATTCAGCACCCCTTGTGCAAGGCAAAGAGCCAGAGGAAGCCCTTGTTCAGTGACATTGCATGAAGAATACGAATTTTGCAAATATTCAAATGATGAGTGACCGGATTCTATTATAAGTCGGCAGAATTCATCAAAATCCCCAAATTCCAACGCTTCCACCTGTTTTGTCACGCGCTGGTTCTCACGCAAAAAATGTATAGCCCGTAATACCGCACGGTCACCGTGCAGCTTGCGAAGCTCCGGCAACTTATTCATAAGCTTTTCCATTGAGGTCTCACGCAAATATGAAACACCCAACGATTTTGAAACCGCCTTCATTTCAATGGTTATAGACGCATATTCGGGTGTCAAATCCGCATGATTTCCACCTGTATCCACAATGCATAGATTATAACCGGATTTATCAAAATCAAAATTTACTTTCTCTGTAATTGGGTTCGTGGGGTCATTAAAATCAATGGTAATTACCCCGCCTATGGATGAAGCCATCTGATCCATCAACCCACAGGGCTTGCCGAAATGTACATTTTCTGCATACTGCGCCATCTGTGCAATTTTTACTCCGTCTGCCTTTCGGCTGTTATAAAGGCTGTTGAGTATGGTTCCGATAAGCACCTCGAAAGCTGCCGAGGAGGATAACCCCGAACCTTTTAGAACATCCGAAGTCGTGTATGCATCAAAACCCCCGATATTAAATCCGTTTTTGACAAAGCTCTCGGCCATACCCCTAATAAGCGAAGCCGAACATCCCTTTTGATCGTTTTGAACAGCAAGGTCATCAAGGTACACAGTATCCATATCAAAGCCCTCTGACTTGATCTTTATGCAGTTTTCAGATGACAGGGATGCAACCCCTATAACATCCAAATTTACACTTGCAGCCAAAACCCTCCCATGGTTATGGTCGGTATGATTCCCCCCGATTTCTGTCCGTCCGGGAGCAGAGAAAAGCATAACCTCTTTTTCCGTTCCAAATATTTCTCCGAATTTATTAACAGCTTTTTTATAACGCTCCCTGTGAACCTCTATTGCGTTAAATCCATACATTCGCATAAAAGCGCGGTCATAAACACCCGATTTAATTTGCGTAATTATATTCTTAATCGTATTCATACCGTTCTCCTATCACATTTATTGTTATAATTATAATAATAAAAACTGGATATTACAATCCTGTGTTTTGATTATTATATGGAGTTTTGTTGAATAACCATGTAAAATAGTATTGTTTGAAAGATAATAAATAGGTGTTAGCAGCAATACGCGAAAGGGCGGTCATATAATGATAAAGCATTCGTTTAAAACAAACTCACTAGAAAACCTCAGTCTTTCAGTCTATAATACCGGCTATCAAAGATGTGAAAGCTGCCATACATGGGGCCCTGCAACCCGCGACCATTATCTTTTTCATTATGTTGCATCCGGAAAAGGTGTATTTAATACCGGAATTTCCACCCATTCGCCGTCCGCAGCCAGCCACTCTCTGACCACTGGAGATATGTTTTTAATATTTCCCGGGCAAGTTTCTTATTATACTGCCGATAATGATGATCCGTGGGAGTATTATTGGGTCGGATTTAACGGAACGGAGGCGCAAAGGCTTGTAAAGCTTACCGGCTTTACAAGCGATAATTCCACCCTTAGTTTGTCAGATAAAGAACAGGCCAAGACCCTGCTTATGAATATATATGAAAGCCGGGGAAATTCGCCCGCAGCAGAAGCAGATATGCTGGGGCATCTCTACCTTTTCCTTGGCAGGCTGATAAATATGCATGGTCAGAATAGTAATGACTTACGGCCATTGGATTATCTTTCAAAAGCATTGAAATTCATACAGTGTAATTATTCCGATAATATCGGCGTTTCGGATATTGCGGATTATGTAGGCATCAGCCGCAGTCAGTTATACCGCGTGTTCATAACTCACTTGGGAATAGCACCAAGTGAATATCTCCAGAAACACCGTATTAATGAAGCATGCAGTCTGCTTGTTGACAGAACCCTATCGGTATCCGAAGTTGCATATTCGGTGGGTTTTATCGACCCCCTTTATTTTTCAAAGTTTTTTAAAAAGCATAAAGGCATGACACCTACCGATTATAAATATAATCAAAAATAGATGCATGATGTGCCCAACAGCAACTAATAAGGATGGTGGTATGAACAGATTTCAAATCCCCCCCTCCCCCTGAATTTAACCATAAAAGCATTTTGAGCATAAATTAAACAAATATTTTATCGAAACATGAAAAGAACCTTCAAAAAACGGTATTGACAATCTCTTGTTTTATGGTAAAATAGCATTCGTTCCAAAAATAATATTTTCATTATTTTTGGGCCTTTAGCTCAGTTGGCTAGAGCAACCGGCTCATAACCGGTCGGTCCGGGGTTCGAGTCCCTGAAGGCCCACCAAAAACGAGGGCAAGTCCGGAGCTTGTTTTTCGTCTCCGGCTTGCTTCTTTATTTATCTCAACTTATTTTTTTTATCTCAGCTATTTTTTATCTTAGCTATTCTTTATCTTAGCTAATTATTTTTTCAACTTAGCTATTGGTTTAGTTATTTAGGGGCATAGCTCAGTTGGTAGAGCAGCGGTCTCCAAAACCGCGTGCCGAGGGTTCAAGTCCTTCTGCCCCTGCCAAATATCTTGCTTTGCAAGCTATAGGAAAAACGGCTTAAA
Source organism: Oscillospiraceae bacterium (assembly GCA_028706415.1). Classification (GTDB taxonomy): domain Bacteria; phylum Bacillota; class Clostridia; order Oscillospirales; family Acutalibacteraceae; genus Avimonas. Next base: position 438 of record JAQWBK010000048.1, on the reverse strand, counting down.
CACTGGGTTTAAGCCGTTTTTCCTATGCCTATTTCGCTCGGCGCACGGTCTGATTTACCGCATTTTAGTGCTGCAAACGGGCATCCAATGTGCCATCCGGTGCTGTCTGTTTGTAACGTTTCCGTCTGCTACATCATCAATAAAGCATCAATTTCGGCATAGGTTTTCGCGGTTGTCGGCTCAACATAGAGGCATATTTTTTACTGCGGCTCAAAAATTGACCGCCTGAGTTTGTGCTCAGGCGGTTTGTCTGTTTCTCGTTATATCTCAAATCCATCCGTAATCCCACCCAGCCTTGCGGTATCCTTTTTCACATAGTACAGCTCCGTAATCTGGGAGGTACTGTGTCCAAGCAAATCGGCTACTTGTCGGGGTGTTAGGGATTTGATGCTGCCATCTGGTTGCTTGATGCCGTTCACCAGATTGGTGGCGAAAGTG
>JAQWBK010000047.1 GCA_028706415.1 Oscillospiraceae bacterium | reverse complement strand
CTTATAAGTTTCTGCCGATGCTTTTCCAAGCGGCCAAAGAATGGCAACCAATAAAACGGCAATCAGCATAATCGCGCATAATATCATGGAAATAATTTGCCGTTTAGAAGCCTTGAATGAATATACAAACATGCTCTAACTCCCCCGTATTTGTTAATAGTAATTTATATGATAAACTTCATGTTAATATGAGGGAGAAGATAGAAAATACAGCATTAAATCAAACAATCCCTGCGGCGGGAGAGCCCCCGAACGCAGGGATTATCAGCGAAGATTATTTCTCTAATGAGCGTTGGAGCCATACAGAACCAAAATCCATTGCATTATAAAGGCCTCTTTTTTCGGTCTTTTTAGAAATTCGGTCTTTCATGCGAAGATCGGGGTCGGTTGACATCAGCTGAACCTGAACCTTATCTGCAACGGTCATGTCCCCCACTTCTTTGGTGGTAAGAATTTGAAGCATAACAACAAATTCTTCATACATATTCCCATAATATAAAACATTTCCCGATCGCACCAGCGGTCTTCCTTTATACATCAGAAATTTATTTTTACCGCCATTTTTATTATCACTTTTTTCGGCTGCCATTGCCATTCCTCCTCGGATTGCCTTGGGTGTACCCTGGCAATTCCATCAAATTAAAATGTTGCATAACCAATTTTACAAAATGAGCTCCTAACAACCCCTGAGAAGCTGCCAACAGCTCCTCATATAACTAGTTGTTGAGATATGCCTGGACCAGAGCGCGCAGTAATTCATCACGATCCAACCGTCGTATGAGGCTACGGGCGTTGTTATGCGTTGTGATGTAGGTTGGGTCTTCAGACAGTAAATATCCAACAAGCTGGTTTATCGGATTATACCCTTTTTCCCTAAGGGCATCGTAAACGGTTGTTAATACCTGCTTCATTTCCTGTTCCTTTTCATCCCCGATGGAAAATGTCATGGTTCTGTCCAGCATATTTACGCCTCCGCTTCTCTTGCCAGTTTATAAGTCATTATTAAATCGAAATTTGAATGAATAAATACATTATACTGTATTTGTACATTACTTTCAAGGGGATTATGACCTCAAAACGCATCCTTTTTCCAATAAATTCTTAATAATCTTCCTTAAAGAGGCATCAACCTCTTCATCCTTCAAGGTTGCTTCTGAATTTCGGAAGACCAGACGATATGCAACACTTTTTTTGCCATCAGCAATTTGAGTGCCTTGATAGACATCAAACAGCCAAATATCCTCCAGATTTTTTCCGGCGGATAAACGAATTGTCTTTTCTATTTCCGCAACCGGCAGCTCCTTATCGCAGGTTAGGGCAAGGTCGCGCTCGATAGAGGGAAAACGCGGTAAAGGCTTATAAAGTAAAACATCGTTCGGAGCAGCAATAAGCTTATCCATTCTGATTTCGGCAATATAGGCACGGGTATTTACGCCAAAGCGCTCTGCAGTATCAGGATGTACCTCGCCAAAAACTGCAATCGGGGAACCCTCCGCCATTGCCAATGCCTGACGGCCGGGATGCAAATAAGCCTGATTTGCCCGTTCATACTCGGCCGAAATGCCAAAGCAGGAGAGTATATCCTCCACAATTCCTTTAAGGTCAAAGAAATTTTCATTCTCGCCATATAATCCAATACACACAGCAGGACGCTCCTCCGGCTGGGATACCGCAGGCAGAGATTCCGGTATAAAAACCTTGCTTACTTCAAAAAATCTAACCTCGGAAATCTTTCTGTTATAATTTGTTGAAAGCACATTCAGCATGCTGCTCACAAGCTGGGTACGCATTTCCGAATATTCTTCACCCAGTGGATTGCGCAGAACCACCGAACGGCGGCGTTCATCATCAGCCGGAACACCCAGCATATCCAAGGCCTTTCCGCTGATGAATGAGTAGGTCACAATTTCAAATAATCCATGAGCCACCAGCCTGCTTTTTACCTTGTCGGCACAAAGACGGTCATGGGGCTTTTTACCCCACACAATTGCACCGTTCATCTGGGTACCAATTATATGGTCATAACCGTAAATACGCATTATTTCCTCGGCAATATCCGCCCGCCCTTCAATATCATCACGAAATGTTGGAATTGTGCAGGTTAAGGTATCACCTGAATTTGTTGTTTTTATCGAGAGTTTGTTCAGAATATCCACCATATCATCTGCAGAAATATCAAGTCCTAACAGAGCATTAATGCCCGATACCGAAACATTAAGCACCCTTTCTTGGGGCAATCCCGCATTACAATCTATAATACCCTCAACAATATCACCTGCATCCAGCTCGTAAATAAGCTGGAGTGCGCGCTCCATGGCATATTCGACATTCATGATATCAATTCCCTTTTCGAACCGCGCGCTGGATTCGGTGCGCATTCCCAAATGACGCGCTGTGCGGCGTACACTGTCACGGCGGAATTTGGCAGATTCAAAGAAAATTGAGGAAGTATCCTCCTTTATTTCGCTGTCCAGACTACCCATTATTCCCGCAAGACATGACGGCTGATTTGAATCTGCTATAACAAGCATTTCGGGTGTAAGGGTGTGCTCCTTGCCATCCAGAGTTGTAATTCCCTCTTTTTCTTCTGCTCGGCGAACAATTATCTGTCTACCGTTAACATCTCTAAGGTCAAACGCATGCATTGGCTGCCCTGTTTCCAGCATAACAAAGTTTGTAATATCAACAATATTATTGATTGGCCGCATACCCTCGGCTTTAAGACATTTTTTCATCCATTCGGGGGAACTGGCCATCCTAATATTCACAACCGCCCTGCCCATATATCTCGGACAAAGGTCGTAATCCTTAACGGTAACAGAAATATGCTCATTAATATTGCCGCCCTTGGTTTTATACTCAGGTATAGGCATTTTCAGCTCGGTTTTAAGTGCCACAGCCACTTCTCGGGCAATTCCCAGAATACTCTGGCAATCGGGTCGGTTGGCGGTCACCGAAAAGTCAATTATTACATCATCCAACCCCAACACGGTTCGCATATCTGTCCCAACAGGGTACTCTTCATTTAATATTAGTATTCCGTTTACCTCTGCACCCGGATAATCGGAATCTTTAAGACAAAGCTCCTCTCCCGAACAGAGCATTCCGAAGGATTCAATCCCCCGCAGCTTTCCTTTTTTAATATGCAACCCGTTCGGAAGATGCGAATCATGAAGTGCAATAGGAACCAAAGCACCCTCAAATACATTATCAGCACCGGTCACTATCTGCAAAGGTGTTTCTTTTCCCACATTAAGATAGCATATCTGCAGCTTATCTGCATTCGGATGCTTCTCCCGCTTTTCAATCAAGCCCACCACAACATTACTCATGGAACGGGATAAATCCTCTATACCGTCTACCTCAAAGCCGGACATCACCATTTTATCGCAAAGCTCCGAAAGCGGAACATTTATATCCACATAACGGCCAAGCCAGTTTAATGATACTTTCATATTTATTACCTCCCACAACGGCTGAACTGTTCAAGAAAACGGCGGTCATTTTCAAACAGTAGGCGTATATCGCTTATTTTATGACGGGTGGTGGTTAGCCTATCCAGCCCAATTCCAAAGGCAAAACCTGAATAAACCTCGGGGTCGATGCCACAGCCCGAAAGCACATTCGGATGCACCATACCCGCCCCCAAAATCTCTATCCAGCCCACTCCCTTGCATACGCGGCAGCCCTTGCCGCCACAAACACTGCAGCTAACATCAACCTCAACACTTGGCTCGGTAAACGGGAAAAAGGACGGTCGGAACCTTACTTTGGTTTGGGAGCCGTAAATCTCCTTGGCAAATTGTTCGAGCACTCCCTTTAGATCACACATGGTAATACCCTTGTCAACCACCAGCCCCTCCATTTGATGGAATACAGGAGAATGGGTTGCGTCCACTTCATCTGCCCTGTAAACGCGGCCGGGGCAGATCATGCGAATCGGCGGCTTTTGGGTTTTCATGGTGCGTATCTGGGCAGAGGATGTTTGGGTGCGTAAAAGCAAATTTTCAGTAATGTAAAAGGTGTCCTGATCATCCCGTGCAGGGTGATCCTCGGGTACATTCAATGCTTCAAAGTTATAATAATCGGTTTCTACCTCCGGCCCTTCAACAATATCAAATCCCATCGAGGCAAATATATCAATAAGCTCCTCCAAAACACTATTAAGAGGATGTATTCCTCCCAATTCATGCTTTTTCCCCGGTAGGGTGATGTCAAGGGTTTCATCCTTTAGCCGAGCATTCTTAAGAAGCCGGCTAATACCCGATTCCACTTCATCGAATTTTTCTTCAAGTTCCTGCCTCAAATGGTTGACAAGTTGCCCCGCCTTTGGACGCTCCTCGGCAGGCAGTCCGCCCATCCCCCGCAGTATTTCGGTGAGCCAACCCTTTTTACCCATAACCTTTACTCTCAGCTCATTCAACTCTTTTTTATCGGTCATGCTGTTCAATTGCTCTAAAACCTGCTGACGAAGCTGCTCTAACTTTTCCTTCAAAATGACCATCCTTTCCTTGCGTTTGTACTTATCTCGATTTTATACTAATCTCAATAATAAAAGCCGATAAAATGGAGTGATGCATTCTTTAAATAAGAACGCGTCTTGAGCGACAATTTTATCGATCCTTTTACTTGATACTGCTCTCAAGTAAAAATCAAGACATCTTTGCGGTATGTTTTCCGCCATACAGCGTTGTTGTCGTCGGTGGGCGTCAGCCCGCTCTCCTCCTCCGCCTTGCATGACGAAAAACATCCTCGCAGATTTTGTCTCACCTTTTACTTGAGAACAGTATGAGATTAGTATTATATATACAAAAACACCCTCATCCCAATAAAGGGACGAAGGTCAATCCTCCGCGGTACCACCCTGATTTTCATCGTATACAAAAAAATGCATACGAAAACGCTTTTCTGACCCTTAACGGCGTCACCCGTCAGAACCTACTGAAACTTCAGCCCTGCCGCTCCGGAGTGAACTTCCCCCGCCTTTTGCGCAGATTGCTTTCAGCCCATGGCAACCTTCTCTTATGCGAAAAAATACGGGGTACTCTCTCTTTCAATGCGTTTATTGCATTACTTTATCACAACCAATAAAAAAAATCAACACTTGATTATGCCACTATTATCTTAAAAACTTATTATTTACCTCATCTGCTGTAGAAAATATCCGAAAATATACCCCTGCCTTTGTGCTTGTGTGGTTTACATGGGCATTCATAATTTACCAGTATGGTATCCTCACCGATAACGCTGATGTGCCTCCATCCGATAACTATATCTTCTTCCCGCCCAAGCAAGCCCAGACACTTGGGGCGACCGTGAACCACGATAGCAACAATCTGCGCCGTGCAGGTGTCAATCTCCACATCATCAACGCAGCCCAGACGGCTGCCGTCACCTATATTAATAACTTCCTTATTGTGCATATCGGTAATACGGCAACGCATCTCATTTCCTCCCTGCATTTTGCTTTATACTAATATCCGACTAAAGCCTTAACATCTTTCCGGTCTTTTTTGCACCGGGCTTCGTTCTCCTCCTTGCCGGGCGCCAGCCCGCCTGCGTCGTCGGCCTTGCCCGACACAAAAAATCCTCGGAAACCTTATCAATATTTTAGTCGGATATTAGTATTAGGTCACCTCTACATTAACTATATGCCGGAAATAATTGAGATATGCGAAAGAGTATTATGAACCCCACCACATGCAAAGGCTTAAATCAACCCTGCCATCCGGCAAAAACGGAACCCCTTCCGCCCTAAGAAGCATACACTGACGGTCTTGCCCGCCAAACGCAAAAGCCGACGATGTTTTCCCCATTCTGTTCACAACACGGTGGCACGGAATTGAACCGGGGTTAGGGTTTACATGAAGGGCATAACCGACCACCCGCGCCCATCTGGGATTGCCTGCAAGGCATGCCACCTGTCCGTAGGTGGATACATAACCCTTTGGGATTTTTTTTACAATCTCGTAAATCCTATCGAATGTGTTCATTATAAAATCCATGCCCTTTCTCGGGTTCATAGACGGACTTGTTTGGTTGAAAGAATATCTAACCTAATTTCTCCAATGCAAGGGCGGCAATCTGACGGGCGGAACTCAACAAATGCTCATTGCTTTTTCCTTTTACCACGGCTGAAACACTGATCATATAGTTTCCGTTGTAAATCACAATTTGCTTGGTATCTGCTCTCCATTTTGCTACCTGACCGAGGTTAAGCGTATCTTCCGCATCGGTATAGGCGGCGACAGCTGAATCATAAATCTCTCTGGAGCATTTCAGCATACTGATATCACAATATGAACCGCCGTCTTCCGAATAATAGCGCACGGCAGTATCCTGATCAACAACTATTCCTTCCCCCACTTTAATTCCCAATGCGTTGCTCACCTGTTCGGGTGTAACAAGATTGCCGATTTTAACATCCAAAAGCGTCGGCACGGTAGCCGGGGTTGTTGTTTGGCCAGCGGAGGAGTCGGGTTTATCCTTATCGCAACCTGCAATCATTAAAACAACCAGTAAAATTAAAATAATAACAAATGGAAAACGCCTGCTCATATATATTCCCCCTTATGTGCTTCAATATAATTCAGCTGACCTATTATTTGCCCTCTGCTTTGAAAAATTCGAGGCACCCTCTTTCCGATGCTGCAAATTATTTCATAATTTATGGTTCCTGATAAATCGGCAAACTTCTCAACTGGCAGGAACTCGTCCCCGTCGTGTCCGAATACGGTAACGGTAATCCCTTCTTTAACCTCATCAATTCCGGTTACATCAAGCATACACTGATCCATGCACACACGGCCAACAACAGATGCCCGCCTTCCGCACACCAGCATTTCGGCTCGGTTGGACATTCCCCGGGGAAATCCGTCTGCATACCCAATCGGTAAGGTAGCAAGCTTCAAATCCCCCTGTGTTGTATAGGTGCGCCCATAGCTTATCGTGGTTCCGGCAGGTACGGTTTTTGTCATGGATACAACGGTTTTGAGCTCCATTGCCGGGGTCAGCAATAGCTTATCCTGCATCCATACAGCAGGCGACAGTCCATACAGAATTAGGCCGGGGCGAACCAAATCAAGATGCATTTCCGGAAATCTCATGCTGGCAGCACTGTTACAACAATGCTTCAATGCGAATTTAACTCCCCGGTCATCAAGTATATGGGTTACCCTCTGAAAACGCTCAAACTGGAGCCGGGTATATTGCTCACCCGATTCTTCATCTGCCGATGTAAAATGGGTAAATATCCCCTCCGCTTCAAGCCCCGGAAGAGAGCAGACTGAGGCAATTTCATCAACCGATTTATTTATTTCCTCATGGCTTTGGCAAAAAAATCCGATGCGTGACATCCCGGTATCCAGCTTTATATGTATGCGCACCTTGACACCGGAATTTACTGCTGAACGGCTGAGCTGCTGTGCATACTCGCTTGTAAAAACGGTTTGAGTTATACGGTTTGCGGCCAATTTTGATGCCTGCGCGGGTGGGGTATATGCAAGAATGAGGATGGATTGGTCAATCCCCTCGTTTCGAATTTGCAACGCCTCATCAAGATTGGATACCCCGAACCATGTAGCACCGGCATCTCTCAAGGTGCGTGAAACATATCCGGCTCCATGCCCGTATGCATCCGCCTTCACAATCGCCATGGCTTGGCAACCCGCAGACAGTGATTTTGTTATAGCGCGAAAATTATTTTCAATGGCATCAAGATTGATTTGTGCCCATGTGCGCTTTAAAAATTCAATCATAAGATGTTCAGATCCTCCGATAATTTTGTAACCAACCGCCGTTTTATTATAAAAAAGTTGTGTTCGCTCATGCATGAAACGGCTGCGACTATTTAATTATAACTCATTTTTGCGCAGATTCAACCTTTTAATACATTTGGTATCTGTCAAGTAAACGTTGGCAAAATCATTGTCATACAAAAGCTCAATAAATCAGGGTTAAAATTAATGTAGCTGCGAATCAGTCCACAAGGCTTGACATGCCACGGCTAATATTAATCCCTGATTAAATCAGGGATTAGTATAAATGAGCCCGGGCATCAACCACTTATGTATGTGCCGGTTATTTAATCATTAGTTGGACATACTGGATAAATAGGAGTGTGACAATTATGAACGGTAATACCGAAATGCTAAACTTCATATTTCAGAATTCACAAATGGGTGTGGATACAATCAAACAACTGCTGGGTATAGTTGAAGATGAGAACTTTAAAAAGTATTTAGAATCCCAGTTTAATGAGTATAAAGAAATACATTATGCCGCAAAAAAAGCGCTGAATGAAAATGGGCAGGATGAAAAAGGTATTAGTACACTGGAGAAAATCAGAACTTATTTGATGATTAATATTCAAACCATAACCGATAAGACACCCTCGCATATTTCCGAAATGCTGATTATCGGAAGTAACATGGGTATCATTGATGCAATCAAAAATATAAGAAAGTATAATGATGCAGAGCCGAGCATTGTAAATCTTATGGAGAAACTGCTTAAGTTTGAAGAGGATAATGTGCGACAGCTAAAACAGTTTCTCTAAACCGGTTCTTTTAATAACTCGGTGAATGTATGAAATGGGTCAATAACATTTTAAATTATAGTTAAAGGGGGAGGATTTTTAATCCTCCCCCCTTCCCTATCTTTCTCTATCTCGGTCACGGCTCTACCAACGGTGCGAAGCTTAAATATATCAGGTGACGGATTTATACCGATGTATATCCGCCGTCTATTTTTATATTTTGCCCGGTTATATATGAAGCCTCATCGCATGCTAAGAAGATAGCGGCGGGATTGAGCTCTCCTTCATGACCGTATCGGCCCAGAGGAACCGAGGATTTCATGAACTCGGTAAAGTAGTCAGTTTTTAATGTATCCACGGTTAATTCTGTTTCAAAATATCCGGGACTTAATGCATTACAGGTTATATTATACTTGGCTAATTCTGCAGCAACCGCTCTGGTAAAGTTAATAACGCCACCTTTTGAAGAGTGATATGCAACCGTGTCCATGGCCGTATTACCAACCTGTCCATAAATTGAGGCGATATTAATGATCCTGCCGTATCTCTTTTCGACCATATATTTTGCGAATGCTCTGGTAACCTTAAAAACGCTTGTCAAGTCGGCTTGCATGGTGAAATCCCATTCTTCATCAGTCATTTCAAGCACCCCGGCATTCTTTGATGCTCCGGCATTGTTGACCAGTATGTCAACCTTTCCATAATATTTAATTGCTTCTTCAGCTGCTTTATTCACGGCTTGTGTATCGGTAACATCACATTTAATAGGTAGACACCTGACACCAAATGCGCTTATTATTTCAGCTGCCTTCTCTAGCTTTTCAATTCTTCTTGCCATAATCACCAGGTCTGCTCCCTGTTTTGCGAAACCGGTTGCCATTTGAAGACCTAAGCCCGATGAAGCCCCGGTAACCACCGCCACGCGACCATGTAAATCAAACATTAAATTTCCCCCTGTTATCGTGTTATTGGTTTCTTACATAGAAGTATACAGTATATTAATTATTTATTCTCTGTCAAACATTAAATATTCTGATAACCGATATAAACACAGTCCTAAAATGCCGCTACCTTTTTGTGGATGTGTAGCTATGTACGGCGGCTGAACGCAGGGTTTTTTCAAAAAGCCGAATAATCATATTGACAAATCTTGATTTGATGAATATAATAGCATCACATCAAATATTCTTGATATGAGGTGATGCTTTGACAACAGTTTATAAGGAACACGCAAAAATTTTTAAGGCGTTTTCTGATGAAAGGCGGCTGAAAATACTTGATTTATTGTGCTCTGGTGAAAAATGCGCTTGTGTCTTATTAGAGCAGTTAGACTTGGGGCAATCAGGGCTCTCCTACCATATGAAGATATTGGTGGAGTCAGGTGTTGTGGAAAGCCGACAGGAAGGCAAATGGACACATTACAAAATAAGCGAAAAAGGCCGTAATTCTGCAATAGGTCTTCTAAATGAACTAACAACCTCTAACACGGTTATTGAAGATAATGATTGCTGTAAATGATAAAAGCCATCTGCTCGATGGCTTTTATTAGGCGGAATACATCAAATTTTATTGATATGATTGTCCGATTTTGAAAGGAGATAAATTGATGCAAATATTAAAATCAATCTGGGATGTTTTCCAGGATCAGATTCTCGGCATGAAATGGCTGAATGACTTAATTGGAAGTGTGTTATCAGCTTTTGGTCTGGACACCACCAATCGCTGGGTTGGTAGCATTCAGTTTTTTATTTATGACGCTATAAAAATTGTAGTGCTTTTATGCGTATTGATTTTTATTATCAGTTACATTCAAAGCTACTTCCCCCCGGAACGCAGCAAGAAGATATTAGGGCGGTTCCGAGGAATAGGTGCAAACTCAGTTGCTGCCCTGCTTGGAACAGTGACCCCCTTTTGCTCCTGCTCGTCAATCCCATTATTCATTGGCTTTTCATCTGCGGGTCTGCCCTTGGGAGTTACCTTTTCCTTCCTTATTTCTTCGCCGATGGTAGACATTGGCTCCCTGGTCCTTTTGATGAGTATCTTTGGTGCGAAGGTTGCTGTTTTATATGTGATATTCGGGCTTATTATAGCCGTGGTCGGGGGTACAATTATTGAAAAATTGCACATTGATAAGTATGTTGAAAGCTTTATCTTAACAGCCGGTAGTGTGGATATCGAATCACCCGAGCTTACAAAGAAAGATCGTATTGTATATGCCAAGGAGCAAATGCTATCAACCTTTAAAAAAGTATTACCTTACATACTTATCGGGGTGGGTATTGGCTCAGTGATTCACAACTGGATTCCTGAGGAATGGATTGTATCCTTACTTGGAAGCAACAACCCCTTTGGTGTGATACTGGCGACTGTGGTTGGCATTCCTATGTATGCTGACATCTTCGGAACAATTCCGATTGCAGAAGCACTGCTGGCTAAAGGAGCGCAGCTTGGAACGGTATTGGCATTTATGATGGGGGTAACTACATTGTCCCTCCCATCCTTGATTATGCTTCGCAAGGCAGTTAAGCCGAAACTATTGGGTCTGTTTATTGCCATATGTACAATAGGAATTATTATTGTGGGATATTCATTCAATGCTTTGCAAGCATTTATAATTTAGGAGGAAGTTTGAAACATTGTAATCTAAGCACCATCCCCAAAAGGGCGCACAAAACTAAACTACCCGGAGGTAGCCAAAAAATGATATGGATCATTCCTGTTAAGAAGTTGCAGAGGTTACGAGATACCCC
>JAQWBK010000046.1 GCA_028706415.1 Oscillospiraceae bacterium | reverse complement strand
TAAAGTCAATGTAATCCAGCATCTCCAGCACAGCCCGCGAGAAAAATGAAAACCTTTCGGCATCATCATAATGGCCATATAGACCGGGCCGTTTAAAATAATACTGGTTATCCAGCAGGTAATAAATCACCCCGTTGTGACGCGCCTCAAAAACACCGCAGTACTGCCGCCGCCAGGCAACGGGAACCGACAGACTGGTGAGGAAGTTCATCTTATCCCTCAGTTCCTGAGGTACATCCTCATATAAAGGAAGAACAATTCGACATCCTATCAGCCTTTTGCGCATGGCGTGAGGCAGTGAGCCGGCGACATCCGCAAGACCGCCCGATGCGGCGAAAGGTAGCGCTTCGCTTGTTGCATATAATACCTTCATGAATGGATTGCCCCTTCCCGTATTAACTAACTTTGATTAGATGCAGGCATACGGTGCTATACAACCGTGCCTTTATTTATAAACAACGGATAATCCTCTGCACCGCTTAATACCCGCCCCGCCTTGACAACAACATCCTTATCCAGAACAGAATAATTAAGTGAGGTTCTCTCGCAAATAACCGATCCCTGCATTACTATGCTGTTTTCAACAACAGCGTCGCGGGCTATGCGAACATCACGGAATAAAATTGAGTTGTGAACCCTGCCTTCAATAAAGCAGCCATCCGCAACCAGCGAATTGCTGACAGAGGCATGCAGCCCGTATAAAGCAGGGGCGGCATCCCTTACCTTGGTATATATCGGCCGTTGAGGGTCAAACAGGGATTCGAGCACATTGGTATTTAGGAGGGCCATATTTGCTTTGAAGTAGCTGCCCAGTGAAGAGATAACCGAGGTGTGCTCGGGCAGGCGATAACCGTGGATATTCACATCACCTAAATGACGCAGAAGTATATCCCTATCAAAATTCATCTGATTACGGCTTGCCGCCGCTTCCAGCATACCCACCATAAGGTCCTTGCGCATCAGATAAAGTCCCACCCCGTAATCGCATTCACCTGCCGGATGCTGCCCCAGTACAATATCGATTATCCTGTTCTCGGCATTCATCCACATTATCAGATTATCTTTTAAGGGAGGGGCAAATCCGTGGCGGCAGGCTACCGTTATATCCGCGCCGGATGAAATATGCTCCTTAATTATGTTGTTAATATCAATATTGCCCGCAACATGGCAATCGGAGAGAATAACATATTCTTCGCGGGCATTTCTGAAAAACGGCCGTATATCGATCAATGAAGCAATTCTGCCTGCATAAAGCTCATCACTCATGGTGAAAGGGGGCAGGAAATACAGTCCCTCGTTTTTTCGCGACAGGTCCCATGATTTCCCCGACCCGATATGGTCCATAAGTGACTGGTAGTTGTTCCGTGTGATGATGCCCACCTTTGATATTCCCGAATTAACAAAGTTGGAGAGGGTAAAATCTATCAGCCGATAACGACCCGCAAACGGAACCGAGCCCATGGGTCTCACGGCGGTAAGTCCGGGAAGAACTTCATCATACATATTAGAGAATACAATACCTAAAACATTATTGTTCCGCATAAAATACCAAACCTTTCAGCGAGATTGAAATCCCTTTATCAAGCTCACAATCAGATGTCGCTTTCAACCATAGATTTGGAAGGCACCACACTTCCGCTGCCCACATTTATGCCGGCTGCAATTACCGCAATGCCCCACTCGTCAAGATTTGGGCTTTCTTCGGGTCGCGAACCCACAACCGCATCGGTGCCGATTACGGCATTCTCGGCTACTATTGCATAGTTTACACGCGCACCGGGGAGTATCTTTGCCCCGGGCATAAGGATCGAATCCCTGACCTCAGCCCCCTGGGAAACGGTAACCCCCGAAAACAGAACTGAAAAATCAACCTTGCCGTGAATCTTACTTCCTTCACATATCATACTGTTTTGCACCTCGGCGGTGGCTCCGAGATAATGAGGGGGAAGACCGGGGTTTCGCGAATATATTTTCCAATCGGTTTCAGAAAGATCCAGCGGAATTTTGGGATTGAGCAGATCCATGTTTGCCTCCCACAGACTGTCTATGGTTCCTACATCCTTCCAGTATCCCGAAAAGCGGTAGGAAAACATTCTTTCACCTTTATTAAGCATGGCGGGCAGAACATCCCGTCCAAAATCGTTTTGCGACTGCGGGTTTTCCTCGTCCTGATTTAAATAATGGCGGAGTTTATCCCAGCTGAATACATAAATGCCCATGGAGGCAAGATTGCTCTTGGGGCGGGCAGGTTTTTCGTCAAATTCATAAATCATACCATCCGGTTTTGTGTTTAGAATACCAAATCGGCTGGCTTCCGACATCTCGACTTCAATAACCGCAATGGTGCAGTCGGCCTTGTTTCGCTTGTGCTCTTCGATCATTTTGGAATAATCCATTTTGTAAATATGATCCCCCGACAGCACCAGTACATATTCGGGGTCATACCGCTCAATAAAGGCGATATTTTGATATATTGCGTTGGCTGTTCCCTTGTACCAATCCCCCCCACGGCTGCGCTGATATGGGGGAAGAACATGAACCCCCGCCTCCATCCGGTCCAGGTCCCACGGCTGTCCGGAGCCGATATAATCGTTAAGGACCAGAGGCTGATATTGGGTAAGCACTCCTACCGTTTCTATCCCTGAATTTATACAGTTTGAAAGGGGGAAATCAATTATTCGGTATTTACCCCCATAAGGAACGGCTGGCTTGGCAAGATTCCGTGTCAGGGCATAAAGTCGGCTGCCCTGACCTCCTGCCAGCAACATGGCAACACATTCCTGTTTTCGAAACATGGTTACTCCTCCTTAATTGATGAACAGTCCTGTTCTAATGGGACAGTATCATTTTCTAACGGTGCTTTAAGCTTTAAAAACAGGGTGGATAACGGCGGCAGTGTTAAGGAAATAGACTGCACCAACCCATGCATAGGTGTATGCTCACTTTTAATCAGACCGTTTATAACGCCCCCGCCGCCGAATTCTCGGGCGTCAGAGTTGAACAGTTCATCATAAACCCCCGAGGCGGGCACGCCTATGCGGTAATTATCCCGTCTTACAGGGGTGAAATTGCAGATAACAATAAGCTCGTTCCCGTGATGGTCAATTCGTCGGAAACATATAACGCTTTGGGAATAATCGTCATTTGCTATCCATGAAAACCCTTCCCATGAAAAATCATTCTGCCACAGTGCCTCGTTTTCAAGATAAAAATGGTTGAGCGAACGGGTGAAGCTGTGGAGTTTTTTGTGATATTCGTAATCAAGCAAAAGCCAGTCCAGCTCGTTTTCGAAATTCCACTCCTTAAACTGCCCGAATTCACAGCCCATGAACATCAGCTTTTTACCCGGATGGGCCATCATATATCCCATAAATGCACGAACACCATCGAACTTTTCGTGGTAGCTTCCGGGCATTTTGTTGATAAGCGAACCCTTGCCGTGAACCACCTCATCATGAGAGATGGGGAGCAGAAAGTTTTCGGAAAAGGCGTAGAAAAAAGAAAATGTTAGGCTATCATGGTTGTATTTGCGTGCAAGCGGGTCAAGAGACATATACCGCAGCATATCGTTCATCCAGCCCATGTTCCATTTATAATTGAACCCCAGCCCCCCGGTGCTTGCGGGACGGGATACAAGAGGCCAGGAGGTGGACTCCTCGGCAATCATCAGAGCTTTTGGATTTGCCTTGAAGACCTCTTCATTCAGGCAACGCAGAAAGTCCACCGCTTCAATATTTTCACGGCCCCCCAGAATGTTCGGAACCCATTCACCGTCCTGGCGGTTATAGTCGAGATACAGCATAGAGGCGACAGCATCAACACGAATTCCGTCAATATGGTATTTATCCAACCAAAACAAAGCGTTGGATATTAAAAAGCTGCGAACCTCGGGTCGGCTGTAATCAAAGACACAGGTACCCCATTCAAGATGCTCACCCTTAAGGGGGTCGGCATATTCATAGCAGTGTCCGCCGTCAAATCGGTAGAGTCCGCATTCATCCTTTGGGAAATGAGCCGGAACCCAATCCATTATGACACCGATTCCCGCCTGATGGCATAGGTCGATAAAGTGCATGAAATCCTTTGGCGTTCCGTATCTGGAGGTTGGAGCATAATATCCCGTCGCCTGATATCCCCAAGAAGCGTCATACGGATATTCCATTAACGGCAGCAGCTCAATATGTGTATATCCCATTTCAACCACATAGGGGATGAGCTGCTCGGCAAGGGCGTTATAGGAAAGAACGTTGCCGTCCGAGAAACGCCGCCATGAACCGGCATGAACTTCGTATATATTCATCGGGCAGTCATAAACCGAATTCTCCAGCTTACTTTTAATCCACGCTTTGTCTTTCCATTTATAGCCTTCAATATTATAAACGCGGGAGGCGTTGGCCGGGCGTGTCTCATAATGATATGCATAAGGATCAGATTTCATGACCCGAGTATTCTCAGAACCTGTAATGCAATATTTATAAATATCATATTCACTCATAGAGGGAATACTGCATTCCCATATACCCTGGTCGCTAACCCGTTCCATGGGGTTGGCTTGAGGGTTCCAGTCGTTAAAATCACCCACAACACAGACCGATACCGCCCCCGGCGCCCATGTACGGAACACGGTTTCACCATCCTCGGCGGGATGACAGCCGAGGACTTCATATGCCCTTGTCTCGGTCGTGCGATGAAAACGGCCGGCAAAGCTTCTTATATCGGTATCCGCTGGACTATTCATGGTTATCACCCCTTTTTGCATGTGATTACATTGTAACAATTTAACAGCGTATTTTCAAGCATTTTTGTTAAATTTCTTAAAATGTTTATCTGTCAGCCTATATAAATATATTAATATTGCATAAAATATGCATAATAATTTTAACCAACATGCTAAGCAATTCGTAAGCAATGCGTACGCATTGCTTACGAATTGCTTATGAATTGCTTATGTATGCCTCTTATTGAAATCACGCTCAAATTCGGTAATGAATATGATCAGGGTTTTTTGTTATAATAAAACACAGCTAATTGTGTGCGGTCACGCAGCTCCAGCTTATCGAGAATAACACTTAGATAATTTCTAACAGTCCCCTCGCTTAGATATAAGGTCTCGGCAATTTCCTGATTATTCATGCCTTTTGCCACAAGTTCAATTATTTCCTGTTCCTTACTGTTTATTCCATACTGCTCATATTCAAACGGTTGGGAGTTTTGCAGCAGCTTGGGGAGCTTGGTGACAATCTCACCGCCAAAAACGCTTTGACCGGAATGCACCGCCTTTAAGGCGGGGGCGATATTATCAAATTTCTGCTTTAACAAATACCCCTTTGCCCCCATACGAAGTGCCTTGATTATGTATTCGTCGTCTGCAAAGGTGGTCAAAAACAGTATTCGAGCATCGGGGGTTGCCGAAAGAATATTCTCACCCGCCTCCAGTCCGGTCATTCCCTCCATTCGAATATCCATCAGCAGAACATCCGGCTTAAGGCAGGCAAAAAGCCGGATGGCCTCTTGTCCGCTGTAGCCGGTACCCACTATTTCAATCTCGTCGTCTGTCTGAAGGATTATTTTCAAAGATTCGCATACCAAACGATCATCATCCGCAATTAATACATTCATTTCGTTTTCTCCCCCTTCGGTATGGATATAAACAGCTTATAGCCGTTTTTTTTGTCGATATTCATGTTGCCGTCAAACACCGCTATTCTGTCATGCATGTTTTGAAGGCCTATTCCGTTGGGGCTGTCGCTGCTTTTACAGCCCTGCCCGTTATCTTGGATTATCAACTGAAAAAACCCGGGATGCTCTTTTAATAATATGTTAACCTGGGTGGCATCCGAATGCCTTGCTATGTTTGAAAGAGCTTCCCGTATTATAGAAAGAAATGTATATTTGAGGCTCCGTCCCATCGAGCTTTCTATATCGTAATCCAGCTTGACAGGACAGTATGTGAATTTTCTTATTATATTGAGAACTTGGGCATTTAAGTCTATCGATTCATCATAAAGATTGTGTACGCTCCGCCGGATACTATCCATTGCATCGGATAATGTGTTATGTAAAACATTCAGCCCGTCGCCGGTCGTGGGCTCCATATTTACCGCCTTTAGCGCGCCGAGCTGTAATATTGAGCGGGAGAGCATGTGACCGACATTGTCATGTATCTCCCTTGCAATACGGTTTCTCTCGGCAAGTGTCGCCAAATGAATTTCTACATCCTGCTTTTCTATCAAATCCTTGTTTCTGCTTTCAAGCAGCAGAGCCGTTTCTTGCCCGCTGTCCCGTTGCCGCATAAGTTCTGCTTTTAGATTCCTGTTTGTCATGCTGTGACGGCAAAGCATGAACGAGGCAATAAGCATAAAAAATATTATGCCTGTTTGGGGGGCGGCTTGGGTAAATGCCCCCCTTGCCGTTATTAGTGGAATAATCGCCACGGCATATAAAGGATAAACATTGTACATAAACACATGATAAAAAACCAAGGGAAGAAATACATTGAATTCAGGATGAAAAAAGCAGAGAACAGCGTAGGATATGCCTGCCGCAAGGGAGAATTTGCGCTGGTTAAAAACATCGCTGAGTGCACTGACGCTCACCCCCACCAGAAGTGTGATAACCGAATAAACCGATATCCGCTGGATAATTACCAGCAAAAAGCCGCCCAGC
The DNA here is from genome assembly GCA_028706415.1 of Oscillospiraceae bacterium. Lineage (GTDB taxonomy): Bacteria > Bacillota > Clostridia > Oscillospirales > Acutalibacteraceae > Avimonas. The sequence goes on along the minus strand of JAQWBK010000046.1, from coordinate 4,992 downwards.
AGTAGCAGTAATTTATCTAATATAGGCCACATATCCATGTCACCCTCCTTTTATACAGTTTCAAAATCTTTAAACCAAGTATCGGAGTAATACTGTTCTCAAGTAAAAGGTGAGACAAAATTTGAGAGGATGTTTTTCGTCATGCAAGGCGGAGGAGGAGAGCGGGCTGACGCCCGCCGACGACAACAACGCTGTATGGCGGAAAACAGACCGCAAAGATGTCTTGATTTTTACTTGAGATCAGTATAAATTAATATTACCATGGCGGGGGAAATGGAACAAGCAGCTTTTACAAAGCTAGGAACAGAAAATGAGGCGGAAAAGCCCGCCTCATAATTTATACTAATCCCTAATTAATATCATCCTGTCTTTGCGGATTGTTTTTCGTCTGTCTGCGTTATCCTCCTTGCCGTGCACCAGCCCGCCTGCGTCGTCTGCCTTAACACACAAAAAACATCCCCGCAAATATAATACTAATCTCAATAATAAAAGCCGATAAAATGGAGCGATTCGTTCTTTAAAGAAGAACGCGTCTTGAGCGACAATTTTATCGATCCTTTATTTGAGAGTAGTATTAGAACGTTTTTAATCAAGGATTAGTATTAATATTTACTATTCACCAAATCCGAAATATTCCTTGGCATTGTTATAACAAATACCTTTTATAATCTTCTCCAGCGTAACATGGTCGTCAGGATATTCGCCCAACTCCACCCAACCGCCGATAAGATTGCACAGTATGCGGCGGAAATATTCATGCCGCGGATAGGATACAAAGCTGCGTGAATCGGTCAGCATCCCCACAAAGGTACTTAATACTCCAAGATTGGCAAGGGTTTTCATCTGGGCCAGCATACCGTCCTTTTGGTCGTTAAACCACCAGCCCGAGCCAAATTGTATCTTACCCTTTATGGGTGATTTTTGGAAGTTCCCCGCCATGGAAGCCAGAACATAATTGTCTTTTGGATTGAGGGTATATAATATTGTTTTGGGCAGACTGTTTTGGGTTTCAAGGCTATCCAGAAGCCTTGATAGGGGGGCGGCAATGTTCAAATCGTTTATTGAATCAAATCCGGTATCAGGCCCCAGCTTTTGCAGCATGGGGGTATTGTTGCTGCGGAGTGCGCCGAGATGTATCTGCATTGTCCATCCCCGTGTGGCATATTCCCGCCCACAGAATTGCAGCATGGCTGTTTTGAAAATATCCTGTTCTGCAGCATCAGGGGTAACGCCCGACAGTCCCTTATCAAACACGGCTTTTGCATCCCCAACCGCGTATGGGACCCCTTCCAGCCCGTGGTCGGAAAGACGGCAGCCGTTTTGATGGAAGAAGTCTATACGCGCTCTAAGCCATGATTGCAGACCCTCAAAGGAGGTTATATTCTGCCCACTTATATAGGGCAAAAATGTTTCTTTGCCAATTTCCAACGCCTTGTCAGGGCGGAATGTAGGTAGCACATTTGCCTTGTAACCGTCCTGCTTGAGCTTTGAATGGTACTGCAAATCATCGGCAGGGTCATCGGTTGAGCAGACCGTTTCGACATTTGAGCGGGTGATAAGGGCACGCGCCGAAAAGCCGGGCTGAGCAAGCATTTTGTTGCAGGTATCCCATATATCCTGCGCGGTATCGGCCGAAAGAGTTTGGTCAATATCAAAGTACCGTTTTAGCTCCAAATGCGTCCAGTGATAAAGCGGATTGCCGATAAAAAGCGGCAGCGCTTCAGCCCATTTTTTGAACTTTTCCAGATCATCGGCATTTCCGGTTATATAATACTCATCAATACCGATTGCCCGCATTGCCCGCCATTTATAATGATCCCCTCCCAAAAGCAGCTCGGTAAGGTTGCTAAACCGGTAATCTTCTGCTATTAGCTTGGGATTAAGGTGACAGTGATAATCGATTATCGGCATTTCCTCTGCATAATCGTGAAAAAGCCGCTTTGCAGCTTTGCTGTGGAGCATAAAATCATCATTTATAAAGCTCATTAATATCCACCCTTTCGAGAATTTATAATATTATTCCATCCTTAAAAATTGAAATCTCCTTATACCCGTTAATTTCGTTTTTTGTTTGCTCGCCGTTTGCCACCCGGATAACATAATCAAAAAGCTGCTCGGCAATCTCGTCCATATTTTTATTATTTAATAGCATTCCGGCATTAAAATCCATCCAGCCGGGTTTGTTTTCAAATAGCCGATTGTTGGAGGATATCTTAACGGTGGGGACAGGCGCCCCCACAGGGGTACCCCTTCCAGTGGTAAACAGTATAAGATGAGCCCCGGCTGACATTAGGTTTGTAATTGCCACAATATCATTGCCCGGCCCGTTAAGAAGGTTGAGGCCGTTCTTGGTTATGGTATCTCCGATGTCAAGCACATCGACCACAGCCGACCTGCCCCCCTTTTGCACGCAGCCCAGCGACTTTTCCTCAAGGGTGGTAATGCCGCCGGCTTTGTTGCCCGGAGAGGGGTTTTCATAAATAACCTGACCGTGGCGTTGAAAGTATTCTTTAAAATTATTGATTAAATCAACGGTTTTGTCAAAAACCTCGCGGCTTTGGCAGCGTTCCATAAGCAAGGTTTCGGCGCCAAACATTTCGGGCACCTCGGTTAAAACAGAACTGCCGCCGCAGGCTATAAGCCGGTCCGAAAACCGCCCCACCAGGGGATTGGCGGTAATCCCGCTGAATCCGTCGCTACCGCCGCATTTAAGCCCAACTCGAAGCTTAGAAATCGGAACTGGGGTGCGCTTGAAGGTGTCGGCATATTTGCCAAGCTCCTCGATTAATTTTGCACCCTCAGCCAGCTCATCACGGGAATCCTGTGAATTGAGGAACTTCACCCTGTCGGGATTAACCTCCCCCAGAACACGGCAAAATTCTTCCATGTGGTTGTTTTCACAACCCAGCCCCAGCACCAGTATTCCGCCTGCATTGGGGTGGTTCACCATGCCTTTTAATATTTTTTGGGTGTTGTGCATATCGTCCCCAAGCTGGGAACAGCCGAAAGGGTGGGGGAAGCTCTCTGCTCCGGTGGTCTGCGCCAGCCTCTGTGCGATCTTGTTTACACAGCCCACCGTGTTGATTATCCAGATATCGTTTCTGATTCCCACACTGCCGTCCTCACGGACATAACCCATAAAGCTCCTGTCGCCGTCACAGGCAGGGGAGGCTGAATGGAATGGTGAATAGGTATATTCAACCGCATTTGTAAGATTGGTTTTCAGGTTGTGGCTATGAACGGCTTCCCCTTTTGAAATACTCTTTGTTGCGTGACCTATGGGAAAGCCGTACTTTATAACATTTTCGCCTTCCGGTATATCTTTTAGGGCAACTTTATGACCGGTTTCGAGATCGACCTCAACATTATCACGCGGGTCAATCTGCATATCGGGCAACCTCCTCTTTAATAAAGGTAAGATCCTGATCCCACAGGGTGGTATTGGCAAGTATTTGTGCAACCGAAGCGGTTTTCATAAAGTTCATAATATCGGGGGAATCGTTTGGTTGACCGATTTTATAAAATTTAATAAGTTTACCAAACGACATTATCAGATTCTGAGGTATTTTTTGGGTTCTACTAATATATTCGAGAATGGAGGGCAGTACCCTAACCTTGAATTTGCTAACCGAATTGAGGGAGATGGAGGACAGATAGTGGTTTATATATGGATTTGAAAACCTGACCAGCACACTTCCCGCATATTCGTCTAGTTGGTCGTAAGGCAGGTCGAGGGTGGGGATAATTTCATTATAGATGCACTTTCTAACAAATTCCGACATCCGGGGGTTATCCATACAGGATTTCACTGTATCCAGCCCACTGAGCAGGGCATACGGCACCATGGCGGTGTGTGCGCCATTGAGAATACGCACCTTTCGAGTGCGATATGGTTCAAGGTTATTGGTATATATCACATTAAGCCCCGCCCTGTCAAAGGGCAGCTCGCTTGCAAGCTGCTTGTCTCCTTCGATTACCCAAAGGTGAAAGTATTCCGAGGTGTTCACCATGTTGTCAATATAGCCCAGATTAAGCTTTTCATCCTTAGGGTAGCCGGTTACAATTCGGTCCACAAGGGTGTTGCAAAAATGATTTTGGTTGTTAATCCACTCGGAAAAATCCGTGCCCAGCTGCCAGTCAGCTGCATATTGGAGCACGATTTCCTTTAGCTTATCGCCGTTTCGTTCAATAAGCTCGCAGGGTAAAATAATAAAGCCGTTCAGGCCGTTTTGATAGCGGCGATAAAGTAAGGCTGTCAGCTTGGCGGGAAAAGCCTTTGGAGGGGAGTCGGTAGGTTTATCATTCGGACGGTATTCAATTCCCGCTTCTGTTGTGTTGGACACGATAACACGGAAGTTAGGGTTATCGGCAAGGGCAAGATATTCCTGATAATCCTGATAGGGACTAATACAGCGGGAGATGACATCGATTATACCCGATTCCACCCCCTCAACCCCGCGAATAATATGAGTGTACAAACCATTTTGCTGATTTAGGACATCAATCATGCCCTTTTCTATGGGCTGAACCACCACAACGCTTCCATTATATTGGCCACCATCGCATAATTTTTGCAACATCCAGTCGAAAAATCCGCGTAAAAATCCGCCCTCTCCAAACTGTATGACCCTTTCCGGACGGACGGGTTTTGACGAAATCCGGCTAATCAATTTCATCTATTCAACTTTTCCTTTCAATGATAAAAAACATTATATCGGACAGGTACCAAATGGTGATTATATTGTGCCTCAAACAGTAATATTTATCCAAAGCATAGCAATGGATATCACATTATTCGGTTTCCTGCTCATCCTCGATATATTCAAGAATATCCCCGGGTTGGCATTTTAACGCCTTGCAGACGGCATCAAGGGTTGAAAAGCGGACTGCCCGGGCTTTGTTGTTTTTTAAAATTGAAAGATTGGCAAGAGAAATACCGACTTTATCCGAAAGCTCGGTTAATCCGATTCTTCGCTTTGCCATCATTACATT
>JAQWBK010000045.1 GCA_028706415.1 Oscillospiraceae bacterium | reverse complement strand
AGGATTAAACCATGGACCGCTTTTTTCATTCGGTCACGCTGAATAAGGAGCTGTGCGTTGGCTGCACAAACTGTATAAAGCGCTGCCCCACCCAGGCAATACGCGTACGCGGCGGAAAGGCACAAATTATTTCCGAGCGCTGTATTGATTGCGGTGAATGTGTGCGGGTCTGTCCTCATCATGCCAAGAAGGCGCGGCATGACAGCCTTGACATGCTTAATAATTATGAATATAACATAGCCCTTCCGGCCCCGACACTGTATGGACAGTTCAACCGCCTTGATGATATAGATTTTGTTTTAAACGGGCTTAAGTCTCTGGGCTTTGATGATGTTTTTGAGGTTTCGCGGGCTGCCGAAATTGTATCGGATGCAACCCGTCAGTTATTATCGGACGGCAAGCTTAAAATGCCGGTCATCAGCTCGGCTTGTCCGGCGGTGGTTAGGCTGATTAGGGTCCGCTTTCCGGATTTATGTGATCGTGTGCTGCCCATGGCTTCTCCCATGGAGATTGCCGCCAGGCTGTCAAGGGAGGAGGCACTTAAAAAGACCGGCCTGCCTTCCGAAAAAATAGGGGTATTCTTTATATCTCCCTGTGCCGCAAAGGTCACCGATGTGCGGGTACCTATCGGAATTGAAAAATCAAATGTGGACGGGGTACTGTCAATCAGTGATATTTATCCCCGCTTGGTGGGGTGCATGAACAAGCTCGAGCAGGTCGAACCGATTGCACACACCGGAATTATCGGGGTTGGCTGGTCATCCATCGGCGGAGAGGCTGCGGGGCTGCTCAATGAAAATCATCTGGCGGCCGATGGCATTGGAAATGTGATAAAGGTTCTTGAAGAGCTGGAGGATGAAAAGCTGCAAGAGCTTGACTTTATAGAGCTTAATGCCTGTGCAGGCGGCTGTGTCGGGGGTATTTTCACGGCTGAAAACGGATATGTTGCCCGGGCGCGCATACAAAGACTTAGAAAATATCTGCCGGTTTCCTGCAATCGTCTTGATGATGCAGGGGGACTTAACCGTTTGCAGTGGACACGCCCCCTTGAGTTTGCACCGGTTATGACTCTGGCAGATAAGGTCGAGGATGCAATGCGGCTTATGGGTGAGATTGATGATATAGCAAAGGGACTGCCCAAGCTGGATTGCGGGTCATGCGGGGCGCCAACCTGCCGCGCTCTGGCAGAGGATATCGTACGGGGGCTTGCACGGGACACCGACTGCGTATTCCTAATGCGGCGACAAATTCAGGATATTGCAAGCCAGCTCAGTCAACTTGAAGGGTCGGTGCCGAGCGGGGACATGGCCGAGCCCGATTTATCCAGACGGGGGGGAAAACCGGAATGACAGTATCCGAAATTGCGCAGACTCTGGGGCTTGAAATCTTGGTAAGGGGCAAGGATGACCGCAAAGTAACAGGTGGATATTCGGGCGACCTGCTGAGCTGGGTTATGGGGCGCGCCCATGAGGGGGATGCATGGATCACCGTCATGGGGAATATTAATGCCATTGCGGTTGCCGTCCTTGCCGACATTTCATGCATTATTCTGGCCGAGGACAGTCAGCTTGACCAGGATGCGAAGGCTCGGGCAGAAACCGAACAAATTCCGGTTCTGGGCAGCTGCAAAACAGCCTATAACCTCAGCGTGGAGCTTGAACGAAGCATATAATTCATTCTGCACAGGAAGGGCATGATTATTGTATGAAAGTCTTTTATGACCTGCATATTCATTCATGCCTATCACCCTGCGCAGATGATGACATGACACCGTATAATATAGTAAACATGGCAAAGCTGAAGGGTCTTGATATCATTGCACTGACCGATCATAACAGCTGCAAAAACTGCCCCGCTTTGGTGGAGGTCGCCCGAAAAGCGGGGCTTAATGCCGTCCCGGGAATGGAGCTTTGCACTTCGGAGGAATGTCATGTTATCTGTCTGTTCCCTACGCTTGAGGCGGCAATGGAGTTTGATGCCTTTGTAGAGGGCAAGCTGCCACCAATTACGAACAATCCGGAGGTTTTCGGCACACAAATTATTATGGACAAGAATGATGATGTCTCGGGGCATGTGCCGATACTATTGGCAGCCGCCTCCTCGATAAGCATTGACGAGGTTGCCCGACAGGTGCGAAAGCTTGGCGGAGCCTCCTTTCCCGCCCACATCGACCGTCCGTCCTTCAGCGTTATCTCCTCCTTGGGCACGGTGCCGGACATAGGCTTCACAGCTTTTGAAATATCCCCCCGTGGAAAGGTCCGGGAGCTGGGGTTAAAATATCCTTTGATAAGAGAAAAAACGATTATATACAATTCCGATGCCCACTCGCTGGGGGATATCGGAGAGCGGGAGCGATGGGTTGAGCTGGACTCACCTTCCCCCGAAATTCTCATAGAAAAGCTGAATTACGGCTGCCTTTGATGAGGGCGCTTTTCACGGCGGGTGAAATATCATTTATATGTAGAAATGATTTGACAAATTGTGATGCCTTTTGACGAAATAACAAAACTTTGTACCTGCCTCTTTCCAGCGGGTTATAAAAAATGTATACTTATTTAATGTGGGCATTCTAAGATGAGATTATTAAATGCTGAGTGGGGGCGCATTCATGTCGTTATCATTTCTGAATTTTTTATCCGCCGTGGCAGACAAACCGGCGCTTTTGGTGTCGGCGCTACTGACCATGGCCGTCATATTTGTTAACGGATGGACAGACGCGCCAAACGCAATCGCAACCTGTGTGTCAACCAGGGCGATAGCGCCAAGACCCGCCATAATAATGGCGGCAATCTTTAATTTCTTAGGCGTTTTCATAATGACGATATTTAACAAAACGGTGGCCGTGACGGTTTATAAGATGGTCAATTTCGGCGGAGATTCGCGGGATGCACTCATAGCCCTTTGTGCAGCCCTTGTTGCTATTATTGTATGGGCAACCGCGGCATGGTATTTCGGGATACCCACCAGTGAGAGCCATGCACTCATCGCAGGCCTGTCGGGCGCGGCTATTGCGCTTCAGGGTGGCTTGGGCGGAATAAACGGCTCGGAATGGATAAAGGTTATTTACGGACTCGGTTTATCCACAGTTCTGGGGTTTGGCGCCGGCTGGCTGGTCTCAAAGCTTACAACCTTTACATTCAGGGGGTTTGACAGGAGAAAAACCACCAAATTCTTCCGCGCAGCCCAAATAGGCGGTGGTGCCTCGATGGCCTTTATGCACGGGGCACAGGACGGACAAAAATTTATGAGTGTGTTTCTCCTGGGCATTTTCCTAACCCAGGGAAAGGCGGATGTTCCGAATTTTGATATTCCCATTTGGCTTATGCTGTTGTGCTCGGCTGTGATGGGTATTGGAACCTCGATAGGCGGGTATAGAATAATAAAGGCGGTCGGGATGGATATGGTAAGGCTGCAAACCCATCAGGGTTTTTCGGCAGACTTGGCGGCGGCAGGCTGCCTGCTTACATCCTCACTGACCGGAATACCCGTCAGTACAACCCATACCAAAACAACAGCCATTATGGGGGTCGGGGCTGCAAAACGGTTAAGCGCGGTCAACTGGGGCGTTGTTAAGGATATGGTGATGACCTGGGTGCTTACCTTCCCCGGATGCGGGCTTATCGGATTTCTTTTGGTCAAGCTTTTTATATGGTTGTTTTAAAATAGGTATAACTGAAAGGATTGAGTAATGAATGGCAAGAAAGCGGGAGTTCGATTATTTCAAGGTGTTTATACGCGCCACAGAGTATTCGGCACAGGCAGCCGATATTCTTTATAATGTATTGCAGAATTTTGATCCGGATAAACTGAAAGAAAGAATGAAAGAAATGCATGTTGTAGAGCATGCAGCTGATATTGCTAAGCATGAAATGAACAGGGAATTGGCCCACGCTTTCATTACCCCGATCGAGCGGGAGGATATCATGCTTCTCACCCAGAAGCTGGATGATGTAACCGACGCGGTTGAGGATGTTCTTCTTCGCCTTTATATGTTCAATGTGCTTTCAATAAGAAGTGAAGCCCTTGAATTCTCTCAGCTGGTATATAAATGCTGTGACGCAATGAAAGAAATGATGAACGAGTTTCATAATTTCCGCAAATCCGATTCCATATACGGCAAAATCGTTGAGATAAATCGCCTGGAGGAAGATGGGGATGCGTTATATACAAAGGCAGTACGCCGGCTGTATATGGGATCTCAGGATGCAATCGAGCTGATGGTTTGGAGAGAGATTTTTGACCGCATGGAAAAATGCTGCGACGCTTGTGAGCATGTAGCTAATACGGTCGAGAGCATAATAATGAAAAATACCTAATACGGCAAAGAGGTTCCGGAGGCAAAGGGCTTTCCGGAACTTTTTTAAATAATTCTCAACGATTTATACCATCCAATCGTATTAATAGTGAAAGGGGGAAGAGGAATTGAAGGGTTCTTTATTGCGTACGAATGAAGAACTGTCACAAATCTACGATCGCCATGTTAAAACAGTTTATCGCGTCTGTTTTATGTATATGAAAAATGCGCATGACACTCAGGATATGGTGCAAAACACCTTTATCAGGTTGATGAAGGACTCCACCATATTTGAGACTCATGAGCATGAAAAAGCATGGCTTATAAGGACGGCCTCCAACCTGTGTAAGGACCATTACAAAAGCATGTGGAACAAAACGGTTGGCATTGAACAGGCTGCCCATGTGACGGTGGAGCTCACTCCCGAAATTGATGAAACACTGCAGATGGTTTTAAATCTTCCCCCAAAATATAGGACAGCTGTATATTTGTATTATTACGAGGGGTATTCGACGGTTGATATATCCGGTATTCTTTGCAAAAATGAATCCACCGTAAGAAGCTGGCTGCATACCGGAAGGAAGCTTCTCAAAATCGAGATGGAAGGAGAAGAAAATTGAAGCGAAAAGATATTAAAAGGGCTTTTGATAAGGTCGAGCCCGACGAGAGAAAAAAGGAATTAATGCTTGAAAATATATTGAATCATAAACACTCTGGTTCTGATAGAAAAAGCCTTTTTGCAACGCCTTTTTTTAAGCTTGCAGTACCCCTGGCTGCCGCGCTGGTGCTGGTGATTGGTGGGGTACTTGTATATAACAATATGCCGCAAAAAGAGCTGCCGCTTAAGAGCCCCTATGGGAAAGAGGGGAGCAGTGATGTCGGCGGGGTGATTACCGATGACATTGCGGGCAGGGAGGATATGGTGGCCGAGATAAGAGACCAGTTCCGAATGGAAAACAAACATTATATGGTGATGTCGGATGAAATGAAAGCGGAATTCGGATTTGGCGCGCTGGGCACCTCTGATATCGGTGAGAAGATAAGCACCATTACAAATTCGGTTGATGCCGGTTTAATCGGATGTGAGGTTTATCGGTACATTCCGGCAGACTGCCAAGCAGTGGTAGCGGTAAAAAAGGATGACGGTTACAGACTGTTTAAGTTCTTTAATTATGAAAGCTATAACAACAATCAGGATGAGGATGCCGATGCTTACCTTAAGCTGTACGGAATTAAGGGGGCAGCCGATATATCCAAAATTCAGTTTCTCACAACAAGCGACCAGCCGTTAAAGCCTTACGGATTAACCGGTGAAATCACCGAGTTGTCGGATAAAAAAACCTTTTATGATTATTATTCGGTCATAAAGAATTCAAGTGACCAGTATTTTGAAAAGCTCTTTTCATACAGAAAGGAAATTACCGAGCAGACGGTGGAGGGGGGCTCGGTCATGCCCTCCCCAGAGGATGCGCCTGACAGGCCGACGGCGGATTATGGGGCTGATGAGTATAATCCGGGAGTAGGTCAAGTGGATATCGCTTATGACCTGCCTCGTATCGGTCAGGATGATGTCGGGGTGGCATACGACACTGCTGGGAATGCGGGCTCGTCGGTAGCCGGCAACACAGGCTCGGCGCGCAATGCCCTGAGTGATTCGGTAATCCTAAGAATATATAATAACAGCGGGGTATATTTTGAAGCCCCGTATTATAAAAACATCGGGTTTATATCGCGGCATCAGGTCGGCCCTGATTTTGCAGAGTTTTTAAAGGGATTTATAAATTAATACTGTGTATCTCTAGGCGGCTAATACTAATTTCAACAAGAAACATTCCGGCCAACAGAGCCGCGACAACCTGGTAGAATGGCTGTCACGGCTCTGTTGGCATGTTTCTAATCGGAATTAGTATAAGAAAGTTGTAGGGGAGACCACAGGTCTCCCCTACACTGTTATATTACTCTCCCAGAGCAAAGGTAAGTTCTGCTCTTGCTGCAAGTTCACCGTTTACCCGGGCTACCGCTGAGCCTATGCCCACCGGGCCCCGTATTCTTGTCATTTCGACCTCAAGCACCAGCAGGTCCCCGGGGATTACCTTGCGCTTAAAGCGGGCGTCCTTTATACCCCCGAAATAGGCTGTTTTGCCGCGATTTTCTTCAAGGGATAAAACGGCAATCGCCCCCACCTGAGCCAAAGCTTCGATTATCAGCACCCCGGGCATTACATGCTCCTGTGGGAAATGGCCGCAAAAGTGCATTTCATTTGCCGAGACACATTTTAACCCCTTAGCCCATTTGCCCGGTTCAAAATCGGTAATTCTATCCACCAACAGGAAGGGATAGCGGTGGGGAATAATCTCTTGAATTTGATTGCTGTTAAGCTCCATTTCGGCTTACTCCTTTACCTTTTTAAATACTACCGATGCGTTGTGCCCGCCAAAACCGAGGGAATTCGACATGGCGTATTCTATATCTGCTTTTCGGCCGATGTTGGGGATAATATCCAGGTCACATTCCGGGTCGGCAACCATATAGTTAATTGTAGGTGGCAAATATCCCTCGGCAACTGCCTTGATGGTAATAATTGCCTCAACCGCGCCGCTTGCACCCAGCATATGTCCGGTCATGGATTTGGTGGAGCTGACGGCAAGCGTCCTTGCGTGTTCGCCGAATGCCAGCTTGATGGCCGTTGTCTCGATGGAATCGTTTAGCGGGGTGGAGGTGCCGTGGGCGTTTATATATCCGACCTTGTCGGATGTGATGCCTGCATCCTCCATTGCCTGTGTCATGGCAGCTGCCGCACACATACCATTCGTGCAGGGGGCGGTTATGTGATAAGCGTCGCAGGTTGCACCATAACCTACCATCTCACCAATTATATTTGCTCCCCGCTTTTTGGCGTGCTCGTATTCCTCTAAAATCAGTATGCCTGCACCCTCCCCCATTACAAAGCCGCTGCGCTCGGCATCAAAGGGGATGGAGGAGCGGTCGAGGTCGTTGCTTTCGCATAATGCCTTCATTGATGTGAAACCGCCCATCCCAAGGGGGGTTATGGCGGCTTCCGCACCGCCTGCAACCATTATTTCTGCATATCCGTCCCGTATGTAACGGAATGCATCCCCTATGGCGTTGGTTCCGCCTGCACAAGCGGTAACCACACAGGAGCACATGCCGTGGGCTCCCAGCTCGATTGCGACATTACCGGCCGCAAGATTGACGATATTCATAGGTACAAAAAAGGGAGATATACGGTCACTGCCCTTTTCAAGCGCCCTTGAATGCTCTCGCTCGATGGTTGCAAGACCGCCGATTCCTGATGAAATTAATACTCCAAATCGGTTGGAGTCATATTCTGCATCCTCAAGACCGGAAATTTTATATGCCTCCTTTGAGGCTATCACGGCAAACTGTGAAAAGCGATCCATACGCTTGGCAGCCCGCTTGTCAATCAGTTCCTCAATGTTCGCCTTTACCTCTCCCGCAATTTTAACCTTGCAGTCGGTAGTATCAAATCCGGTAATCAAATTTATACCGCATTTTCCGGCTTTAGCTCGGTTCCACATCTCGTCGACGGTATTGCCGATAGGGGTTATTGCACCAAGTCCGGTCACCACAACGCGTCTTTTCATGTTAATCCTCATTCCCTTCAGGTGTATGATATTATACTGATCTCAAGTAAAAAGCTACAGCTTTATCCAGCTGATTTCACATTGCCATACCGCCGTCCACATGAACAACCTGTCCGGTGATATATCCCGCCTGGTCGGAGGCGAGGAAGGCCGCCAGGGAAGCCACATCCTCACCCTTTCCGGTATGCCGCATGGGAATGGCATTTTTAATCTTTTCCCTCATTTCATCGCTCAGGGCGGCTGTCATATCGGTATCAATGTATCCCGGGGCTATTGCATTGACCGTAACCCCTCTTGCAGAAAGCTCCCTTGCCAGGGCCTTTGTTATGCCGATAACTCCTGCTTTGCTGGCGGCGTAGTTGGTTTGCCCGGCATTTCCCGTAACCCCCACCACCGATGACAGGTTGATAATCCGCCCGTAACGCTGCTTCATCATTATCCTTGAGGCGAGCTTTAGGCAGTTCCAAACACCCTTGAGGTTTACATCAACAACACGATCAAAATCCTCTTCACTCATCCTGATAATCAGGTTGTCTCGGGTTATGCCGGCGTTATTTACCAGAATATCCACCCGCCCGAATTGTGCGGCGGCTTCAAAAAGTGCTTCACAGTCCTTTGTCTGTGACACATCACCCTGAACCAGCACCACATTGGCGCCCAGCTTTTCGCATTCCTCTTGGGTCTGTGTGGCGGCTGCATGATTGCCCGCATAGCTGATTACAAGATTCATTTCTTGTTCTGCCAGCTTAAGACAGATGGCTCTGCCTATTCCGCGGCTGCCGCCTGTAATGATGGCGGTTTTTTTATTATTGTTTTCTGACATCAGATGACCTCCTGCTTATACTAATCCCTAATTAAAATCATCCTGTCTTTGCGGTTTGTTTTTCGTCTGTCTTGGTTATCCTCACCGATGGGCGGAGAACAGAGCGTATAGACAGCAGGACTTTAATTAGTGCCTTGTATTATTTATTGCTGCGATTGCAGCTTCCATGGTTTCCCCGTCTTCAACCGATAATACGGTCATGGATGGCGCAGTCTTGCGGACAAAACCGCTTAGCACCTTGCCCGGGCCAATTTCAATTATGGTCGTGACCCCCGACTGCTCCATGTAACGGATGCTGTCTTCAAAATAGACCGGTGACATTACCTGGCGTGTTAAAAGCTGGACTATGGTTTCATCATTTTGAAGGGGACGGGCGGTGGCGTTGAATATCACCGGAATATTCAGTTCGTTTATTTTGATACCCCTCAGTTTTTCTGCCAATTTCTCTGCGGCGGGGGATAAAAGGGAGGTGTGAAACGGCCCGCTGACATTTAGGGGCAGCACCCGACGCGCCCCTTTCGCTATTGCCGCCTGAGATGCCTTTTCAACGGCGGCAGCCTCCCCCCCTATGACCATCTGACCGGGGCAGTTATAGTTTGCAATCTGAACCGTACCCAAACTGCAACCCTCATCACAGGCGGCTTGTAACAGCTCCCGCTCCAGCCCTAGAACCGCCGCCATTTTGCCGTCTATGCCCTGCACACTGCTTTCCATTACCTGCCCGCGAAAGCGTGTAAGGGACAGCGCCGTGCGTGCATCAAAAGCTCCGGCGGCATACAACGCCGAGTATTCACCAAGGCTGAGTCCGGCGGCCATGTCGGGGAGTATTCCGTTGTCGGCAAGCACACATGTGGCTGCAACGGCTACCGCCACCATGCAGGGTTGGATAAATTGGGTTTGGTTAAGTTGCTCTGCCGGACCGTTAAAGCACAGCTCCTTCAAATCGAAATCCATAACCGAGTCGTCAAACACCGGACGGGCGGCTTGATAGTTCCGGTATAACGACCTTCCCATACCAACGGCTTGACTGCCCTGCCCGGCATATATAAATCCAATTTTCATATACAAACATGCCTTTCAGAATTGAGGAAGGTTATCATAAGCGGCTTTACAGCCTGTAAACATTTCCTCGATAATTTGGGTGACAGGGAGAATGCGATTGCACATACCCGCCACCTGTCCTGCCATAAGTGAACCGAAATTCAAATCCCCGTCAAACACTGCTTTGCGCAGGGAGCCCAGAGTAAACATTTCAAGATCGGCCTTGTCGGCACCTTCCTTTTCCCGCTTGACATATTCCCGTGCCATCTTGTTTTTTAGTATGCGAACAGGCACCCCGCAAATACGGCCGGTTACGGTGGTGTCTGTATCGCGTGCCTCAAGGATTGCTTTTTTATAGTTTTCATGGATGGGACATTCCTCTGATACCAGAAGACATGTTCCGACCTGAACACCGGCTGCTCCCAGGGCAAATGCCGCCAGTAGCTGACGGCCGTCGGCGATACCGCCTGCGGCAATAATGGGTATTTTCACAGCATCCGCAACCTGGGGAACCAACGCCATGGTTGTAAGCTCCCCAATATGACCGCCGGCTTCGGTGCCCTCAACAACAAGTGCATCGGCGCCCACCCGCTCCAGCCTTACGCCCAGAGCGACCGATGGCACAACCGGAATTACCCGAATACCGGCATCTTTCCATGCGGGAATGAAGCGGGCAGGGTTTCCGGCGCCGGTTGTCACTACAGGTATTTTTTCATCAATGATGATCTGCGCCATTTCTTCGGTTTGCGGATTCATGAGCATTATATTGACACCAAAGGGATTAGAGGTAAGGCGGCGGCATTCATCAATATTCTTTTTGAGCTGTTCTGTATTCATGGCACCTGCAGCAATAAGCCCAAGCCCTCCGGCATTGGATACCGCAGCAGCAAACACTCCGGTTCCGATGTTTGCCATGCCCCCTTGTATAAGCGGGTATTTAGTTCCGAGTAGCTGAGTAATTTTATTGTTCATTATCTAAATAATCCTTTCGTACATTTCAAATGTTATTCATTTTGAAGTGCAGTCACCGATACGCCTGTATTTTTTATACCGCTGTTCGACAAGGGCTTTGCCGGTTTGTCTGCCGAGGATTGAAAGCTCGCTCAGCAGGGCATTTTTCATTCGCTCATAAATCGAGCGGGAATTGCTGTCCACCCCACCCGCCGGCTCGCCAAACAACCTGTCGACGATACCCCGGGTATACAGGTCATAGGCGGTGAGCTTCATCAGCTCGGCCGCTTCTCTTGCCCGGGAGGAGTCCTTCCAAAGTATAGATGCAAACCCCTCGGGGGAGAGAATGGAATAGACCGCGTTTTCCAGCATCCATATACGATCAGCAACCGACAGCGCAAGAGCCCCGCCGCTGCCCCCTTCCCCAATCACAATAGAGATAATGGGCACCGTCAGACCCCCCATTTCCATCAGGTTGCGGGCAATTGCCTCGCCTTGTCCGTGCATTTCGGATTCAAGACCCGGATATGCGCCGGGGGTATCAATGAAGGTGATTATGGGGCGGCGGAATTTTTCCGCCTGTTTCATCAATCGGAGAGCTTTGCGATAGCCCTCGGGGTTGGGCATGCCAAAATTATATTTTATATTTTCATCAAGTGTTTTTCCCTTGCAGTGCCCGATTACGGTTACGGGCTGGCCGTCAAGGGCGGCAATTCCCCCAATAACAGCCGGGTCATCCTGCATGAGGCGATCACCGTGCATTTCAAAAAAATCTGTAAAAATCCGCCCGATATAGTCCCTTACGCCCGGGCGGGTGGATTTACGCGCCAGATATACCCGGTCAAAGCTGCTTATGCTTCCGTATGCCTGAGCAAGCAGCTGGCCTTTTTCCTGCTGCAGCTCTCGGAGCTTTGCCTTATCTGCTGTACGGGATAGCTCAATATCAAGCTGACGCATGCGATCCTCTGCTTCTTGTAAAAACATATTTATTACCACCCTTTCCCAGAATGTATGAAAAATTTATTGCCTCAACTATTG
>JAQWBK010000140.1 GCA_028706415.1 Oscillospiraceae bacterium | reverse complement strand
AGCGTCATTTTTATATTTGGTTATATATCTCTTGCTAGCATAAAACCCAGAAAGGATATGGTTCTTATTATGTCGATTGTGCGGTTCCCATATGGAAAAGAATTTGTTGAATTAGATATCCCAAACGACCGGTTGCAGGGGGTGTTGGTATCCCGAATTCACGACTGTCCCGTCGAAAAGGGGCAGACCGAGCTGGTGCTTGAAGCTCTTGATAACCCCATTGGAACGCCCAGACTAAGAGATTTAGCCCGTGGTAAACATAATGTGGTTATCATCGCAAGCGATCATACGCGGCCGGTACCCAGTAAAGCAATCATTCCGCCTATGCTAGAGGAAATTCGAAAAGGAAGCCCTGACGCGAAAATTACCATCTTGATTTCTACCGGATGCCATCGAGGAACCACAAAACATGAACTAATCGACAAATTTGGCCCCGATATTGTGGAAAATGAAACGATATATATTCATGATTGTGACGAGACCGAAAAGCTTGTAAATATTGGAACCCTGCCTTCGGGCGGAGAACTCATCATCAACAAGCTTGCCTATGATGCCGATCTTTTGGTTTCGGAAGGGTTTATTGAGCCTCATTTTTTCGCGGGCTATTCCGGCGCAAGAAAAAGCGTCCTGCCGGGCATCGCCAGCAGAACGACGGTTTTGGCAAATCACTGCTCTGAATTTATTGCAAATCCGCGGGCGAGAACAGGTATTCTTGACGGCAATCCACTCCATAAGGATATGGTATGGGCAGCCCGAAAAGCAAAACTGGCATTCATCGTCAATGTGGTTATTAATGCCCAAAAGGAAACCATATTTGCAGTGGCCGGTGATATGGAGCAAGCCCATGCGGCCGGATGTGACTTCTTATCCGATTTATGCAAGGTTAGCGCCGTTCGGTCGGATATCGTCATCACCTCAAACGGTGGCTACCCTCTGGATCAAAACATATATCAGGCTGTTAAGGGAATGACAGCGGCCGAGGGGGCGGTAAAAAAGGGCGGCGTTATCATCATGGTGGCACGATCCAACGATGGGCATGGCGGACAAGGGTTTTATAAGCAGTTGGCAGACCAGCCTGACATTAATATAACACTTCAAGAGTTTTTGAGCAGGGGAAGAAATGAAACCACACCGGATCAATGGCAGGTGCAGGTGCTTATTAGGGTTCTACAGCATGCCTCGGTTATTTATGTGTCCGAGGTTGCCCATGATATAATTGAGGACTTGCACATGATCCCTGCGGATAATTTACAGGATGCCTTAAATAAGGCAGAAGAAATTTTAGGAAACCCCAAGGCAACCATAACTGCCATACCCGACGGTGTCTCGGTTATGGTTATACCAAATTAACGCTGAGATAAGGCCGAGATTAGTGTAAGAGGGGAATCTGTTTTAATATGAAAAAGGTTATTCTTGCTCCGGATTCGTTTAAAGGCACCATGAGTTCATATCAAATCTGCACCATTATGGAAGGCGGTATCGGGCGGTACTATCCTTCCTGCAAGGTTATCAAAATCCCCATGGCCGACGGCGGGGAGGGTACGGTGGATTGCTTTCTTACCGCCTGTGGTGGGACCTGCAGAACAATTTCGGCCAAAGGCCCGTACGGCCAGCCGATAAAAGCAGAATATGGTATATTAGATGACGGTGAGACGGCTGTTGTGGAAATGGCCGCCGCCGCAGGTCTGCCCATGGTTGGAAGCCAAAAAAATCCTGCCACAACCACCACCTTCGGGGTGGGGCAACTTATTGCAGATGCGGCTTTACAAAAGGTGTCTCACATCATAATCGGCCTTGGAGGCAGCTGCACAAATGACGCAGGCTGTGGGGCTGCCGCCGCCTGCGGTGTAAAATTTCTGGATGCAAATGGAGACGTATTCGTTCCGGTGGGTCAAACCCTTGATCGTATTGCGAAAATTGACACATCCCAAATAATGCCCGGGTTAAAATCAATACGGCTGACCGTCATGTGCGATATAGACAACCCGATTTATGGCAGTACCGGTGCCGCTTATGTCTTTGCTCCCCAAAAAGGAGCAGATAATAATATGGTTAAGCTGCTTGATGATAATCTGATTTATTTTGCCAATATGGTGAAAAATCAACTCGGTATTGATATTTCCTCTATCAAAAGCGGGGGGGCCGCAGGCGGAATGGGGGCGGGACTATATGCGCTTTTATCAGCCCGTTTGAAATCGGGTATCGATACCATGTTATCGGTTACAAATTTCGATGACCATCTGGCGGGCTGTGATATGGTCTTTACCGGTGAAGGCAGAATCGACGGGCAGAGCGTACGGGGCAAGGTAATCTCCGGCATAGCAGCCCGAGCCAAGAAATTTAATGTTCCGGTATGTGCGGTTGTTGGAGATATTGAGAGTGACATGGGTGCAATATATGACCAAGGGGTTACATCGGTATTCAGTATAAATCAAAAGGCCATCCCTTTTGAGCTTGCCAAGCTGCGATCCGAGACTGATTTGGCAGATACCTTTGACAACATACTTCGGTTCAGTCGCTCAGCCATTAGCATAAATCAAAATAATTCATTTTAGCCCCAACTGATATTATTACGACCATAATAATAACAAAGAGATATGTTCTCTCGGAGAACATATCTCTTTGTTATTAAGGTCACCTCTAATACTAATCTCAATAATAAAAGCCGATAAAATGGAGCGATTCGTTCTTTAAAGAAGAACGCGTCTTGAGCGACAATTTTATCGATCCTTTTATTTGAGAGTAGTATAAAAACCTGTTTTGAACGGATTCCGAGCAGAGTTTTTGTCGGGCAAGGAAAGCCGACGAAGCAATGCTTTCCGCATTACGAGGAGGTTTGACGCAGTCCGGCGGTAATTGTGCCGGAAGACGCCGGAAGGGGTTTTTAGAGGTG
>JAQWBK010000044.1 GCA_028706415.1 Oscillospiraceae bacterium | reverse complement strand
GATATCATATCGGAAAAAATGAATCCCATCTCGATTGTGCATTCGTTGCATTGCAGCCTTCCGATATGCTGCTTTTTCATCAGACCCTTCAAGTCGTCAATAACTTCCTCAAGAGGGTCAACCTTTGCAGCCAGTATAATATCATTGTTGCAAAAAGAATCCACTGCCATTTCCACCGCTTCTTCAACGGCGGATAACATAACCTTCATTGATTTTCTTGCCGATCCGGAGAACTGTATTTTTTTATCATTCATTTCGTTGGCGGATTCTGTGATCTCCATTGCATAGTCCGATATGCGTTCGAATTCACCGATAAGAAAAAGGAGTTTAGAGGCTTCTATATTATCTTTGGTAGTTAAGTTTTGATTGGATAATTTAACAAGGTATGTCCCCAAAGCATCCTCATAGGCGTCGGTTTGCTGCTCTGCATCCCTCACCTTTTGCGCGGCCTTTTCATCATATTCAGAAACCAATGAAAATGACTGCCTTATTGCTTCCATTGTAATAAGAGCCATTTCCTTTGCAACATCCCTGCTGCGGTTGAGGGCTATTGACGGAGTTGAAAACAAGCGAACATCCAGCAGCAAAATTTTGTCTTGTTTGTCATCATCGGGTATGGACTTGTGTGCCAACTTTTCTAAGAACCCGCTGAAGGGAAGCAGCAGAGCTGTACACGAAAGATTAAATGCTGAATGGGCAAGTGCAATTAATATATAGTTGGTCTTCCAACCAAAAAATGCAATATCAAACAATGCATTAGATACAATAAAAAGAGAAACGAATACGATAGAGCCTATTATATTGAAGTAAAGGTGCACCAGTGCCGCACGCCTGGCATTTTTGTTGGCGCCGATTGACGCGATCAATGCTGTAACACAAGTGCCGATATTTTGCCCCATTATTATGGGTATGGCGGTTCCCATGGTAATCTGCCCTGTCGCAGATAAAGCCTGCAGAATACCCACCGAGGCGGATGAGCTTTGAATAATCCCGGTGAATATAGCACCGGCTAACAAGCCGAGTATGGGGTTTGAGAAGATGAGTAATATATTTCTGAAACCTTCCACTTCGCCCAATGGCTTTACTGCGGCCGACATGGCTTCCATACCATAAATCAGGGTGGCAAATCCAAGCAGGATTAAGCCAATATCTTTTTTTCTTTCATTCTTAATAAACATATAATAGATAATACCAATAAGGGCGAGTATAGGAGTAAAGGAAGCAGGTTTCATCAGATTGATCAACAGGCCGTCGCCTTTAATACCGGTTAAGCTCAAAACCCAAGCCGTTACGGTTGTGCCCACATTTGAACCCATAATTACATGTATGGCTTGTTTTAGGGTCATTACGCCGGAATTCACAAATCCAACCACCATGACAGTGGTTGCAGAGGAGCTTTGAATGATTGCGGTTACACCCATGCCTAGCAACAAACCATTCAACTTTTTTGATGTTAAACGCTCCAATAAACCCTTGAGCTTATTGCCGGTACTTTTTTCAAGACCGGTTCCCATAAGGCTCATGCCAAATAGAAATAGCGCCAGACCGCCTATCAGCTCTAATAACCCAAAAATATCCATAGATTCATTCCTTTTTGCCAAAATTCATCCCAAATTATATCATACTTTAACACGACTGGGTAGGGTTATTATAAAATTACTTTGTTTTAATAAGGGTGTATTTTATATTTATTCAATTTAAGCAGGGGTACCCGCATGACGAGCCGCCGCCTACACCCTCCAACACAAAAAAAGGTGACAGATTTCAGTAAGAAATCTGTCACCTTTTACTTGAGAACAGTATTAGTCGGATATTAGTATTATGCCGTCGCTATAAAAAGAGCCCTGCCATGCATGATCATAGTCAAGATAAGCATTCAGTTTATCCACAATCTCTTTAACCTGATCTTCGCTCAGCATAGTCCAATTGATCGTGATCATTTTCCCGAAAAATCTGGAATCGAAAACCTTTGTTACTTTCCCCAAATTAGGGAAGTCGGTAGGAAGCATCTCGGAAGGCCAGTCAACGGTGAATATCGGAACAGGGTCGCCCTGAGCGATCGGCAAGGTTTCAGAGGTTTCATCGCCCTCAACCGTGGTATTGCTGTTTTCTGAAGGAGCATTATTGCTCTCATTTTTAGGTTCTCCGTTAGTGCATGACACAAATAAAAGAGCTAATATCATAACGAGTAAAAATATAAATGTTTTTTTAAAACATTATTTTCACTCCTTATTTTATGAGCGTGAATTTTCCGATAATCGGAAGCGGCTTTTGCTCGCCCTTATTGGCATTTATCATACCCATAACAACCAGAACGATTACGGCAATACCCCACGCCCATGAAAACAAAGGTATAATTGTCCATAATCTCCATGATATAGAAAATAATATTGTGGATAAAATAGCGACTGCGATTGAACCGGCAACCGCTGTAATTAACAGTAAAAGTCCTTGGTTGGCGTGGAACCGACCGGTTTTTGAATTCGGGCAGGAAACCAGGGGAAGGAAGAACAGCAAATAAGACAGAATAAAAATAACTTTGTTTTCCTGATCATCGTTTGTAACAGGAGCCTGCACGGGTGCCGCTTGTGGATTTACCTGCTGCGTTACAATGGGGGTTCCACAGCCGTCGCAAAATTTCGCATAGTTGGCAATTTCTTTTCCGCAATTTGTACAATTCATTATAATACCTCCAAAATTTATATTAACGGTTTCATCGGTTAAAATGGGTGATTGTATCAGTCGTTTTTCTCAAAGGTTAAGGTGCTCATCTCGTCAGATGCATAGAATGATATTTTGTCTCCGTTTTGGTTTGCAGCTGAATAATTATAAGAACCATTAATTTCTAAAACCGTGGGATCAACCGTAAAACCACATGATTTGATTTCCTCGACATATTCCAGATAGTCATCCATCTTCTCAAAGGTATAACAGGCACTATTATCTACAGCCCAAAAGTTTGTGACGGGTTTACCCGGATCGGGCAAACCTCCAATTTTATCGCTTTCCCACTCTCGGTTGGTACCGTCAATAACTGCATGGTTGCCTTCCTCCTCCTCGGAGGGCTTTTCGCCTTGAGATGCAGAAAGTGTACCGCCGCCGTTATCCTTGCTATAAATAAAGCTAATGGTCTGGCCTTCTTTATTTGTTCCTGTATAGCTAAAGTCTTGCATTTCCAATGTATTGTAAGTAAATCCCGAATCCTTGATTTTTTTAGTATACGCTTCGGCATCCTTTTCCTTCATTTCAGAAAAGACATAAACTGAAGAGTCACCTGTAATCATAGAGCTCTCAAGTTTTGCTTTGGGAGCATCAAGGCCAAACATTTTCGATTTATCCCATTTAGCTTTTCCGATTTCAAGATCGCCGTCTTCGCCTTTTATTTTCACATTGCCATCTTTGCCTATTTTGATATTGCCACCAAGAGTACAACCGACAAGTGAAAAGGTCAGGCCGATCACCAACAGCATACAAAGTATTACCTTTAAGCACTTCACAAAAAACACCTCATTTTTTAATTTTTGAGTTTTTAGAGTTTAATAATGTATTTATTGAACTCTTTGCGAAATGATGGGCTTGCACATGCGCTTTAACTTTCTTCTCGATACCTGACAATAAGCTCAGCAGAAGACTTCAAATTCAATTTCTTGTGAATGATTTTCACGCAACGCTTTATTTCCCCCCGTTTCATATCAAGTCTTTGGGAACACTCTTTTTTTGAAAAGCCTTCTCGCAGCAACATGAAAATCTTATACTCCAATGCTGTCAACAGAGAAAGCCTTTGTTGATAAGGTTTGGGATTTTCAAGCAGGGTGGTTTTATTATTTTTGTTAAACTTCATACGAAGCTTATCAATCGAAAACATCGACACACCTTCATTCATTCGTGACAATACTTTCTTGGTACTTTTTTGGTTATCTACATCTTATACTGCTCTCAAGTAAAAATCAAGACATCTTTGCGGTCTATTTTCCGCCATACAGCGTTGTTGTCGTCGGCGGGCGTCAGCCCGCTCTCCTCCTCCGCCTTGCATGACGAAAAACAACCTCGCAAATTTTGTCTAATCTTTTACTTGAGAACAGTATTACTTGAGAACAGTATTAATTCTATGTTATACAATGATTATTTACAACTCGATAAATTATATGAGAGCGCAAAAAAGCGCCTCATTACTTCTAATGAAACGCGGTTTTAAACGAATATTCGGTTATTTTACTATGTAATCCTTGAATAAAATCAACAATTCCGCCCGGCTGTTAATATTCAATTTCCTATATACACAGGTGCAATGTGTGTTTACCGTGGAATAGGCAATTGACAGCATTGCCGATATTTGTCGTAGGGTATAGCCCTGTATCAGCAGCTTGCATACCTCGATTTCACGCTTGCTGAGCTGATATTCCTTAAATAAATAAAGATGCTCATTATCGATTTCCATCATGCTGGAGTCTCTAGCCCAGTCGCTGTAATATTTCTCCTGTACAAAGAGGGGAGAAAAAATCATGAAAAGCATCAACACCGAGACCGAAATAAGAGAGGCTATTAAGGCAATTTCAGAAGTATTGGCAACATGGATTAAATTCCCCACAGCCACCCCCGACGCCCCTCCGAAAATTCCTATAAAAATAATGGACATTTTCAGATAGCGCATACTCTGATACTTCCTGCCGATTATCCCGATAATATAATATAAATTAATCATTCCCACAGTGTTACCTACTCCCAGAAATACAGCGAAAAACATAACCATTTGGGGTGCTTGTGCAGCAAAGGCATTGCAAAAAAAGCCCATTGATATAAAAGCGAAGCCTATATTTCCAAGCAGAACAAACGCCTTTGAAGTGAGTGCATAAATTGAAAAAAAGATAAGGCAGCCGACAAGCCCCCCTATATAATATAAAAAAATGAACGAATTTCCAAAGAGTCCTGCCGTGATATTCAGCACACCTGTACCCACACCTTTGCCCAGAATTGCAAAGGCACAGTTAAAAAATAATAACAGATAAATTCTTGACGGTATTTTTGGAGTGGTTACATTATTATTTGCATGTTCGGGAAGAATGTCCTCCTTTTTGAAAAACAAGACCGAACTCAGTGCAATAATCAAGATGACAAAGGATAACAGCAGGTTGTCCTGCCCCTTTAGATTGTTTCCATAGCTGCTGTTTTGGAATAATGAAATCAGACTGATTAACAGATTGCTCCCGACCACGGCATACAGCTTTTCGGTATTGTTTAAGGAGAAGACAAAGGGCATTAAAATGCTTGTGTTCACACAGCCGAGAAATATCGCTATGATTATGGCACTGATAAGTTGAGCAGCGGCAGAAGGTACAAGCAAAAACACGCTCATTCCTGCAATGATGCATACTGCGCCTATCCGCGACATTTTGATAAACCATTCTTTTTTTATAATAAGAATAAAGACAGCAGAAGAAAATAGATTAACCAAGTGCATAAGACTTCTGATGTTGGAGCCGAAAACATGCTCTGAAAGGGGGGATGCCGTCCACCATGTGGCAAAGGCAACAACCCATGCATAATAGACCATCCATATAAATATGTATGGCAGATTGCGTTTTCTGAGCCCTTTTAATCCGGTAACATTATCGTTCTCAGAATGCTTTATATTATCAAATATTTTAATATGCATATCGAAAGTCTCTTTTCCCGATATTATGCAACCATCTTTGCTATAATTCTATTGTATTTGCGCATAAAATGCAAGGGAATAAATTCCTTATCCAACCGAATAAACCCGATAACATTCAATTATATTGCTGTTTGCATTTATCGTATAGCCATATAAGCGGAGGGGCTGAGACCTTCCAGCTTTTTAAAAGTGCGGCTGAAATAATAAATATCATTAAAGCCAACCAAGCGAGAAACCTTGGTTACAGAAAATCCGTCTTGTAATAGGCATTTCGCCTTGTTAATGCGTATTTCAATCAAATAATTAATCGGTGATTTGCCGGTAACACTTTTAAAAATCTTGCCTAAATAGGACTGACTGACATTTGCATAATCAGAGAGATGATTAAGGGTGATATCTTGATCAAAATGCTCGGTCATATATCTGATTACATTTCTCACTTTGCGTATGGCAGAATAATTATAGCTGTTACCTTCCGCGTTTTGGAAAAGCAAATATAAAATCTCGGAAAATACGGTTCGCTGCCGGGCTTTTGATCTTTCCATAGATGACAAGGCGTTTTTTGTAAGAGATGAAAAAAGATTACTTACCTTATCAAAAAGATAAGCATCGGTCAATTTTTGATAAAAACCCAATGGTAGCGAAGGGGTGCTTAGGGACCATTCACCACCCGAATAGGTCGGGTATGTATACATAAATTCGACAGCGTAACATTTCATGGGCGCCTCCCGAAAGGTGCGGGCTACCCTGAAGTCGCCCGGCTTGTAATAAATCAGACTCCCTTTGGTTGCCGTCTTGGTAATGTCGGAGTAGGTAAATTCAGCCCGCCCGTCATAGACCAACATCAGGTTGTGGGCATTTATGGAATTGCTCAATTTCCAGCTGGGCACAGAAACTCTATCCACCGCATAAAGCAGCTCCGGATAGATGTTGTAGAGTGTATCCGCTGTTTCAACATTCATAATGTCCCTCCGTTATAATGAGTGATTAGTATAAATTATATGTTTGCTAGGAATTTTGTCAATAGTGCAATATATGTTATAATAAGTAATAACTTATTATAACATATACCTGCCGGGTTAAAGATAGATTATGAGCAAATAGTACAAATGATACAAAATACTTCATGGAGATTATTAGAAGATAAAATATACTATACAATAGAATGCTATGTGTATATTATAATTTAGGTTTGAAAAATAGATTTTCAAACCTTCTGTGAAAGGATGGTCATAATTATGCTAAGGGTAGCCATTATCGGTACAGGAAACATATCCCCAAGTCATATCAAAGGGTATCTGAAGTTCCCAGACAGATGCAAGATTGTTGCGCTCGTTGATATTTTTCCCGAAAAAGCGGAAGAAAAGAAAAGGAAGTTTAATTTAGATGATGCCCAGGTGTACGATGATCATAAGAAAATTCTAGACAGAGATGACATTGATCTTATTGATGTCTGCACCCCTCCTTATGTTCATGCAGAGATTGCGATTAACGGTCTGAATGCCGGGAAAAATGTGCTTGTTGAAAAGCCAATGGCTGCATCTCTCGAGGAATGTGATGCCATGCTGGCCGCACAGAAAAGAAGCGGAAAGCTGTTAACCGTGGTTGCACAGAACAGATTTCTCGCCGGGTATATGAATCTGAAAAAGACGCTGGATTCGGGACTGGTGGGGGATATTGTGCACGCACAGGCCGATTCGTTCTGGTGGAGAGGTCATAACTACTATGACCTTTGGTGGAGAGGCACCTGGGAAAAAGAAGGTGGCGGCTGCACGCTGAATCATGCCGTGCATCACATTGATATGATGCTTTGGATGATGGGTATGCCTGAAGAGGTACAGGCTATTATGGCAAACACCTCTCATGACAATGCCGAGGTGGAGGATCTTTCGATTGCGCTTCTTAAATACAAGCAGAATGCCCTGGCTCAGATAACCAGTTCGGTTGTTCATCATGGTGAGGAACAGCAGGTTGTTTTTCAGGGGAAAAGGGCACGCATTTCAGCACCTTGGAAGGTTTATGCTTCCCAGCCTATGGGGAGCGGTTTTCCGGTGAGGGATGAAAAAACCGAACAAGAAATTGAAGAATTTTATAAATTATTGCCCGACCAGCCCTATGAGGAAGGGCATACCATGCTTATAGACGATGTGATGCGGGCGCTGGAAAAAGGCGGTTCTCCCCTGATAACGGCACAGGACGGCAAAAGGACATTGGAGCTGATTACCGCGATTTATAAAGCTTCGGTCAGCCGTGCTCCGGTTAAGCTGCCGATGAGAAATGATGACCCGTTCTATACCGTCGCAGGCATTCAGAAAAGCGTTCCTCATTTTTATGAGAAGTCTACCAATATCGAGAATTTTGAAGATGAAAGCATTACGGTGGGAAGAAAAGTTTAATAATACTAATCACTCATTTACCCTTGCTGAATAATCCAATTTAAATATAAGGAGGAGTTAAAATGTCAAGCGAAACCGGAATGAATTATGCTCCCAAAGGGATGCCAAACAGAGTATGCAAAGACGGAGAATTTATATTTGCAGCAGCCCACCTCGATCACGGCCACATACACGGAATGAGCCAGGGGCTCATAGAGGCGGGTGCCCAGGTAAAATGGGTTTATGATCCCGACCCTGCCAAGGTAGCTGCCTACTGTAAGCAATTCCCCCAGGCAAAGGTTGCCCGCAGTGAGGATGAGATTCTTTGCGATAATTCGGTTCATCTTGTTGCCGGTGCCAATATCGCTTCTGAGCGCTGTGCACAAGGGCTTCGGGTAATGGATGCAGGCAAGGACTATTTTACCGACAAAGCTCCCTTGACAACCCTTCAGCAGCTTGAGGCTGCCAAGGAAAAGGTGCAGACCACAGGTAAAAAATATGCTGTTTATTACAGCGAGCGCATTCATGTTCAAAGTGCCGTCTATGCCGGTCAGTTGGTCGAACGGGGGGCGATTGGCAGGGTGATCCAGGTGTTGGGTCTCGGCCCCCATCGGGAAGGCAGAGGCCGGCCTGATTGGTTTTATGAAAAGGAACAATTCGGCGGCATTTTATGCGATATCGGGAGTCATCAGATTGATCAGTTCCTGTTTTATACTGGTGCCAAGGATGCAACCATTGAACGCTCGCGTGTGGCTAACTATACTCACAAGGATAAGGTGAATTTCGAGGATTTCGGAGATGTTTCCCTGACCGCCGATAACGGGGCAACAGGTTATATACGCGTGGATTGGTTCACACCGGACGCTCTGGGTACATGGGGAGACGGCCGACTTCTAATTCTGGGTACCGAAGGTTACATAGAGCTTAGAAAATATATTGATGTGGGCAGGGAGTCAACCAGCGACAATGTTTATCTTGTAAACCACGAAGTTGAAAAGTATATGCCTGTCAATAATAAGGTAGGGTGTCCGTATTTCGGCCAGCTGATTTTAGATTGCCTTAATAGAACCGAGAACGCCATGACACAGGAGCACGCCTTTAAAGCTGCCGAGCTGGCAGTGAAGGCAGAGATGATGGCAAAAAAGCTGGAAGGCTAATACAATGCGCCCATAACGTTTTTAATGAGTGATTAGTATTTAGTTATACGCAAAGCCTTTAAAATAATTATTAGAGATGATGAAATATGCTGACATTAAACAAAGATTCATTGGCAAACAAGAAGGACTGGGGAGCGACCGGGGTGGCCTTGCCCCAGTTCGATATTGACAAAATGAGATTGCAAACCAAATCCGAGCCGATATGGGTGCATATTGGTTCAGGGAACATATTCAGGGGTTTTATTGCTGCATTGCAGCATGAGCTGCTGGATATTGGGAAAGCCAATACCGGAATAGTGGCGGTCGAGGTTTATGATGAGGAGATTATCCAAAAGATTTATAAACCCCATGATGATCTGAGCCTTCTTGTTCTGTTAAATCCGGATGGTACAACCGATAAAAGGATAATTGCCGGTGTGGGCGAATCCCTTATCGGCAGCCCTGAAAACAAGAATGACTGGGAAAGGCTGAAGTCGATATTCACCTGTCCGTCCCTCCAGATGGTAAGCTTCACAATTACCGAAAAGGGATACAGCCTGAAAACACTGGACGGCGATTATCTGCCGGATGTGAAGTATGATTTGATGAAGGGTCCATCTTCCCCTCGAAACACCATGTCCAAGGCTTTGGCGCTTGCATACGAACGGTTTAAAGCCGGGGGATGCCCGATAGCCTTTGTCAGTATGGACAACTGCTCAAATAATGGCGATATCTTGCGAAATGCCATGCTTGATATCGCCACTCATTGGGTGGAAAACAATCTTGTGGAGCCCTCATTTTTTGATTATATCAGCAATCTGGAAAAGGTGTCGTTCCCGTGGACCATGATTGACAAAATCACTCCGAGACCATCCGAAATAATCCGCGATGATCTGGAAAAAACGGGGGTCGCGGGAATGGACATTATTTGCACCGATAAAAAGACTTATATTGCACCCTTTGTTAATGCCGAGACCCCTCAATATTTGGTGACTGAGGACAGTTTTCCAAACCGTCGGCCGACCCTTGAACTTGGCGGAGCGATTTTTACCACTAGAGAAAATGTTAAAAACGCTGAGCGGATGAAGGTTACCACCTGTCTAAATCCGTTGCATACCGCACTTGCCATATTCGGATGCTTGCTGGGCTACCGCCTTATAGCAGACGAAATGCGGGATGCCAGGCTTCACAAGCTGGTTGGGAAGATCGGCTACAATGAAGGGATGCCCGTGGTGGTAGATCCAATAATTATCGACCCGATGGAGTTTATTAAAGAAGTGATCGAAAAAAGGTTGCCCAATCCTTTTATTCCGGATACACCCCAACGGATTGCAACCGATACATCCCAGAAAATACCCATCCGGTTCGGCGAGACCTTAAAGTTCTATCTTAACCATGACGAGCTGGATATAAAATCATTACGCTTTATTCCGCTTGTTCTTGCAGGCTGGTGCCGTTATCTGATGGCGGTGGACGATAACGGGGATGAAATGCCGTTAAGCTCGGATCCCATGCTGGAGGAGCTACAACAGAATTTTATCACTGTTAAGCTGGGACAACCTGCCACGGCTGAGGGAGCTTTGAAGCCAATTCTTTCAAGCAAAAAGCTGTTCGGACTTGATTTGTATGAAGCCGGCCTTGGCGAACAAATAGAGGATTATTTCAAGCAAATGATTGCCGGAAAGAATGCGGTAAATGAGACTTTAAATAAGTATCTTGGTTGAATATGGGGGAGTTTGGTTATGAAAATGACATTTCGCTGGTTTGGCGAAAAGGATGACACCGTGACACTTGCTCAGATACGGCAGATACCCGGAATTACGGGTGTGGTGGGGGCTTTATTTGATATTCCCGTGGGCGATGTTTGGCCTATGGAAGATATCTTATCACTGAAAAGCAAAGTCAACCATGTAGGACTTGAGATGGAGATTATTGAAAGTGTCAACATCCATGAAGATATAAAGCTGGGTGCTCCCCAAAGAGACGCATATATTGAGAATTATAAACAATGCATCCGCAACCTTTCCAAGGCGGGTGTAAAGGTGATTTGTTATAATTTTATGCCGGTTTTCGATTGGCTTCGCAGCGAGCTTGCACAGCCGCTGCCTGACGGTTCAAAAACCATGATGTACGACAATGCCATGGTAAAGGATATCACCCCGGACCGGCTGGTGGAAAGAATGGCAAGCGGCTCCGAGGGGTATTCACTTCCGGGCTGGGAACCGTACAGGCTCAAGGAGCTCAAAATACTTTTTGATAAATACAAAGATGTGGATGAGGAAAAGCTGTTTGAGAATTTTCAGTATTTTCTTGAGCAGATTATTCCGGTCTGTGAGGAGACGGGCGTTAAAATGGCCGTGCATCCGGATGATCCGCCATGGCCGCTTTTCGGGCTGCCGCGTATAGTGAATTGCAAAGAGAATATCGAACGAATTTTGCACATGGTAGACAGTGAGTGCAACGGTTTGACACTTTGCAGCGGTTCGTTGGGCTCGAATCCGAAAAACAGCATTCCCGAACTGGTTCGGTATTTCGGCGGAATGGGGCGCATTCACTTTGCACATGTGAGAAACTTGAAATTCGACGGAGATTTTAAATTCAGCGAATCCTCCCACCTTTCATCGGATGGCTCCCTGGATTTGTTTGAAATTATGAAAGCCTATCATGATATCGGGTTTGATGGATATATCCGCCCGGATCATGGCCGTATGATTTGGGACGAAAAGGCAAGACCGGGCTATGGGCTTTATGACAGGGCTCTCGGAGTGGCCTATCTAAACGGTTTGTGGGAAGCAATCGGAAAGATGAAAAGCTCTGATTAGTATGGTGTGCAAATAAAAAGTAGGCGGCATTATATGCCGCCTACTTTTATAATACTAATTTCAATAAGAAACATTCCG
>JAQWBK010000139.1 GCA_028706415.1 Oscillospiraceae bacterium | reverse complement strand
GATCGTCGCGCCCTCTGTCAAAGCGTTCCACACTGCGTGTCTTCTTTCCGCTGTCGGTGCGGAAGGTAATCACATATTCGGTATAGTGCTCTGTGTCCCATCGGTCATCGTCCCTAACCTGCTTTGTTTTGTTGTATATCCGCTTGTCGGTTACAACTCCGTCCCAACTTCGCTTTGCATTGGAAATAAAGCAGGATAACAGATAAAATAAAAGAAACGCAACCGATATTCCGCCGCCGAAAACCAATGCATCGGCTGTTTTTACCTCGTCTGATACAAAGCTGACTATAACATAAATGATAAACGGCAGAGGAACCACCACAAACGCACATCCTCGTGCAGATCGTTTGCTTTTTTTGATGTGTTCGACAATTTCGGGAGCATTGATACGGTTAGAGAAACCGATGCTACCGCCTGTTGTGAAATCAACCGTATCTGCAGTTCCGGTTGTCGGTTTTTCCGAAGCAGCGTTTCCGCATGACGGGCAGAATTTCACTTTGTCTCGCAGCTGCTCGCCGCACTGTGAACAAAACCTACACATATGTATCACCCTTTCGATAGTATTTCAATTTGTTATTTCTCATTACAGATATAATTTTACTGGATTACCAACCGTTGATATTAGCAGAAACACCGGTTTCGTGCCAGAATTTTTGTTTGGCCTCCAGTATCTCCGTTTGATCGGTGATACCGTGCAGTAGCTCGATTCGCATTGACCGGGTCGCGTCTCCAAAGATCAATATCATGCGTTGTCTGTCAATTTCAATGTTGCTCAAACGTACACCGTGAACACCATCAAGACCCCATCGATAAATTTTTGTACCAATCAGGATACCGAAGGTAGACACCACAGTCTCCTCTGTGTGGTTTTGCCCTGTGCCGCCTGTTGTAGAGATAAGAGCCGATGAAACAGCAAGAATACGATTATCCCAGATGAGCGTCGCATCATAGAGCAAACGATTTTTTTTGATAAGCAAAATGAGAAAAGCAACGCTGACAGTTCCGATAGCAATGGCGGCTTCGGTTTTCGTTATGGCACCAAGCCAAACTGCAGGAAATGTACTGAATGCAAAAAACAAGGCATAGAAATTTCGCTGTTTACGGATTACTTTTACTTGCACTATACCACCTCCATTTTCATTTTAGTGGAAATCGTCAGATAAAACATCATCCCAAAGGGTGAGTTTACATCAAAAAGCCTCTCATACCAAAGCATGAGAGGCGATTATTCACTATAATATAAGCCTTTCTGTATTATTCGGCTGTTTGGTTCTTTAATAGGGTGCTGACGAGTTCCACACGGCTTGAAACGTCGTATTTTGAAAAAATATTTCTTATATGTGTTTTAACAGTATTCTCACTAATATATAAAGCACCTGCAATTTCACGGTTGGATTTACCGGAAAGAATCAATTGCAATACCTCTTTCTCCCGAACAGTCAGAGGATCAAGTGTTTTTATCTTATGGATGATGTCTGTTTGTTGTGACTGGCTCATATTGTCATACGCCGCTAAATAGGTATGGCTCTTTAATAATAAGACCAGCCGGCGGTTCAGGGGTGGAAGCAGTACCAGCGTTACACATACAACACAGAGTGCAATCACTGCAATTTCGGCGCCGGGTAGTTCGGCAGAGGTCACAGCCATACCAAGCACACCGCCGCATAAAACTCCCAGCACATTCGCCGACAGCCCAATTCCAAAAACTTTAGCTGGGCTATTTGTGTGATCCAGCATTTCTCCCAATATACTCCACCAGAACAAATCAAAGATACCGCAAGCACCAAGCATCAGTGTGTCTATAATCAGATATTCGGTTTCCTTCCGGCCGAGAAGCATAAAGGCTATAAAGGCTGCCATGATCATCGACATACCCACGTATAAAACGGAGGAGCGTTTTTTGCTTAAAGGAATGCTTCGCAGTATAATAAGTGCTAGAATATACGGCACCGCCCAATACCAGCTAACCAAACCGGTCAGATGGTCGAAGGCCGGATTGATGACCTGATACATCAGCCCGGAGTTGATAGTAATAATAAAAACAAACAGAGCTAAAATCCACAGGGGATGGTCACTCCGGAGCGATTCATTGTTCCTAACGGATGAGGGGGTTTTCGATTCCAGAGCCACAGGTAACAGTCGGATAAAAAAGCAGCCCAAAGGAACGCATATTAGTGAAAGGCTAAGTGCCGCAAAAGGCGACCATAATGTGGATGTCACATTAATGGCGATCATCAGAAGGTTTGAAAGAATCAGAACATCGGCGCAGGAGCGCAAACGTTCATTTTTGGGCGTGAAGGCTTTTAGAAAAAATCCCCATGCCGCTACCGCACAGCCAGAAGCATATCCGGCTGCAATCAGTCCGACCGCCCATAACAGGGAGGGCGGAAAATAGAAAGGGATGGAAAGGAACACACAAAGCCCCATGGCGAAAATCATCACTTTTCGGGCAGAGCCTATATTCTTTGAAACAAATCCTCCTGTAAACAGTCCAGCGAAATGCGCTGCAATCGCTCCGGTTATGTAAGTGGAAGCATCTGCATTAAAATGCTCCAAAAGACCGTATAAAACCTGTCCCTCAAAAAGAAAGGAAAGCAGGTAAGCAAAAAGAAAAGCAAACCCTAAAATAGAATATATACGGTAAGCTATTGGCTTTGTAAGCTTCATATCATAACTCTCCTTCCATCCGATCGTAATACCATATACAAATTATCTTTATTTTTAATCATCTCCATCGTTTTTAATGCCTGCGCTCTTGTAGTATTCGAACAGGTCACCTACCTCACAATCAAACAATTCGCAAAGCTTACTTAGAGTTTCATAATCTATTCGATTGGTCTTGTCATGATAAAGCTTGGATATTGCGCTTCTCGCAATTCCTGTTTTTTCATGTACGGTTTGGATGTTATAACGCTTTTCACCCATAAGAGTGGATAGCTTACATCGAATAGCCAT
>JAQWBK010000043.1:7818-12418 GCA_028706415.1 Oscillospiraceae bacterium | reverse complement strand
CCGTCGGGTGCTGGTTTGCACCGGCGGGGCTGCCTCGCCATCACTCGGCGGCTCGGCAGAAGCGTACTCCTTGTTAACCGATATCGGGCATCATCTCACCCCGATTTTCCCTTCGATTGTGCAGGTGCGCACAGACACCAAGTTCATAAAGGCGGTGAAGGGGATCAGGGTAGAGGCGCAAATTTCATTCGAGCTTGACGGTCGCCGGCTTGCCTTTGAAAAAGGCGAGGTGCTGTTTACCGAATATGGACTGTCCGGCCCTGCGGTGATGCAGATTTCTCGTTTCGTTGCAGAATGGGAGCGCCGCTCAACAGGGAAAATGGCGGCTGTGCTTAATGTGTTGCCTGATTTGGATGAAAACACCCTTTTGAAGACCTTAAGACGGCGTGCCTTGATGAAGGGGAGGTCTTTGGGCGACCTTCTGACCGGACTGCTTCAAAAGCGGTTGGGGCAGACCATAATGCGTGCCGCGGGTTATGATTTAAATGAATCGGTAAATATATTAAGCGAATCAGATCTTTTGATAATCGCTAAATTCATTAATCGGTGGGAAATCGAGGTCACAGGGACCCAAGGGATGAGGGGGGCTCAGGTGACGGCGGGCGGCATTGCAACCGCGGATTTTAATCCCGAGACAATGGAATCCCGCTTAATCCCCGGACTGTATGCTGCAGGTGAGGTGCTGGATATAGACGGTGACTGCGGGGGCTTCAATCTTCAATGGGCATGGGCGTCCGGTTTTACCGCTGCAGAAGAAATAGTTAAATCGTTGCAATAATAAAAAAGGCAGAGGGGTCAGCCCTCTGCCACGATTTCTTCTAATACTTTGATCAAGTCCTGAAGCGAGTGTAGTTGAACATTTCTCTCTAGAATTGCATTTTTCAGATTCACCGAAAGTGATTCAAACTTTTCCCGAATTGATGGATCAACATATGACATAAAGGTTAAATTTCCTTTCATTTTGAGATAATTTTGCCAAATCTTTTACATTAGGTCACCTCTAAAAACCTGTTTTGAACGGATCCCGAGCAGAATTTTTGTCGGAAGACACCGGAAGGCGTTTTTAGAGGTGACCATTATAGTTTCCCCATTTATTATTCTTTTTATTATCAAAATACATATAACTGTTGATTTTATTTTTAAAATGTTATAACATAATACTTACTATCGATAAATCAAGGAATTTAAGTTATTTAGTAGAAACAGTGTTATATGACTTTATTAACCTTGTGATTAATCTGAAAAGGGTTAGCTAAGAAAGGGTTGGCTTTGCTTGAAAGCGATTATTTTTCAATTTTTAGCTGCCGGCAGCAACAATAACCCGGTCGGCACAATTTTGGATGAATACAATAAACTGATTTTTGCGTTTATTGTATTGTTATTATCATCAATTCTGGCTTTAGGCTTGGTTCTCGGCATGTTATACAACAACTATAAAAGGTTGAAAACCAGACATAGACAAATTGAAGATTTATTCTCGTTACACAAGACCTTTATAGATGCCGAGGACAGCATCATTTATCTAAAGGATAATAATTTAAAATATGTTTTTGTAAACAAAGCCTTTGAAGACTTTTGTAATATCAAAGAAGATGAGGTTATCGGCCATGATGATTTTGAGCTGATCGATCAAAATCTTGCTGAGTTGATAAGAAAATCCGATCTTCGGGTGATTGAAAGTAAAAAAAGTTCTATTGATGAGCTTGAATGGAAAGGCAGGACGTATAAAAATGTAAAATTTCCTGTTAAAGCAATTAATGGACAAATCGGAGTAGGAACAAATATAAAAGATATTACGGACGAACGAGAGCATGTTAAGCAGCAGGAAATATACCTTCAAACCTTGGTTTCGATCGGTGAAGGCGTGGTCGTCATTGACCATGACGGCAGGGTGGAAATACTTAATAAAGCCGCCCAAAGGCTTACCGGGTGGCGCAGCAAGGATGCAACCGGTAAAAACTATAAGGAAATACTTAATATATATAAAGAAGACACCGAGGAGAACATAGACCCGATTGAGGATGTGTTTAAGTCGGGGTCTACGCTGCTTGTTAATAAATATGCCTTGATGCAAGCCAAGGATGAGCTTAAATATTATATTGAGTACAGTGTGTCTCCCATCAGAGATGAATCGGATAATGCGGTGGGTGTTGTTTTGGTATTTAGGGATGTTACGAACAAGAAGCACCAAAGAGACAGGGAAGAGTATCTTAGCTTTCACGATTCACTTACGGGTCTTTATAATCGCAGGTATTTTGAAGAAAAAATCCAAGAACTAGAGAGCGAAAATAATCTTCCGATATCAATTATAATCGGGGATGTAAACGGCTTAAAGCTGACAAATGATATATTCGGCCATGCCTTTGGCGATGCGCTTCTGATAAAGGTGGCGGAGGTTCTGCGAAGGGTAGCCCGCCCAAAAGATATTATAGCCCGCTGGGGCGGTGACGAGTTTGTCCTCTTGCTGCCCAATACCGAGAAAGCTGAGGCTAAAAAGCTGATTGCCCAAATAAAAAGTGAGGTTTCTAAAGAAAATATCAAGGCAATAAGGGGCAACATTTCGATGGGCTGTGCCACCAAACTGAAAAAGAAGGATAATATTAATATAATCTTTGAAAACGCCGAGGATGCCATGTATTCGGAAAAGACGCTGGAGCGGGATCATATTCGGGAGACCTCGATAGATGGTGTTATAAAATATCTACACGAAAACAGTGCAAGGGAAAAGGAGCATTCTGTGCGTGTGAGTGAACTGTGCCAGAGACTGGGCAAAGAGCTCGACCTTCCGGAGGATGAGATAAGAAGGCTCAGGGAAGCCGGGTATTTGCATGATATAGGCAAAATTGTGCTGGACAAGCAAATGATGAACAAAAATCATCTCTTAACCGACAATGAATGGAATGAGGTAAAAAGGCATTCAATTATCGGATACAGAATTCTGAATTCCTTTGAGAACACTCTAGACCTTGCCGAATCTGTGTTAGCACATCACGAAAGGTGGAACGGCTCGGGTTATCCCAAAGGCTTAAAGGGGGAGGAGATCCCCAAGCTGGCACGGATAATTGCCATTGTCGAGGGTTATGATCGTATGACGCACGATTCGGATAATCTTACCGCCATGAGCAATGAGCAGGCTATAAAAACAATAAGAGATAACGCCGGGGTTTTGTTTGACCCGAGGCTTTCCGAAATATTTGCCAACATGATGGAAAAAAACTGAAATCAAACACAGCGGGCGGAGATTAATTCCGCCCGCTGTGTTTTTTTAGGCAAATTTTGTCTCACCTTTTACTTGAGAACAGCATCAAACCACGCTGGAAAGCAGAAGAATGGGAAGATTATCGGCAAAAATCCGGTCAAACTGTGAAATCGGCAGCGGGTTGACCCCGAGCCCAACCTCAATGGTGTAACCCGGACGGCGATACTCTTTAATAAACCAATCCTTATATCCGGCGTATGATGCAATGCCGCTCGCTTCCTCAAGTCTGTAACCACTAACACTCGAAAGCATGTTGCCTATTCTCAATGCATCGGGTGGGGCGAGGTTTTGAAAGTTCCAGAAGATAACCTCTCCCTGGCTGTGATAAGCAAGCACCAGTCGGAAGTTATGGATTCTTGTGAACCCAACCATTGCCCGCACCTCCGGCTCGGATTCGGGAGAGGGACCGGAATATCTGCTCGGGCCGGGTCCGGTTATTCCTAAAGCGGCTCCGGCTGCCCTGGATTGCTCCCAACCGGCGTTGTAATTGTGGTTCAAATCCACACCACGATTGTTTGATTGCCAGGTGGTTGAAAAGTTGGCGCTATCGTTATTCCATCGGATTAGCTCATAATAATTGGGGTTACTCGGCTGTAATCCGTTTAATACAAGCTCTATTCCATCGGGGTTTACCATGGGTACTATGTATATACTACTGTAATTCCATATATCTTGGGTATCATATCCATTAAGACTTTGTCCCTGGGCATAGGATCTGGAAAATTCCTCAATAAATTTCATCAATACCGGAACGGTAATCCATTCAAGTGAATGATGTGCGCCGTTATAAAATACCTGGTTGGCTCCCGTGCCGATGCGAATATAATACAGGTTTCTTCCAAGTGTGCTTGTTCCCGTTATCCCCACCTCGAGGAACGGATATCGTGCCATGAGCCCCTCAATATCCCGTTCCATTATTTCATAGGTATAATCAATATTCGTGTCAACAACATTAAATCCATAA
The DNA here is from genome assembly GCA_028706415.1 of Oscillospiraceae bacterium. Classification (GTDB taxonomy): domain Bacteria; phylum Bacillota; class Clostridia; order Oscillospirales; family Acutalibacteraceae; genus Avimonas. Next base: position 8,195 of record JAQWBK010000043.1, on the reverse strand, counting down.
GGTACGATGATGCGCTGTGCAACCCGCAAGCTGTTTGGTAAAGTTCCGGGGTTTGCCGCCTGTATAAGGGCTGGAGTTGTTCCATATCTGTTTGCGATCGCATACAGTGTATCCCCCCTTACAATGGTGTAGATGTCGTAACCCAAAAGATAACGCTCCATGGCATTATATGTATTGGCACCAATAATCCCGTCAGGCGTAAGACCGTATCTCCTTTGAAATTCGATAACCGCCTGCTGTGTCCGCGGCCCGAAAATCCCATCCGGAACGGCATTATAAAATCCCAGCTTTCTCAGCATGGCCTGTATTTCCATAACATCAGTTCCCGTCATTCCAATGCGTAGTGTTCTCACCTGTGTTCCCTCCTGTGCTAATGA
>JAQWBK010000043.1:6262-7718 GCA_028706415.1 Oscillospiraceae bacterium | reverse complement strand
AGGATTTTAAAGGAACACTGCAAAAGGTAAAGAAAATGGGATATGAAGGGGTTGAATTTGCCGGTCTGTTTGGCAATACCCCCCAAGCCATAAAATCTATGTTGGATGAAATCGGATTGACTTCGGTGAGTGCTCATGTACCGATTGATGAATTATTGGGTAATATAGCCGGAGTAATAGCAGATTATAAGACAATCGGATGCAGGTTTATTGCAATTCCTGGGCTTGGAGAAAGCAGGCGCCCCGGGCAACCCGATTATCAGCAGACACTTGCCGATATCATAGCTATCGGAGAAGAGGCGAAAAGGCAGGGTATAACCCTACTGTATCATAACCATGACTTTGAATTTGTAAAAATCGGCGATAAATATGCCCTGGATTTGATGTACGAGAATATTCCGTCAGATCTGCTTCAAACCCAGCTGGACACCTGTTGGGTAAATGTCGCAGGGGAGGACCCGGTACAATATATACGAAAATATTCCGGCCGTGCACCTGTTGTGCACCTAAAGGACTTTGTCATGCCGGGTAAAAAGCCGGATCAATTATATGAATTAATCGGGGATTCAAAGCGAGTTGATAGCCTGGAGGCTGAAAAGTTCGAATATCGCCCAAATGGGTATGGAGTTCAGAACATTCCCATGATCTTGGAAGCCGCTTATGAAGCCGGAGCAGAATGGGCGATTGTTGAGCAAGATAGTCCGAGTATGGGGAAATCGTCAATGGAATGTTCCCGGATGAGCATAGAATATTTAAAAACGATATAGAAAACGGGCGGGGTTAAAATCCCGCCCGTTTTTCGTCAAGCTAATACTGTTCTCAAGTAAAAGGTGAGACAAAATTTGTGAGGATGTTTTCCGCCATGCAAGGCGGAGGAGGAGAGCGGGCTGACGCCCGCCGACGACAACAACGCTGTATGGCGGAAAACAGACCGCAAAGATGTCTTGATTTTTATTTGAGATCAGTATGAGCACATCATTAATAACATTTTTAATGGTGGTTAGAATCAGTCAATACAAGGGAAGCAGATACCGTCTCCTCTTATAACCCGCTCTTTTCCGCAATGTGCTTTGCTGACGACAACTTTGTACTTGTCATGTTCTTCGTCTGCACAAACATCAAACTGATAAAAACCACAGCAATCGGTCACGGTATAGGCAACCCCTTCATATTCGGTCTTACCGTGATGGGTATATGAACGAAGAAGATTGACCAGTGCATCCCTGACAGGATTGCATTCACAGTCTATCACCTGTCCCCAAACCCTGATACAGTCTTTACTGCCCACCATTATGTCTGCTCTTACCTCGCGGTCACATTTTTTTAATTCCAAATCAATTATGTTCCCCTCAATGCCCTCACTGAAATTTGTTTCGTGCTGCAATTCTAATTCTTCTGACATTAATTATGCACTCCCTTCATCAGCATTATATGTAAATGTATATGAAATGTCCCC
>JAQWBK010000043.1:0-6162 GCA_028706415.1 Oscillospiraceae bacterium | reverse complement strand
TTTCCGACACCTTGCCCTAAAAAATCTCAACATACGGAAGTATGCCCTCGCATTTTTAGGGATTTGCCGAAAAAAATTGCTCGACAATAAGCGCACAATCTTTGTGCGGTATTGCCCTAATCCGTTTTGTCATCCGGCGCTCTGGCAGGTAGCTGCAAATGCCATAATATAATTTTCAAAATCGGTCCATTATATGTTGACAAACGCGATGGCAGGGTGTATAATCCTCTGTAAAGTGAATTACTTTACAGAGTGCTTAATCTTGGGATGGGGGGTAGATGCATGGCTAAAAATATGGAGATATCTCTGCTGTTTGATTTTTACGGGGATATGCTGACAGAAAAGCAGGGAAACATGATCGAGTTTTATTATAATGATGATCTGTCCCTTGCCGAGATTGCCGAAAACGAAGGTATAACGCGACAGGGTGTTCGCGATTCCATCAAGCGGGCCGAATCACAGCTCCTCGAGATGGAGGATAGATTGGGGCTTGCAAAACGATTTCATGAAATGAAAAACGGTTTCGAATCGATTAAGGTAGCAGCCAGGGATATACAGGAATTTAACGCCCGATACGGTTTTTCAAAAGATATAGAGGAAAGGGCGGTTTGCATTCTCGAAGTCTCCCACCGCCTCAGTGAAATATAATTTTATCATTTCCCTGCCAAAAGGAGGATAATCGTGGCATTTGAAGGTCTTTCAGAAAAACTATCCGCCGCCTTTAAACGGTTGCGCTCCAAGGGAAAGCTTAATGAAGCCGATGTAAAAGAGGCTATACGCGAGGTTCGCCTTGCTCTTTTGGAGGCCGATGTAAACTATAAAGTTGCCAAGGATTTTACCAACTCCGTCACCGAGCGGGCGGTTGGCTCCCAGGTTATGGAGAGCCTGACACCTGCCCAGATGGTTATTAAAATTGTAAATGAAGAGCTTACCGCACTGATGGGGGGGCAGGCAACCCGCCTTGCATCAACCAATCATCCTCCCTGCATAATTATGATGTGCGGATTACAGGGAGCGGGCAAAACCACCCATGCCGCCAAGCTTGGCAAGATGCTTAAATCACAAGGTCACAGACCGCTGCTTGTTGCCTGTGACGTTTACCGTCCCGCAGCCATTAAACAGCTTCAGGTTGTTGGTGAAAAGGCAGGGGTACCGGTTTTTGAAATGGGCACAGCCAATCCGGTTGAGATTGCCCGCAAGGCCGTGGCTCATGCGAAAGATCACGGTAGCGATTATGTTATACTCGATACCGCAGGTCGGCTGCATATTGATGAGCAGCTGATGGCCGAGCTTAAAAAGATAAAATCTACATTATCACCCAACGAGATTTTATTTGTTGTGGATGCCATGACCGGTCAAGACGCTGTGAACGCAGCTGCCGCTTTTAATGAAGCGCTCGGTATTGACGGGGTGGTGCTCACAAAGCTGGATAGTGATACCCGGGGTGGTGCCGCACTTTCGGTTCGTGCAGTCACAGGAAAGCCGATTAAATTTGCCGGCACCGGTGAAAAGCTGGATGATATTGAGGTTTTTCATCCCGAAAGAATGGCATCCCGTATCCTGGGAATGGGGGATATGCTCTCGCTGATTGAAAAGGCGGAGCAGCAGATGGATGACAAAAAGGCGGTCGAGCTTGCCCGCCGGATGCAGGAAAACAAATTTGATTTTAACGACATGCTGGATCAGTTCCGTCAAATCAGCAAGATGGGCGACCTAAAGGGTATGCTGTCAATGATACCCGGTATTGGCAAACAGTTAAAGGATGTTGAAATAGATGAACGGCAGATTTCAAGGGTGGAAGCAATAATACTCTCGATGACGCCGGACGAGCGCACCCATCCCGACCGTATAAATCCCTCGCGCAAACGCCGCATAGCTGCAGGCTGCGGGCTTAGGGTTGAGGATGTGAACAAGCTTATAAAGCAGTACGAATCCATGCGTCAGATGATGAAGCAGATGAAAGGCATGGGGAAAAAGGGCAGGCGTGGAATGCCCATGATGCCCCAAATGCCGCCCATGGGCGGCCAACGGCGAAGATTTTAGGTTGAATAAAAGATTCTCCGTTATATGTCCTTTGCCATATGATATATGGCGTTTAATATGTATTCCGCCAACAGGGACCAATCCTAGCTGGTTGAAGATAAAGTAGATATTTTTGGAGGTAAGTAAATGGCAGTTAAGATTAGGCTTCGCAGAATGGGTGCGAAGAAAAGCCCGTTTTATCGAATTGTTGTTGCCGATTCGCGTTATCCGAGAGATGGCCGTTTTATTGAGGAGATCGGTTATTATAATCCCCTTACTGAGCCGGTAGAAATCAAGGTGGATGCGGAAAAAGCGAAAAAGTGGATTTCAAACGGTGCGCAACCGACCGATACCGTTAAAGCTTTGCTTAAATCATCAGGAATTGAGTAAAATTTAAAGCGGCCGCTTTGTAAAATCAGAGGAATTTGTTGTTTTTATTGCACGCATGTATTGTAAAAGAAGGGGGTCAAAGGCTATGAATGAACTTTTGGTATCCATCGCAAAAGGTCTGGTTGAAAATCCCGATGATGTAGTTGTAGAGCAGGACGAGCCGGCCGGGGACGGCACCATTGTGTTCCACCTTCATGTTGCGCCTGACGATATGGGGCGAGTAATCGGCAAACAGGGACGAATTGCTAAAGCAATCCGTACTGTTATGCGTGCTGCCGCAACCCGTCGAGAAACTCGGGTAGCCGTGGAAATAGACTGATACTATTTTCTCGGGAAAAAGCTGTCGCGACGGTCTGTGCGATAGCTTTTTTTGGTATCTGAAGTCAGCTATAAAAGGCAGGCCTACACACCTGTCTGCACACCCGCCCGTATGCGGCATTAATGATCGTAATAAAGAAGAGGGTTTAAATGTATGGAAAAAACAGAGTTTCGATATGTGGCGGATTCCAGGACCCAGCAGGTGCAGATTGTTCTACCCCAGCATGCTAATGCTTATAAGAGGCTTTTTGGCGGGGTGCTTATGCAGTGGATTGATGTAACGGCGGCCGTAACAGCCAGACGGCACTCCTGTTTCGAGGTGACAACCGCGCGGATTGATATGCTCGAATTTGTTGCCCCCGCCTATGTGGGGAGCACGGTGCTGCTGGACGGATGCATAACCCATGTAGGAACCACCTCAATGGAGGTGAGGGTCGACACATATGTGGAATCCCTTGACGGAAATCGTGAACGGGTAAACCGTGCATATTTGGTTCTGGTAGCTTTGGATGAACAGAGTAATCCTGTTCGGGTACCGAGGCTTACCCCTGTTACCCAGGAGGAGCAGGATGAATGGCAGGCGGGAATAAAACGGCGTGCTCTCAGAAAAAAGCGTCGTGTAGAGCGGTATTAATTATTTTAATTATATTTTGTGCTTTTATAAATCTTTTTGTCTAATTGCTCAAAACATTTCAGCAAAGTCAAATTAGGGTTGTCTTTCCTTCTGTTCGGGTGTATAATTTAATGTATACTGGTTATAAGAAATAAGAAATAAAATGATTTGTGCGTAATAATTAATGAAAATACTTAATATAAACCATCAAGGATTTAAGTAATTTCAAGGAGGTGTATGAATGGCGGGCGACCTGCATTGTCACACTAAAATATCTGACGGCTCGGTTGGAATAGAAGAACTTATTTCCATGGCAAAACGCCGTAGGCTTTCCGCCATTTCTGTAACCGACCATGATTCTACCGCCGGGGCAACCCGGGCAGTTATTATAGGAAAACGCCAGCAAGTCAATGTTATACATGGAGTGGAGTTTTCAACAAAGGATGCACAAAGGGGTAACAAAGTCCATCTTCTCTGCTATGATTGCGATATTCCGGATAGGCTGGAGGGATTATGCCGGCGGGTGGGAGAAAGCAGAAAGAAATCATCAATGGCCATGGTTCGTAAGGTTATGCGTTACTATCCCATAGCACCCGAAATGATTGTTAAATGTGCCACCGGGAGTACGAATATATTTAAGCAGCATATTATGCACGCGCTTATGGATGCGGGATATGCCGATTCCATTTTCGGAGAAATTTTTGATCAGCTGTTCGCTCCCGGGCATGGTTCAGCATTGGTCGAGACTGAATATCCGGATTTTCATGAGGTGCTTGAACTTATCCATAGTTCGGGGGGTATTGCGGTTTTAGCGCATCCCGTGATATATGATAGCGAAAAATCCCTTGAGGAGCTTGTTTCAATCGGACTTGACGGTGTCGAGGTTTGGCATCCGGCTCATTCGGAGGAGGATATCGAAAGGCTTTCTGAATTTGCGAAGCAAAACAATCTTTTAATGACAGGCGGTTCGGATTTCCATGGTATGTACGGCTCTACGGCGCGGCCTATTGGCAGCTGCACAATGCCCGATGAAGCCGTTCAGGCCTTAGCCTCATATAAAAACCGACGCAAATAATAATGCGCCAAAATATGCCAAGTCAAATCAGGATTGGTGGGGGCCACATGATAACCGACGATAAGGATATGAAAATTGCAGGCGATGATTTCGTGCAGGCACAGGAGCCGGATGACACCGAGGCTACAGCCAAGCTTTTAAACCAGGAAAAGGCCAATGGCAATCTCGGACGAGCCCGCCGTTTAGGTGCCATTTTGGCGGAAGATGTCGCTGCGGTTGAAGGGGATCGTCCGCTGGATGCTACTTCGTATATGACCCAGAGGCGCATTCTGATGGCTTTTGCGGTTGAAGTGGGGCTGGATACATACCTTCCAAATCCGCTTCTATCACAGACCGCCAGAAACATTTTTTACGAAACCATGCGCAAGACCTCTCCCACATTTTATGAGGATTTGCAAGGCTCCGGAGCGTTTTCATTTTATTGTCTATGTGTGCGTGACGGGAGAAATGTTGCAATTTGCGTTGGGGAAACCTTTGCAACTATTTGTGCAAAACAGGGTGATGAAAAGCTTGCAAAACAGGGCGAGGATTTATTTCTTCGCTGCAATGAGCAGGTAAGGTTATTTACAGAAAGTATGGAATTTGTTCATTAGACGTTCCCTTTCATAATGAACTACCCCGAGGTAAGCCGCGGGGTATCCAAAAGATACCGTTCAATTTTCGCTGTGAAATAGCGACCGCCGCTTCGCAGCGGGGTATCAAACCCGGAAGTTCATAATAAAAAATACCCCTGTATTCAGGGGTAAAATTATATGATTATTAAGAGTTGCTTTAGTTTAGCGGCTCTTTATCTTTTTTTCGGGTTCGTTTTCGGTCATACAGGTCGGCTGCAGCCCGTTCAATGCGATTTAAAAACTCTTGCTGTGTATCTTTATCAAGAAATCTATAAGCAATAAGTAGCTTTTGCTCTGATTCACGCAGCGACCAATCATTTACGATTATTTTTTTTATTGACGGAGTATAAGAAATCCCAGAGTCATCATTTAATTGGGGGGATGTGGGCTCGGCATCAAGCAGGTAGTCGGTAGTGACATTAAATAGATGAGCCAGACGAACAACCGTATCAAAATCAGGAAAAGTCTTACCTGTTTCATAATATGCATAAGTAGACCGAACTATATTTAGATTCTTGGATATCTGCTCTTGTGTCATATCAAGTTGTTTTCGTAGCTTGCGTAAACGTTCTCCAAAAGTCATTTCCTTACGCCTCCTTTATCAAATCGGCATAATATCTTATCAGGCACTATTTATCCTGACATGTCTAGAGATTACGGTTTTGCCATACAATCTGCTTTAACTACATTATATCAGATAAAGTCATGCAATATTCAAATAATAATGACATTAATGTGGACAAAACATTAAAATTATAAACAAAAATATGCATAATGAACCAAATAAGTAGAATAATACATACAATGGAAATTATTGTGTCTATTTTATTGGCGATTAAATTTAAAAAGAACATATGTATTATCTCAAATCATTGACAAAAGTGCAACATATATTTTCAATAAATATTATATGAATATATGTATTTTATATATAATATTTATACCTTATCATATGCAATATTAAAATAGTGAGAGGTTTGATGTGATAATCTCAGAATATAGATATAAAAAAGCTAATAAATACTAATTAAAAAAAGGGAAAAAAGGTGTTGACAAAAGGGATATGTGATGGTATTATAGCTAAGCGCTCTTGGGGCGGGGATAAAAAAACTGTCGAAAAACAGGGGCGC
>JAQWBK010000042.1 GCA_028706415.1 Oscillospiraceae bacterium | reverse complement strand
CAATCAGGGGCGGGCTTGCCGATATTCTGTCCGATATTAAATCGGGCAGTCTTTCAATCGACATGAGCGCCGAAGATATCCACACCTTTATTGAAGGGGAATTGACCTCACGAATCGGGGATGCCGGCAAACGGCTTCATACTGGGCGCAGCCGGAACGATCAGGTAACCTTGGATTTAAGGCTGTATCTAAAGGGCAGATGCTCGGATTTAAGGGGCCATCTTGAAAATCTTATTTCGGTACTGTGCAACAAGGCCGAGGAATACTCCCGGGCCGTAATGCCGGGTTATACCCATATGCAGCGCGCCCAGCCCATAACCTTTGGGCATCATCTGATGGCATATGCCGAGATGTTCTTGCGTGATATAGACCGGCTGAACGACACCACCGCCCGTATGGAAGTATCCCCCTTGGGAAGCGGAGCTCTGGCATCCACCACCTACCCCCTTGACCGGGAGGCGGTGGCGAAATCCCTCAACTTGAATGGGATTTCCCACAATTCACTTGATGGGGTATCCGACCGTGATTTTGTAATAGAGCTGGCGGCGGGACTGTCACTTATCATGGTACATCTTTCACGCTTTTCCGAGGAGATAATTCTTTGGTGTTCGTGGGAATTTAGGTTTATCGAGCTGGACGACGCTTTTTCTACCGGTTCATCCATAATGCCGCAAAAGAAAAATCCCGATATCGCCGAGCTGGTACGAGGCAAATCCGGTCGGGTATTCGGAGATTTAATGGCACTGCTCACCGTTATGAAGGGCTTGCCCCTTGCATATAACAAGGATATGCAGGAGGATAAGGAAGCCATATTTGATGCCCTTGATACCGTTGATATCTGCCTTACCACCTTTACCCCCATGATTGATACCATGCGGGTTTTAACCGATAATATGAGGAAGGCGGCGGCCGGCGGGTTCATAAATGCCACCGATTGCGCCGATTATCTCGTTTCAAAGGGGCTGCCCTTTCGTGATGCATATAAAGCGACCGGCTCCCTTGTTGCCCTTTGCATTGATAAGGGGCTTACGCTGGAAACCCTCCCCCTTGCAGAGTATAAGGCGGTCTGCCCTGAGTTTGAACAGGATGTTTTTAGTGCAATATCCCTTGACAGATGTGTTGCAATGCGCCGTGTATACGGGGGCCCGTCCCCTGAAAATGTGTGTTATCAGGTTTGCAGGGTAAGGGAGCTGCTCGGCTCATATTCCAAGGCAGAAGATTGATCGGGACAGGACGATAACATTAGGGGGTACGAAATGGCGATAATATCAAAATTCCTAGCTACCGTAAAACGAAATATAGAATTCCCGGTCATCGTTCTGTTTGCAGCTAGTTTTGGCTATTTTCTGCTGACCCTTGGTCTGTTTTCCTTGGGTGGATTTCACTTTTTGCCGGTTGTAATGGGGTGGAACCTGTTTTTAGCCGTTCTCCCGCTGGTGTTTTCGATGTTGGTGGGTTTTGCAATTCAAAACAATCGCAAAGGGTTTGCCGCTATGGCGGGAATACTTTGGCTTTTGTTTTTCCCCAATGCTCCCTATATGATAACCGATATAATCCATCTGCATTTATTTGAATATTCCGGAACAAGCGGATTTGTGCAGAACATGGTTGGGTGGTCATGGCTTTTGTATGTGTCGATGGGCATATTACTGGGAATTACCACCGGCATGATGTCGATGGAGTTAATATATCAGCGGCTTGTCCAAAGAAAAGGCCGCAAAGCAGCCTATACCTCAGTTTTGGTGATTTCTCTACTAAGCGGATATGCCATTTTTGTCGGCCGGTTCCTTCGGTTAAACTCATGGGATGTCGTAAGGCCGTGGCTTATGGCGCAGAAGCTGGTTAAGAATATTAACGGCTTCATGGTTGCTTTCACTCTTTTGATGACGGTCTATATATTGCTGGTTTACGGGCTTTTTCATCTACTTTATTCTAATTCACCTACACTTAATAAATCAAAATAAAAGGATAATGATGTTATGAATATGCGTATAAAGGCAGGCATTATCGGGGCCACCGGATATGCGGGAGTCGAGCTTGTCAGGCTGCTTCTCCGGCACCCTCATGTAACGGTCGCCGCCATAAGCTCGGTTTCCTACGAGGGGCAGTCTATCGCCGATATTTACCCCTCCCTGCGCGACATTTGCGATCTTACCTGCGGCTGCGCACAGGAGGTTATAGCTGCCTCGGATGTTGTTTTTGCCGCTTTGCCCCACGGCTTATCTCAGGATATGGCCATGGATTGCATAAAGGCGGGTAAGAAGTTTATTGACCTTGGTGCGGATTTTCGCCTGGACGACTGCGATACTTATATGAAATGGTACGGAAGCGAGTATAAGCATCCCGAGCTGCACAAATCGGCTGTATACGGAATTCCAGAGCTATTCAGAAATGATATCATCGGCAAATCGGTGGTAGGGAACCCGGGCTGTTACCCCACAAGCATTGCTTTGGGGCTTGCTCCGGCACTACGCGCAGGTATGGTTGATACCCGGGGAATTGTGATAGACTCAAAATCAGGGGTAAGCGGAGCGGGGCGAAAGCCAACCCCCACAACCCATTTCCCCGAATGCAACGAATCCTTTTCAGCCTATAAAGTGGCGGCTCACAGACATACTCCAGAAATAGAACAAACCCTCTCAAAAATATCTGGAGAAAAAGCAACCGTAACCTTTGTACCCCACCTGCTGCCGGTCAACCGCGGAATTCTTTCCACCATGTACGCAAGGTTAAAAGATGGGGTTACCTTGGATGATGTACGCACCCTTTATGAAAACACATATAAAAGTGAATATTTTGTGCGTCTGCTTCCACAAGGAGTGGAGGTTGATGTCAAAAATGTACGCTGCTCCAACTACTGCGATATTCAGCTGTATACCGACCCGAATACCGGTCTGCTTATCGTCACCTCGGTCATAGACAACATGGTTAAGGGGGCGGCAGGTCAGGCTATTCAAAACCTGAACCTGCTGTTCGGGCTTAAAGAAACCGACGGTATTGATATGATACCGCCTGCATTCTAATTTTACCTAAACGAAAGGTATGATATATATGGATTTCACCTTTATTGACGGGGGTGTAACGGCGGCAAAGGGATTTACCGCCGCCGGAATACACTGTGGAATACGCAAAAATCGGGATAAAAAGGACCTTGCTCTGCTTGTATCCGACCGCCCCGCAGAGACTGCTGCCGTCTATACAAAAAACTTGGTAATCGGGGCCCCCTGCACCGTAACAAAACAGCATCTTGCCGACAACACCGCCCGGGCAATCATCTGCAACAGCGGTATTGCCAACACCTGTGCCGCCGACGGCATTGAAAAGGCGGTTGCCATGTGTGATATGACGGCAAAGGCACTTGGCATTGATACGAAAGATGTTCTTGTTGCCTCTACCGGAGTAATCGGTCCATCAATCAACCTTATGCCTATTGAACAGGGGTTGCCCTCATTAACCGCGGCGCTGTCTGTTCAGGGGCATACCGATGCAGCCCAATCCATAATGACTACCGACACCGCAGTAAAGGAATTTTCCCTTCAATTCATACTTGGGGACAGGGTTTGCACCATGGGCGGAATGGCGAAAGGAAGCGGCATGATAGCCCCGAACATGGCAACCATGCTTTGCTTTATAACCACCGATGCCGCCATAGATACCCCCCTGCTAAAAAAAGCTTTGGCTGATGTAGCCGATGAAACCTTTAACATGATGTCGATTGACGGCGATACCTCGACAAACGATATGTTGATCCTTATGGCAAACGGCGCTGCCGACAACCCTGTCGTCAAAGATAATAATGCCGATTATGAGGTGTTCACCGCCGCCCTGCATGCCCTGTGCGTCAAGCTATGCCGCGCCCTTGCAGCCGATGGCGAAGGGGCGACCAAGCTGCTTGAATGCCGTGTTTCGGGCGGAGCAACAAAGCAGGATGCAAGGTTGGTTGCAAAATCGGTTATAAGCTCATCCCTGCTTAAATCGGCAATGTTCGGGGCGGACGCAAATTGGGGACGGGTGCTGTGCGCAATCGGATATTCAGGTGCCAGCCTATCCCCCAACGGGGTAAATGTGGCATTCCGTTCCTCCGCCGGAAGTGTTAATGTTTGCGAAAACGGAGCAGGGATTGAATTCAGCGAGGAGAAGGCCAAAACGGTGCTTAGTCAAAAGGAAATAATTATTGATATTCTCCTGAGCGACGGGGGATCACAGGCCACGGCATGGGGCTGTGACCTGACATACGATTATGTGCGAATAAACGGTGATTACAGGAGCTGATCCTAACCACCCCATAAAACCCAGAAAGGACAGGATTTTATAATGACAGTTTCAACCGCCGACAGGGCGCAGGTGCTTACCCAGGCGCTTCCCTATATTAAGCAGTATGCGGGGAAAACAGTGGTTATCAAATACGGCGGCAACGCCATGATAAGTGACCAGCTTAAATCGGCCGTAATGGAGGATATTATTCTGCTGTCAACCGTGGGCATCAAGGTAATTTTGGTACATGGGGGCGGCCCTGAAATTAATGATGTTCTCGTAAAACTCGGCAAGCAGCCCAAGTTTATCGGCGGACTGCGCTACACCGATGAAGAAACAATGGAAGTTGTGCAGATGGTGCTGACCGGAAAAGTCAATAAAGGACTGGTTCAGCGGCTGGAGCAGCAGGGTGGAACCGCAGTCGGCCTTTGCGGCCTTGATGGCGGCATGATAAAAGCAAAGAAATTGCAGAGTGCACTGGATCTTGGGCTGGTGGGAGATATCACCGATGTGGATGTTACCCTCATTCACAACTGCCTTGATAACGGTACCATTCCGGTTATTGCCTCGATTGCCGCCGGGGATAAAGACGGGGATGTTTTCAATATTAATGCAGATATAGCCGCATCACGCATAGCCGCTGCACTTTCGGCGGAAAAATTGGTACTGATGACCGATGTGCGTGGTCTTCTTCGGGATAAGGACGACGAGGATACCCTGATTTCGGTGGTTCATGTGAGCGATGTTCCCAGTCTGAAGCGAAACGGCACTATCAGGGGGGGCATGATCCCTAAAACCGATTGCTGTGTTGAAGCGGTGCGCCGAGGGGTCAAACGCACCCATATAATTGATGGGCGGATTGCTCACTCGATTTTGATAGAAATGCTGACCGATGAAGGTATAGGAACCATGTTTTTATAAACCGAAAGAAGGTTTTTATATGATTTTTGAAGATGTTTTAAATGCCGAGCATTCATCAATCATGCCTACATACGGGCGGTTTGATGTTGCAGTCGCAAGCGGTAAAGGGGCGACGGCTACCGATATAAACGGCAAGGAATATATCGATTTCGGAAGCGGTATCGGGGTAAACTCCCTTGGATATGCAGACCCAGACTGGGTTGCAGCAGTGCAGAATCAAGCCGCCACCCTTGCACATATTTCCAACCTTTATTATAATGAAGTTCAGGTTTCCTTTGCCGACCGGCTGTGCAAACTGTCAGGCATGGCTCGGGTATTTCTCGGCAATTCGGGGGCAGAGGCGAATGAATGTGCAATTAAGCTTGCCCGCAAATACAGCCATGATAAATACGGTTTAGGCCGCCATAAAATTATCTGCCTCAAAAATTCTTTTCACGGCCGCACACTCACAACATTGTCGGCAACCGGCCAGGATTCATTCCACCAATATTTTTTCCCTTTTACCCAAGGGTTCGAGTTTGCCCAGGCGGGCGACATAGGCGATCTGAAGGATAAAATGGGGAATGATGTCTGTGCCGTCATGCTGGAATGTATACAGGGAGAGGGCGGGGTGGTACCCCTTTCCCCCGAATATCTTTCGGCGGTTCGCGCTCTTTGTGATGCCAAGGATGTACTGCTTATAATTGATGAGGTACAAACAGGTGCAGGCCGAACAGGCAGGTTTTTTGCTTTTCAGCATTCTGATATTACACCTGATATCGTTACCATGGCAAAAGGTCTTGGGGGCGGGCTGCCTATAGGTGCCTGCCTATGTAGCGAAAAACTTGCCGGGGTTATGTCCCCCGGCACCCACGGCTCAACCTTCGGGGGGAACATGGTGGTTTGTGCGGGAGCAAATGTTGTATTGCAAAAGCTGTCGGCAGACGGATTTATGGACGAGGTCGCAAAAAAAGGCGAATATATACGGCAGCGTTTATTATCGATGCCCAATGTAAAAGAGGTACGCGGACTTGGGATGATGCTGGGAATAGTGACCCGGCAGGGGGATGCAAAGGAAATAGCCAAGGACTGCATCCAAAACGGGCTACTGATCCTGACGGCAAAAACCTTGCTGCGATTACTGCCGCCCTTAACAATCAGCCCTGCCGAAATCGATAAGGGCTTGTCAATACTTGAAATCGCACTGAAAGGAGCAATCAAGACATGAAGCATTTGCTTAAATTATTAGATTTATCAAAAGAGGAAATAATCGGGATATTAAATCTTGCCGACCAGTTAAAATATGAGCTGGCACATGGAATTGAACACCGCCATCTTGCGGGAAAAACGCTGGGTATGATTTTTCAAAAGGCCTCCACCCGCACCCGGGTATCCTTTGAAACCGGAATCTATCAGCTTGGCGGATATGGCTTGTTTCTTTCATCAAACGATTTGCAGATTGGCCGAGGCGAGCCGGTAAAGGATACCGCCCGCGTGCTGTCCCGCTATCTTGACGGCATAATGATAAGAACATTTGACCAGCTTGAGGTGGAAACCCTGGCACAAGAAGGCAGCATTCCGGTAATAAACGGACTGACTGATTTTTGTCATCCGTGTCAGGTGCTTGCCGACCTTATGACGGTTCGGGAACATAAAGGCACCCTGGAAGGGCTGAACATGTGCTATATCGGCGACGGCAACAATATGGCAAATTCGCTAATAGTGGGCTGCCTGAAGGTGGGAATGAATGTTTCAATTGCCTGTCCCCCCGACTACCGTCCCGACCTATCAATTATTGAGTTTGCCGCCGGGTATGACGATAAATTCACGCTAACCGATAGCTGTACCGAGGCTATAAAGGATGCCGATGTTGTTTTTACCGATGTATGGGCATCTATGGGGCAGGAGACGGAAGCCCAAAAACGCCGAATTCTATTTGCAGGCTATCAGGTTAATGATAAATTAATTTCCCTTGCCCACCCCGATTGCATGGTTCAACACTGCCTGCCCGCTCATCGAGGGGAAGAAATTACCAACGAGGTGTTTGAAGCACATGCAAATGAGATTTTCGACGAGGCAGAAAATCGCCTTCATGCCCAAAAGGCCGTTATGGTTGAATTAATGAAATAGGTATCCATTTTAAATAGGATGCCAGTATTAATATGGCGTATATGTCACCTTCTTATCGAGGCGTACATATACGCTAATATTATTTTTGCTGTCACAGGTGGCAAGGAATACATCCTTTAACTGTATTCCTTGAATTTCTAGTTGTTTTAAAAGCCAAGCCTCATTATTATCCGTTTGCTTTAAGCCTTCATATATAATTTTCCCATCCAAAACAACATTGACGGTTATCTTCTCCTGCTCAGGTGAGATGTTCATATCCTGTGGGGTCATAGGGCGATGCTCCGATATTGGAAGAAAACTTATCTTCCCGTTGGGTTCAAGCAAGGCCGTCTGAATGTTCGCAAGGTTGAAATATCCGTTGTTTCTACATTGGATCAGGAACTCGCTTATATCCATTTTAGCCCTTGAAAAGTTCTTCCTGAAAAGCTTGCCGTTATCATATAAAACAAGGGCTTCACCCATAAGCATACGACGAAGAGCGGTGGATTTTCTTGTGATAAAAGCGAACAAAACCGACATTATCGCATATATTACCATGGCTATAAAAGGTTTTATATATCCATCAAGTGAGGTTGCCATTTCCGCCGCAATCGACCCTATGGTAATTCCGTTAATATAGTCAAACATGCTCAGCTGGGACATCTGGTGTTTCCCAATAATTTTTGTAATGATAAACAGTGCGATAAACGAGCCAATCGAAGTCAATGCAATCTTCAGTATATCCACCTTATCAGCCAGCCCTTCAGATTATTGTCTAAACCTTAATATATTATTCCTCAGCAATTCCAGTTTATTTTTGCCGGATTCGGTTCATTCTCCACCATGACCGCACGAAGCGCCGCCTCCATTTTTGCACACTCCCCTGCAGCAATTCGGTCGTACACCGCCGGTTTTCATTAATTCCTATGCGGTCGTATGCAATGGCATCCTTCCATTAAGCAGCCGACCCAAGAAGATTTTAGCAGCATTAAATATAATTATATTTTCTTGAAGTTAAAGGGGGTTTATGATATGATTAATATGAGGTAAATCCTCATATTATTAGGGCTCTAATTGCTATAAAATGAAGCCATTTAGTAAACAAAACAGAAAGGGAAGGTGTTTAAATGGATGAGATTCTAACAGGATTGCTTTTTTCGTTTATTTTCTTGGGAGCAATTGTTTTGATTCTGATTATATCGGCTCTATACATTGTGCAGCAACAAACCATAGCTGTCATTGAACGGTTCGGAAAATTCCGGCGCACAGTCTCGGCTGGGTTACATATCCGTGCACCTCTTGGGATTGATCGCATTGTTCACCGTGTACCTCTCCGAATTCAGCAAAACACCATAGAAATCGAGACCAAAACAAAAGACAATGTTTTTGTCAAACTAAATCTTGCCGTGCAGTTTCAGGTGGATCCAAAAAAAGTTTCGGATGCTTATTATAAGCTTTCCAAGCCTATCGCACAAATCGGATCATATGTGGAAGATGCGATACGCTCATCCCTTCCAAAATACACGCTGGATGAGTCGTTTGAAAAGAAAGATGATATCGCGCGTGATGTGTTTGACACCGTTTCCAACGAGATGTCGGAATACGGCTATATCATTACAAAAACATTAATCACTTCCATTGAACCGGCGCAGGAAGTAAAAGATTCCATGAACGCAATCAACGCCGCTCAGCGTCAAAGACAGGCGGCGCAGGAGCTTGCCAATGCTGACAAGATCAAGGTGGTCACCGCCGCCGAGGCCGAAGCGGAAAAAGACCGTCTTCACGGCGAAGGTATCGCCAATCAGCGCAAGGCAATTGTTGACGGGTTAAGCGAATCCTTTAATGAATTGAAATCCAGTGGTCTGAGCGAAAAGGATATTATGAGCATTCTATTGACAGAACAGTATTTAGATGCGATGAACACCTTCGCAAATAATGGCAACAATACGATATTTTTACCCGCCGGTTCCGGAGGCGCCGATGATATTCGTACTCAGATTTTGTCAGCCTTTTCAGCCAACAAAAGCGATAATTAAAAAGGAATTTATTTTTTCGCCACTTGACTTTTTATATTTATTATGAACTTCCGGGTTCAATACCCCGCCGCGAGGCGGCGGTCGCTGTTTAACAGCGAAAATTGAACGTATCCTTTGGATACCCCGCGGCTTGCCGCGGGGAAGTTCATTTTATCCAGCCCTTCCTAAAAGCCTTGAAACATCAGTGTTTCAGGGCTTTTTTCGTATCCAAACGCATCATAAAATCTATCACTTAAAATTAGATTAGGCTAACTGTTAACCATAGCTTCCTCTTCTAAATCATCCCAATTGTCACGATTAATTGTCCTTATCAAAAGCGCTATTAATACTAAATATTGCAACTTTTCAAAGAAAAACAAGCAAAAAAATGCCTTTTGTCAAAACGGACTTGGCAAAAGGCAGAATTTCCGAAACCCACATAAAAGCTGGGTTAATTGGCACCCTCTACGTGAGTCGAACACGTGATTTGCCCTTAGGAGAACGAAACATGCGATTTTAGGCTGTTTCATATTGTCGCTAAAAATGTCATGGAACCCTTGATGTTACTGGATTAGCGAGGGATTTGCTTCCCATTTTGTCACGGTTAAAATCGATTGATTTTAGGCTGTTTTCGAACGTCAAATTAGCAGAGAATTAGCAAGGCTATATGTTTCAGATTACTAACCATGGAACATTCAACATAGGTTTTATTTGCCTAAAAACATCTTCTCTCATAGACTTTAAAATTTCGGTATAACGCATAAAATCAAGCGATCCTTTGCAACACTCCGGCCCCTCGACTAAACCCGAGAGTAACACCTTAGTGAGATTGCTTCTCGCTATTATTGACAGCTTCCAGTATGCTTTATCCGGCATAATACTCAAGCGCAATATTTTTGCCATCGGTTGAAACATACAGGCTCATATAGGAAGTCCCTTTTATCCGTGCCATCATTTCATTATATCCGTATTCAGGCAAAGAGATTTCAAAGACTTCACCAGTTTCCATACTCATAACCGAAATATAATTGTTTGCTTGCTCATACCAGTAAAAATATTTGTTCTGTGGGTCGGTTACAGCTGCCTTAACATTCATTTGCCTGATTTCTGCGCCATCTTTAATGATCTTAAAATGCTGAGTCCATAGTTCTTGTGTCATTGCAGTCAAAGCAATAATGCGACCATCGTATCCGGCAGAAAAAAACTCAAAATATTCCGCTGTTGGAATATTGCCCATCATCTCCGTTTTGCCGCTTTCAAGTTGATAGCGATACAATGTATTTTTATCAAAATGCAAGTAGGACTTACCGTTTCCTGAAAATCCGCCAAAGCCGCTCTTGATAACGACCTTCTTAGTCAGTATATCGTAGATGGCATAACTATTTTGCAGACGATGGCTGGTCGGGATACCTGCGCCCCATTTTACACTGCAATAGGCATACCTTCCGTCCGGCGAAAATCCGTAGCTTTCAGCATCATACGGGTAAAAAAGCATTTCCCCCTGAGCATCAAGATTGAGCTGAACAGAGGTATTCGTTTTTATGTCAAACATGAAAACATCAGAGAACAAAGCTATAAATGAATGATCTCTGAAATTGTCGAATACCAGTGCTTTTGTCCCGTCAGATGAAAGGTGCTGTCCCATCCCGAAACCTTGAAATGGAGATTTCACAAAAGTCTTCGTTTCAAAATTATAAAGATAAAAATCTGAGATGGTTTTGTAATCAACAAGACCATCTGGTCTCACTTCACGTTCTATCAAATAAAACACTGCTACACAGTCATTAGAAATATTCGTTGCAACATAAATGCTTTGCGGTGAAATAGCTCCCACCAACTTCCCCTTGACCGCTTCGTAAATCTCATGGTTTACGCAACTTAATTTCCCCGTAGTTATATCATAGCGAGGTGCATTACAACCTTTATGTCCCGGTTGCTCATAAAGACTGTTCGTGTAAACGAAATTCACGCTGTATCCTGTATTATCCTCTTTATGAGTGCTTAAAAGCGTCTTCACTTTTAATGTGCCGGGAGAATACCATTTTGGTATGGCAACTGTATTAACAATTACCGAAGTGGATGTAGAGGTTTTCTCTGGCGAAGCGATGGATTGGGTTCGGCTGGAAATTATAGATTTGCTACTGTTTTCAATAGAGCTATCTGTTATGCTTTCGATTTGACTTTCCTGCAAATTCACAAAAGAAGAGCTCTCCATCGTTCCTAAAGCAGGGGTTTTATCTCGAGCTATGAGGTCGAACGCTAAGAACACGCACGCGACAGTAGCAACGATCCCGGCCAATATAGGAATCAGATACAGAAGTTTCTTTTTCTTGACAGGCTGATCCAACAAAGTACGATCAGACCCAGAGGTCGTTTGGTCTGATTTATTCATAGAGTTGTGTAGGGTTTCATCAAATTCATTAACATGCTTGTTCTTGTTCATATAGAAAAACCTCCTGATTTTTTCTTCACCTGAGAATAACAAAGGGGTAGCCCTTAATGATTTTCTCATTGCTTTTCCTCCTCAAAAATGCTTGGTTTTCCGTGTTGCCTATTCATTTCAATCATTTTAGACTGCAAGACATTTTTATCCGGTTTTAATGCTGTATAATATATTAAAAACCATAAGGGCGTTGTTATAACATGGCTAAAAAAATTAATGAGGTGACTTCTGTCTTTAAAAAGTTCAGTGGGCACTGCTGCATTTCGAAATATCGTTGAAATCAGTCCGAGACAAATGACAACAAGTGCAATCATTAAAGCGGATTTTTGGCTGATAAAATTTTTGTAGGTGTTTATACAAATGAGCAGGATCAGTACTCCATAAAACAATAAAACAAAAACATATAATACCACGTTTATTAATTCAAATGGCCTTAGGACTGAAAAAGCCGATTGGATTTGAATGAAGTATGCGATTGTAGAAAAAAACAAAGGAACTGCGCTTATTCCTAAAATCGTTCCTACTATCTTCACAAGAATTGGTTTTTTTACAAACATTTTCACTAATACAAATATGGAGAAGAATAAATTCCTAATCGCAAGTGCCATAGGGATGTATTTTATTTGCAGCAAACTAAGGTCACTCAATATGATATATTTCGGAAATTGAACAAAAAGTTGAGATGTTGCAGAAACGATCAGAGTCTGATTAAACAACCGTGTAAATGCCAATAATAGCCATAAGAAATTATGGAGGTAGAATTGGTATGAAAACAAAGAAACACGGTTTAAGCGAAAAAGAGATGGAATTGGTACAGCTTTTAATG
>JAQWBK010000138.1 GCA_028706415.1 Oscillospiraceae bacterium | reverse complement strand
AAGCCTTGTAATAGAGGTTAAGCTTCGTACCGTCTCCGTACCACAACGCATCACGAAGATCAGGGAGAATAGTTTTGAACTTGTAGCCAAATTTTCGGAATGCTTTCAGTTCGCCATGAACTGCATCATACCAGCGCTGCATATTCTCAGGGGCGTTCAGAAAGTTTGTTACTGATTCCACGCTCTCAAGCTGCTTCCATCCGTAGTTGTCGGCAACGCGGTTATACTCAAGAAATATCTGTTTATCTGACATTACCGGCACCCGCCTGCGCTTCTGCATTACCAGGAACGTACCACCCTCTTCAGTGATCTTCACGGTATTCTTGTTTCCAAGCTTCCCGGAGATCAAACAAGAATAACCAACCTTCTTATATTCGTTCATTTTGGCGCGCAGTCTGGCGGAAGATTTAGGTAGTGTGTGCCCTGGATTTAAGCGTAGTTTTTCAGATGTATCATGAATGGTGGAAAAATCAATCGGAGTACTATTGTTATACATGCGCCGTTTAGCCTGCATGTTTTTGATTATTGATATCAGCAGGTTAAGTACTGAAGCGTTCTGGACATACTCATCTTGAAACTCATCAGGAATATGGGTTCCATCAGGCAGAAGAAATTCAGCATAGAAATCTCGAGCGCGGCGGTCGGTAACAACATCATCTTTCATCATGCTTTCTTTAATGAGCGCATATGGATCCCCCCAAATCATTTTGAAACGTTCTTTGAATCGTGTCGGTAGGCTTTCATATTCAATGAGTGCCGGATGGTCCAAACCCTTCCCAGGGCGAAGGATATTGATTTTAGCCAAACGAGACAACTTATCATAATTTGGTTTGCTCATCACCTTCATTCCGATAGTATCACCAGATGCATCAGGATTTGGATCATTCAGCTCACCAAATGTGACTGCAAGTGTTTTGTTATACCATTCCATATCTTAAACTTTTGCTCCCGCCCAGGACTCGGACCTGGTGTGTATGCCATCCGGGAAATCCCTCTGTCTATCCAGAGTGTCTCATTGATTCAATTCTCGCTTTCGCGGGATAGGAAGTTTCACGGCAACCCTTAACTCTAAATCACCAATCTTCATCATCATCAGGCCGGTTTCCGGTTGCCCACCAGCCGAGTCACCCTCGCTATTCCTTCCTTCATCGGGTCTATTTAGTGGGTTTTTCAATTTTACGGAAGGCGCCGCGACGTTGCGCCAGTATTAAAATTATCGAGGATGCCGCAAACCACGCAAATACTATAATCACAGCTATAAAGCTGCTCTCTTCAGTGTCAATGCTCAAAGCCATGAAACTGAGTACCCAGTTGATAAGAATGCTTTTCGATTTCATTATTGAATTTCTTTTTTTTCGCCGTACTTCGCTGCTGCTGTTTTTACAATACGCTCAAACATCGGTCCTGATCCTTTTCTGATATTTCGTTTTATGGTCATTGGGTGTACCCCCAAAGTCTTTGCTACTTCGGTTTTCCATCCATGAGGAAGAAACCGAGGAAGTTGGGGTGTTTCTAAATTTTTTGTTTGCATATTATTACTATTTAAAAAATTACCTACCTTTACAGCGTGTTTGATTTCATACACTTTGCAAATGTAATAGAGAAATTTCAATTTACAAAAATAAATGAGTGAAAAATCAGTTTTCAAAGAGAGAATTTTAGAATATGCCGAGAAAACTGGTATAACAAAGGCTGAGATATACCAAAATACGGGTATATCTAACGGTGTTTTCTCACAAAAGGGAGGACTTTCAGAGGAGAATGTATTGAAATTTCTCTCACACTATAATGAAATTTCAACTGAATGGTTGCTTACGGGTAATGGATCGATGCTCAAATCAGAAAAGAATATTGAGGTACATCGGATTCACACACCTCCATACAATGAGAAAAATCATGAAGCCCTGGTCCCGCTATACAATATTGATGCGGCAGCTAACTTAAGAACGATTTTTGACAATAAACTGCAGAATATAATTGATACAATTAGGATCCCAGATCTACCAAAATGCGATGGAGCTATTTATATACGTGGAGACAGCATGTATCCGCTTCTTAAATCCGGAGACATTGTTATTTACAAAGAAATTAGCGACTTCGATAGTCTTATTTTTGGAGAGATGTATCTAATAGACTTCACGATCAACAACGATGATTTTCTCGTCGTCAAATTTGTCAAGAGATCCAATATTGAAGGATATATTCAACTCGTCAGTTACAACCTCCATCATGATCCTATTGACATCCCTGTTCAAGGATGTATACGTGCTATGGCTCTGATCAAGGCTAGCGTGCGCATTAATACTATGATGTAGGGCTATTCAATTTCACTTCACACACACATTTTTATCCTATTTTCTCTCCCAATCCAATGCTATTTGTAAAATAATCAGCAATATACATGTGTATTGCGCGGCTAAATGCGTTTTTTTAACTGGCTTTTTCCTATACTTATTAACCATATTTTAACCAAATAAACGCTTTTTTTGTACACTTTTATAGCCTGTAATGCACCTCATTTAAATAAAAAAGTATGCCTAAACTGCTAACTTACGACAATAACGCAGGTATGCCTAAAGGTATGCCTAAAGGTATGCCTAAACCCAATATTTAACAGTTTCTGAATTTAATAATCGTTTTCAAGATCCTTTATGTTTCAGGTGCTACATTGGTCTCGTTTCTGGTTATAAGAGGAACGCCGCTACAATGCCAATTACGGCACCATAGCGGCGTTCAGGATGATTTTGGCCTATATGCTTACGATAACAACCTATTTGTTTATCTTTGTGTCACAGATGCCGTTTAAACGTTTAAAAAGGCTGTTTAAATTAAACCAAAATTAAACCAAAGATACATTTCGTTTTTCGGGCATCTTATTGATAGAATCGCTTAACTTACGCTCTATTAATATTTTATCCTATTTATATTTATTGAGTTGTATTACATTTCGTTTTTACCCCCTTAAATCTTTGTTACCCCTATCCATCTCCCCTGTGAACAACTGTTGGATATGACATAAAAC
>JAQWBK010000137.1 GCA_028706415.1 Oscillospiraceae bacterium | reverse complement strand
AGTATTGACCGACTTTAATGTAGTGTGTTAAAATATGAAAATAGTTTAAAAAAGGCGGTTTGGTGATTGCTGCTTTAGATTATGTTGCAGGTAATCTCTTCTCGGTTGAAGTTTTGTTTTAAACATGAGTTATTATCTCGCCATATTGGCGTATAGGGGAGGCTCAACCAGATGATTACAAAACGAATTATTCCCTGCTTGGATATTAAAAACGGTCGTGTGGTAAAAGGCATAAACTTTGTTGAAATGCGGGATGTAGGCGATCCGGTTGAAGCGGCAGCAGCCTATGAAAAAGCCGGTGCGGATGAGATTGCATTTTTGGATATTACCGCCACCAACCAAGGCAGATCAACCGTGGTGGAGCTTGCGGCACGGGTGGCTAAGCAGATTTCCATACCGTTTACGGTGGGCGGAGGCATACGCAGCATTGAGGATTTTCGTCAAGTTTTTTCATGCGGTGCCGACAAGGTATCCATTAATACGGCGGCAATCGACATGCCGGAGCTTATTTCAAAAGCAGCAGATGAGTTTGGAAAGCAGCGCATTATGGTGGCTATCGATGCCGGCCGTCGTCAAGACGGTACGGGTTGGGATGTGTATAAAAACGGCGGGGAGATTAATACCGGCCTGGATGCGATCGAGTGGGCGGCCCGGGTAGAGGGGCTGGGCGCGGGTGAAATACTGCTGACCAGCATCGACCGTGACGGTACAAAAGAGGGTTATGATATTGAGCTTACCGCAGCTGTTGCCCAAAAGGTAGGCATACCTGTAATAGCGTCGGGTGGTGCCGGCGATATGCAGGATTTTGCCGATGCAATCATCATGGGCAAGGCTGATGCGGTTTTGGCAGCCTCTCTGTTCCATTTTCACGAGGTTGATATTAAGCAGTTGAAGGAATTTCTTGCCGCACAGGGTCTTCCTGTCCGTCAGGATTTTGAATAAAATTGGAGGGTGCAGTTAAATGGCAGCAAAATATGTATTTGTGACCGGAGGCGTTGTTTCAGGCCTTGGCAAAGGAATTACGGCAGCATCACTCGGGCGACTATTAAAATGTCGCGGCTACACAGTCTCGGTTAAGAAGCTGGACCCCTATCTCAACATAGATCCCGGCACAATGAATCCCACCCAGCACGGGGAGGTTTTTGTAACCGATGACGGAGCCGAAACCGACCTTGATCTGGGGCATTATGAACGCTTTATTGATATAAGCCTCTCTCAAAACAGCTCGGTGACCTCGGGTAAGGTATACTGGAATGTGCTGCAAAAGGAACGGCAGGGGGACTATGACGGCGGAACGGTGCAGGTGATCCCCCATATTACGGATGAAATTAAGCGTCGCATAGGACTTGAATCGGATAAATACGATGTACATATTATTGAAATCGGCGGAACGGTGGGAGATATCGAAGGGCTGCCTTTCCTGGAAGCCATCCGCCAGTTCAGCGTGCAGCACGGCAGGCAAAACTGCCTTTTCGTGCATGTAACCCTTGTGCCGTATATCGCAGCATCTCAGGAGATGAAGACAAAGCCGACACAGCACTCGGTCAAGGAGCTGCTGTCACTTGGAATTCAGCCGGATATGATTGTCTGCCGCTCCGAGCGCCCGATATCGGAGGATTTGAAAGATAAGATTGCCCTGTTTTGTAATGTAAGAAGGGACAGTGTCATTGCAAACGGGGATGTTCAGTTATTATATGAAGCTCCGCTGGTTCTTGAAAAGGAAGGCCTTGCACATATAGTTTGCCGTCATTTCGGACTGAGCGAGGACAAGCTTGACCTTGGGGAATGGACTGAAATGGTCGAAACACTGCGCCATCCGTCCGAGAGGGTAACCATTGCTCTTGTGGGCAAGTATATCGCGCTCCACGATGCATACCTCAGCCTGGTCGAAGCCCTTAAGCATGGTGGGATTACAAGCGATTGCTCGGTTGATATTCGATGGATAGATTCTGAAGAGTTGACATTGGAAAATGCCGGCGAGAAATTGTCCGATGTGGACGGTATAGTGGTACCCGGCGGTTTCGGCCGCAGGGGAATTGAGGGTAAGATGGCGGCGACACAGTATGCACGCGAAAACCTGATACCCTATTTTGGAATTTGCCTTGGTATGCATCTGGCGGTTGTAGAATATGCCAAAAATGTGCTTGGATACGCCGATGCAAACTCCAGCGAAATTGAGCCGACAACCACCCACGCCGTAATCGACCTCATGCCCGACCAGCTGAATGCCCATCAGAGGGGCGGCACCATGAGACTGGGGAAATACCCCTGCGTGCTTGATATACGCTCTAAATCATATCAGCTTTATGAGGAGGAGCTTATTTATGAGCGCCACCGTCATCGTTATGAATTTAATAATGATTATCGTGAAGAATTTGAAAAAAGCGGTATGATTTTGGCCGGGATTTCACCGGACAAGCATATTGTAGAGATGGTTGAAATTTTGGAGCATCCGTTTTTTGTGGGATGTCAGTTTCATCCGGAATTCAAATCCCGTCCAAACCGCCCCCATCCGCTTTTCCGGGGTCTGATAGCTGCGGCGCTGAAAAAACAAAAGTCGGTTGAGAATTAGTATACAAAACACCCTTTCCTCTGATTTTGAGGAAAGGGTGTTTTTCGGTTAAGGGTTAATACTAAATTAAGGGGAAACCGTGTTCTGACTGAGGAATGCCCACAATTAGTCCCGACTTTACTTGAGAACAGTATTAGAGGTGACCATTATTTAATGCTTTCCCGATTTGCCGGAAGGGTTTTTACCCGACCTGCCCATCTGATACTGCTCTCAAGTAAAAATCAAGACATCTTTGCGGTCTGTTTTCCGCCATACAGCGTTGTTGTCGTCGGCGGGCGTCAGCCCGCTCTCCTCCTCCGCCTTATACTAATATCCGACTAAATTCTTAACATCTTTCCGGCCTTTTTTGCACCGGGCTTTGTTCTCCTCCTTGCCGGGCGCCAGCCCGCCTGCGTCGTCGGCCTTGCCCGACACAAAAAATCCTCGGAAACCTTATCAATATTTTAGTCGGATATTAGTATTA
>JAQWBK010000136.1 GCA_028706415.1 Oscillospiraceae bacterium | reverse complement strand
TTTTATTTGAGATCAGTATTATATCCCGAAATCTGAAAGCTGCAAGCCTTTGTTATGCTCCAACGCCCAGTTGATGTTCCAGGTGTTTGTAAAAAGCAGAAGATAACTGTCGTGAAAGTCTTGCACTATGCGTGTATCCGATGTGATATCAAGTGTTTTGGGGTCGATATTCTCATTTTGGATCCAGCGTATATGCTGGTAAGTCAACCCCTCAAGAACGATATCCACCGAGTATTCGTTTTTCAGTCTGTATTCAAGAACTTCAAATTGGAGTACCCCGACAACTCCCACGATAACCTCCTCCATACCGGTATTCGGATCATGGAAAATTTGTATAGCACCTTCCTGTGCTATCTGGGATGTACCCTTTACAAACTGCTTGCGTTTTAAGGTATCGGTCTGCCTGACCCGCGCGAAATGCTCGGGGGCAAAGGTGGGTATACCGCGGAAGGTAAGCTTATTTGCGGGCATGCATACGGTATCTCCTATCGAAAAAATACCGGGATCAAAAACCCCCATTATATCCCCCGCGTATGCCTCTTCTATAATTCCCCGTTCCTGTGCCATGAGCTGCTGGGGCTGAGATAGCTTTATTTTCCGGTTTCCCTGAACATGCAGCACCTCCATACCCTTTTCAAAACGGCCGGAGCATATACGCATAAACGCAATGCGGTCACGGTGTGCCTTGTTCATGTTAGCCTGTATTTTAAAAACAAAGGCTGAAAAATCTTGGCTTACCGGGTCGATAACCCCGATATCGGCTTCACGGGGGAGGGGGGAAGAGGTCATTTCAAGAAAGGCCTTTAAAAAGGGTTCAACCCCGAAATTTGTCAACGCCGACCCGAAGAAAACAGGTGATAAATCGCCGCTGCGAACCAAGTCCATATCAAATCCGTTACTTGCGCCGTCAAGCAGCTCGGTTTCATACAAAACCTTTTTAAGTTGGTTTTCAGAAATCATATTGGTAATTAAATCATCATCTGGTTTTCCGCAGATGGGTTCAATCTCATGCTGCCCTTTGTTAGATATAAAAGACATAATTTGTCCTGATTTTCGATCATAAACGCCTTTGAAATCCCGACCCGATCCAATAGGCCAGTTCATTGGTTCCGGGATGATACCCAGTTCCTTTTCAATTTCATCCAACAAATCAAAAGGATCCCGTGCTTCGCGATCCATTTTATTAATAAAGGTAAAAATCGGGATTTTGCGCATTACACATACCTTAAATAATTTGCGTGTCTGCAGCTCAACTCCCTTGGAGGCATCAATAACCATAACGGCAGAATCGGCAGCCATAAGGGTTCTATAGGTATCCTCCGAAAAATCCTGATGCCCGGGGGTGTCCAGTATATTTATACAGTAGCCGTTATAATTAAACTGCAACACCGAGGATGTGACCGAAATTCCCCTTTTCTTTTCAATCTCCATCCAGTCGGATACCGCATGACGAGCCGTTTTTTTACCCTTGACCGAGCCTGCAAGAGCGATTGCCCCACCGTAGA
Source organism: Oscillospiraceae bacterium (assembly GCA_028706415.1). GTDB lineage: Bacteria > Bacillota > Clostridia > Oscillospirales > Acutalibacteraceae > Avimonas. The sequence goes on along the minus strand of JAQWBK010000136.1, from coordinate 1,573 downwards.
GCAGCAGCTTTTCGGTTAGGGTGGTTTTGCCGGCGTCGGGGTGGGATATTATGGCGAAGGTGCGCCGTTTTTGAATTTCTTGCTGGTAATTAGACAAAATAATTCCTCCAGAATAATACTAACGCTTATAGTATCACCTATTAATAGTATTCGCAATAAAATTTTGTTAAGGCTTTTTTATTATTAATTGAAAAATAATATTCGGGTTATTAACAAAAAAATGCAACCCCCTTTGGAAATTGTAATAACCGAAGGGGGAGGCTTTAAAAACATATATTTTGCATCAAACAATATTCTAAGCCCTGGGCGCGAATATTTTGGTTGCGTCCAGCCAGAAGCCGTCCGGTCTTGCAATAAGTCTGGCGTTCTGATAAGCCATGTCCAGTGTCAATATTGTGGTGCCTATATATTGCCCGTGCACCAGCTCCATACTAAGAGCAACGGTGGGGGGTAGAACATCACGAATCTGTCCTTTCTTTATTTCCTGAACACCTTCAAGATATATGGGCATAAGGAATTGCAGCTTGCCTGTCGCCGGCCAAAACTGGGGAGCGACAAACTTATAGTTGCGTTTAGACAGTTCCAGTGAAGATTTAAGCGCGCCCTCGAACATCTGACGGCAACGAGCTATATCCTGCGGGTTGTCAAAATTAAACCTTCTGGCAGGGTCACGATTTTGATTAATACGCTCCAAATTATCGCGGAAAATGTGTTCGTCCGCAATATTAATGCCGTCCGGCTTTTGGGCGATCTCCCAGTTGAACAGCAAGTCACCCGGATTTTCATAAAAGGTTGCAACCGGTAAGGGGGCGTTGCGTGAATAGTTTCTGAAAACCCGATTGCTGGATTTATAGATTTCGGGGACTCGATATTCCTGTTTAAACAGGGCATCTCTTGATGAATTTGGAACGATATCGCATACCAGAAACAACTCATTGAATGACGAATCTATAAGCCCGGTGTTGAACATCATTTTTTTCTCGCCCTCATTAATATATATCTTACCCTGATGGACGAGCTGAAAATAGGTGTTTTCAAGATAGTTCTTTAATATAGGGTGGCTTACAGAGGACTGGTAATTGGAGAAAGTCCAGTTTTCATACAGAGCTTCGTCGGCAAGGCGACCAAGCAGATCATTCATACCTTCTGCGGCATCAAATATAATATCGCCTATATGCCAGCGGTTAAGTCGGGAGCTAATCTCGTCCCGCATCATTGTTTCGCGCTTGATAAACAGCCCGTAATATTCTTTTTGGTTTTCCTCGTGTCGGGTGTTTTTCAAGGTATAGGCAAATATCCGTTCCCGCCCTTTTTGAAAACGGAAGCCGGTATCAAACACATACATAGCATTCCCGCCACGATTGCGGGAGTTGTATTTATAAGTTAGAAACCGTTTCTTAGAAAAAGTGCGGTCAATTAATTGATCGATCCTTTGCTTGGCATCTCTTATTGTCATTTCGCCTGCCATCTGCACAAACTGAAAGATAGAACGCTCATACTCCTCATTGGAATGAAAAGAAATATAATCATGAATACTCAATATTTCACCTCCTTAATTTGATATTTGGTTATT
>JAQWBK010000041.1 GCA_028706415.1 Oscillospiraceae bacterium | reverse complement strand
CCTTAACATCTTTCCGGTCTTTTTTGCACCGGGCTTCGTTCTCCTCCTTGCCGGGCGCCAGCCCGCCTGCGTCGTCGGCCTTGCCCGACACACAAAATCCTCGGAAACCTTATCAATATTTTAGTCGGATATTAGTATAAACCGCACAAAGTTTGCGGACTACCCGAAAGGAATGGTCATAAAAATGGAACGCCCTCACCCTTTGTATTTATATTACGATATAAAAAAATGGCTTGTGCTATTACTTCTACCGGTGTTTCGCTCAATATTCTCCCATCAGGATACCGTTTCGGTAATTTTATCCTCCTTGCGGGATGTGTTGATCGCCGCCTGCCTGATATCCTACTCGGTGGCTAAGTGGCGACGGGCGCGATACGCTCTAAAAGGTGGACTGACATTTGAACACGGCTTAATATTCCGCCGTTTTCTGCGTGTAACCGCTCAGGATGCGGCATCGGTTGAAATCGAACGCAGCCCACTTATGTGGCTTGCCGGCGGCCGGCGGGTGCGGATTAATACCGCCGGCCTGCGCCGTCGGGCGGATGCCACCATTTTTCTCTCATCCAAGGCGGCGCTTAATATGGCAGGAGAGCGTTCTCCCTGTAACGGCCGCCGTGTATCCTCACATATTTTCCCCACGCTTATTCTATCGGCCTCCAGCTCGAATGCGGCGCTTGGGCTGCTGACGCTCGCCCCCGCCCTTCGTCAGGCGGGTCAGATATTGGGGCGGGAGGTAACGAGTGAGGTTTATGGTCTGTTTAACCGCCTGATTTCACTGGGTCTCCCCCCTTTTCTGGATGCTACCGCCCACATCCTCGTTTTGGGGTGGTGCTTTGCATTTTTGCGCACCTTTACACGCACAGCCGGCTTCACAACCCAGCGCAGAGGGCAGCAGCTGTTCTTGTTATCGGGACTTATCACGGTCAGAAAGAATTATATTGATTGCGGCTGCATAACCGCAATGGAGCTAAGGCAAACACTTTTTATGCGGCTTTTCGGCCTGCATACCGTCACAATAACCGCGGCAGGCTACGGAAGAGAAAAGGGGGCGCGACCTATAATAATACCCGCCGCCCGACCGCGTGAGCTTTGCAGCGGCCTAGATACATTGCTGCCCGAATATCCCACCTGCCCCGCCACCCTTCATCCCCCCCGCCGAGCCCTGCTCGGATATGTCCTGCCTCCCCTTATCTTGACATTGGCAAGTCTTTTGCCCCTGTATGCGGGAGGGGTTTGGCATATGCTTGCCGTGGTCTGCTTTCTGGCAGGAATATGGTGGCTGTCCATCCGCCTGAGCGGATATTCTCGCGCAGGCTTCGGGGTAAGCGACAGGGCGGTAACAATGAGATATTCCAGAGGGCTGGCGCTGTATGAAATCCATGTTCCAAGGGAACTTGCCGATTGTGTAAGGATAATACAAGCTCCCTGGCAGCGTCACAGCAAAACCTGCACGGTAGAGCTTCGCTGCTTTGGTGAAAAACGAAGGCGCCACCGGGTACGCGCCCTCCCTCTCGGACAAGCGCAAATTCTTGCACAAAGACTGATACAAATATCCAACCGACCTTATACTAATCCCTGATTAAAAAAATCCGGCACCCATCTGATGCCGGATTTTCTTATTAGCCATTTTCAGTTTTCTGCAGCTCCCGCTGTCTCAATTTTGACTTTAAGCCCTGCGAGAACAGGTTGCTCCAATCCAATCTAAAGACAAGCAGGTAAAGGGCAATCTCCAACAAAAGGGCGGCAGCCACATCAATAATCGAATGCTGCTTAATAAGCACGGTGGAGGAGCAGACCAAAATCGTTATAACAAGGGAGGTAATTTTCCATCCACGGCGGTCACGAAACAGCTTTGATTTGCACAAGCCTATGTGGAGGGCTAACTGGTTGAGAACATGAATACTGGGACAGCAGTTGGTATTGGTGTCGTTGGCATATATATTGTATCGCACCAATCCGGAAAAATAATCATCCCCCGTAATGATCGGACGAAGCGACTGTCCGTGGGGAAATATCATATATATGGTCATGGCTACCGCCATGCCGAAATATATCAGCATAATTGTTCGAATAAAATCACCGCGGTCGCTGAAGCAAAGCAAAATTAGAACCACGGCAATAATGGGAAACCAGAGCATATACGGCACAACAAATATCGGAATAAAGGGGATGAGCAGGTCAAGTGAACAGCTAATCCAATACTGGGGGACAATGTACTTTTCAAGTAGCATAAATTCGAAGGCTAAAAAAAGATAACCGAAAAACAGCAGCGAGTGCCAATATTGCCGGATGATTGTTCGCCGTCCGTCCGGGTCGATAAAGCTTTTCATGTTGGGTAAAACTATAAAAGCTTGTTTGGTTTGCTTCACATTGCCCACCTCCTTTGCTTAATAATCGGATAATTCAAAATAATTATAGGTCACCTCTAAAAACCTGTTTTGAACGGATTCCGAGCAGAATTTTTGTCGGACAAGGAAAGCCGACGAAGCAAGGCTTTCCGCCTTACGAGGAGGTTTGACGCAGTCCGGCGGAAATTGTGCCGGAAGACACCGGAAGGGGTTTTTAGAGGTGACCTATAGAATATATTGTGTAAATCAGCCCTCTGACGGGAGGGCAGGAAGACTGGTATAAAACCGATAGCCGGGAAGTGCCTCCAGCATCTCTGCAACAGAACAAACCTTGTCAACAAGGCAGACAATCAGGGATTCACGAAAGCAGGGAAACCACGGGGTTAGAGGCCACATATGCTTGGATATTATATCGCGCTCCCGCTCGGATAAATCAAAATGCTCTTGGGCATTTTTTAATGCAACTTTCGGATGGATAAACCCGTGCCAACGGTGGGCTTGGTCGTGATTATGCCAGTCATAAAGAAAAAAATCATGAAGCATGCCCCCCCGTATAAGGGCGGCTGTATCAAAACGGATATGTAGCTTTGTGCACACAACAAAGCTGTAATACGAAACCGCCAGACTGTGGCGCAAACACGAAGTCCGCCCATGCTGTTTATAAGAATCCATCTTCAAAATCGGTTCATATTCCATTAAGGGTTTTATTGTTTTAAGATATATCTCAAGTTTTTCAGGTTTGATTTTCAAATCCAAGCGGTCCTTTCCACCGTCGGGTATGCTGTACCACGGCATGGCGGTTGCTTCATCCAAAGAGATGCACAGCACACGATCCAAAGCGTACACCCAAACTGTCACCCTCTATTATACTAACTCGCCCGATTAATATCAACATTTTTTTGAAACCATAAATCATTCATTCAAAATATTGCTTTGATATTGCTATGATTTATCATGGGATTTTGCGACCAGCGCACAGATATAACCCAGAAATATCGAAATTGAGATGCCCCCCGCGGCAGCCGTTATTCCTCCGGTAATAGACCCCAGCAGACCGTTTTGCTGTACCGCTTCCTCTGTTCCCTTGGCGAGTGAATATCCGAACCCCAGCAGAGGAACGGTGGCACCAGCACCCGCAAAATTCACAAGGGGCTCATAAACCCCTATGGCGGTAAATGCAACTCCCAAAACAACAAACAGCACCAATATTCGCGCCGGGGTCATTGAGGTCAGATCTATTAGCAGCTGACTGATAACACATATTAACCCGCCTACCAAAAATGCTTTTAAAATTATCATCCAATCCACGAAACACTCATCCTTCCTATGTTTAATACTGATCTCAAATAAAAATCAAGACATCTTTTACTTGAGAACAGTATAAAAAGCAAACCTGCCTGTGGTATTTTTTGCTCAAATGAGCATTATTATTCAGGATAGGATGAATACAAAATTTGGTATATTAAGGTCGAACTCAACCACCCTCGGCTGAAAGCCGAAGGTTTTAAATCAATAGTTGAGACAATAACAAAACCTGCATTGGGCTTTGTTATTGCAAACCTCATATAAAAAAGATATACTGATAAAGTGTAAAACAGATAATTTAATATAGCGGAAGGGACTGGAACTTTTTATGCTTGCTTTTTTTGAAGCCGCATTCGGCACCGAAAACGGACTGCGTCTTGTCATATTAATCGCGGCGGTATTGGCTTTGGGATTATATCTAAAATTCGGTAGCCGGAACAAGGTCAAGAGTCACGCAGATAAGCTGCAAGAGATGTACCGTGTTATGGACAGCAAAAAACTTGAGGGAATACCCGATTCCGAACTGATTGACGCGGTTATCTCAAATATTATGGCGGGACTGGATCCTCGAAATCCGGATGTTTACAGGAAGATACCGCTGCTTTCCCGGGGCCGGTGTGCCGTATACAGCGTTTGGCTTACCTGCAATGAATTGCGTGACGGCGGCATTGCCGGCTATCTAGACAGCCCCTCCGGCCGCTTTGCCCAGCTGGCCTCAGACGGGCTTGAGCTTGTCGGTGCGGAAATATCCTCTTCCCTGCTTAAAGATGCATATACATCGGATGAACCCGATGAAATCGAGACGGCAGGCAGGCAGCTTGCGGCTGCTATCGAGCAGGAGAAGCCGCTGGAGCTGTGTATTCAGTATATTCGAACCAATCCCATAGAGTTCATAGACTAATACTTAAAATCATCCTGTCTTTGCGAGGATGTTTTTAATCAGGGATTAGTATAAAAGCCACGGGTTATTTATTAACCCAACTTTCCCGGGAAGAAAAAATTGCCACCTCGTGAGGCGGCAATTTTTCCAGAAAGTCTTGAAACAGGTTTGTAAACACTATTAATAAGTGTCGTTAACGGGAGTTTATCATGCTAACGCGTTACCGTCTATGCACTATTTGCAACATTTCTTGTACTTTATTCAACTTCAATATCTCCGTTTATTAGGTTAATATAATCGGTTTTATCGCTAATACTGTTCTCAAGTAAAAGGTGAGACAAAATTTGCGGACTACCCGAAAGGAATGGTCATAAAAATGGCCGATAAATTCGGCCATTAAAACCCGTGTTTTTAAAAGAAAATTTATAACTCAGCAAATCTATTTTATTAAATCGATTCCTTTTTTAAGAGTTTTCTCATCGATGGCGCTCTGCGCTACTGTTATGACATAGCCATCCTTATCAATAAACAGCGTCGTAGGAATAGACGTTATTCCATACGCATATGCGGCGTCCTGCTTGGTATCAAAGTATACAGGAAATGAAAAGCCCTGCTTCTTTATATACTGCGCACCCTTTTCTTTTGTTTCGCGCTGCCCGTCCACAAGATCCACCATCATAAAGGTGATATCCTCTCCGACTTCCTTATAGACTTGGTTGAATTCCGGCATTTCTCCTTTGCATGGCGGACACCAGCTTGCCCAAAAATTCAGTACAATGGGTTTACCGAGCAGATCGGACAGCTTTACCGAATTCCCCTCCATATCCAAAACCGTGAAATCAGGTGCTTTGGTTTTTTGATCTTCCTCATCCCTGCCAGCCTGAGATACACTGCCCTCGCTTTGGGTAATGTCAATATCATTTTGAGGTGATACCTTCCGCCCGAGCATATTGTATGCAAAAACAGCGACGCCAATAAACAGGACGAAGGCTCCGAGCAGCAGGATCGTTTTAATTTTTTTATTCATACTTATGACCATTCCTTTCGAGTAGTCCGCAAACTTTGTGCGGTTTCGACACTTGTGTCGAAATTTTGGTCGGTGTTCGACCGAAAAGCACAAATTTGCCGTTTGAAAAATTTATTTTTCATACTATATCCCCCTAGAAAGTAAGAAGTGAAAGGAACCGGCCCATGGTTCCGGTTGCCATCAATATGCCCATGATAATGAGCAGTCCGCCGGATACCATATTTATAATTTTATAATTTTTCTTGATGAAATCAAACGCGCCCTTCAACCGGTCCATCAACAATGCGCTTGCGACAAACGGAATCCCCAGACCTAACGAGAAAGCTAGCAGCATAATGATTCCCTGGATCAACGATCCCCCAAGCGATGCCATTAACAAAGCCGAGCCTAAAAATGCGCCTACACACGGCGTCCAGCCGATTGAGAATATGATACCAAAGAGCAGGGAAGAAAAAAACCCAAGGCTTCTAATGTCAGCATTTCTATGGCTTATACGATTTAAAAATCCGATTTTAAGTACCCCTACATAATTTAGTCCAAACGCAATCACAATCGAACCTGTTACGATATTCAGGACCGTTTTATAATCATATATCAATTTCCCAATAGTTCCTGCAAACGCCCCCATTGTGATAAAAACAATGGTAAAGCCTGCTACAAAGCCGATTGAATTGATAAGAGCTTTTCTTTTATTCGCTTCCCCCGCCGCAAAATAAGAGATATAGATGGGCAGCATAGGTAAAAGGCAGGGGGAAATGAATGTAATGATACCTTCCAAAAACAGCAGTAGATATTGCATATAAGAACTCCTTTGTTTTCTCAAACGACCGGACAGTAAAATTTATCTCCAATTGATTTGCGTCACGCCTAATCGCTCGTCTTTAGGTTTTATACTGTTCTCAAGTAAAAGGTGAGACAAAATTGTCGCTCAAGTCGCGTTCTTCTTTAAAGAACGCATCACTCCATTTTATCGGCTTTTATTATTGAGATTAGCACAAATCTTATGCACCCTGCTTTTCAAACGCGCCCTTCGGACAAAAGCGGATACACTTCCCGCAGACAATACATTTGGCCTCATCAATAACCGGTAGTGAAAACGCATCTTTTTGGGTGATCGCATCCTTGGGGCAAACGGCTATAGCCGGACATTTATGGTTTTGCGGGCATCTATCCTTGTTTATCGTTAACTTCATTTATTATCCTCCTCAGAATTGCAATAATACTTTTTTAATACATTGATAATTTCCTCGACCCGGTGATCAGCAATAGAATAGGTAATACTTTGGCCGTTTTTAGTAAAATCCAGTATCCCGTGTGCTTTTAAGATGGCTAGGTGCTGTGATAATGCTGACTGGGTAATATAAGGCACACTCTCGGCGATTTTACCCACAGTTTTGGGCTCCACCATTAACGCACAAAAAATCATCAGTCGGTTTTCATTGGCCAATACCTTCAAAAGCTCCGCCAACTGTTTCGCTTTTTTCTCCATTGTTTTTCTCTCCTTTGTTTTTAATACTGTTCTCAAGTAAATGGTGAGACGAAATTTGCGAGGATGTTTTTCGTCATGCGAGGCGGAGGAGGAGAGCGGGCTGACGCCCGCCGACGACAACAACGCTGTATGGCGGAAAACAGACCGCAAAGATGTCTTGATTTTTACTTGAGAGCAGTATTATTGCAGTATGGGCAGCTTCCACACACTACACATCCTTTTGCAACCAAAGCAAGCTTTGACTTTGACATAGAGCACCTCAACATAATGTTATTTAAGTAATTAAGCAATTACTAATATATCATTATGCAACCGACTTGTCAAGTGTTCCTTTTATTTGAGATTAGTAATGTTCCCCCTTGCCGGGGGGGATCATTACAAAAAGGACTGTTGCGATTTTAGCCGCAACAGTCCTTTTAAATTTTTATGATTTAATGAATGCGGGATTAGTATTAGTCTTGCTTGCCGTAAAGAGCACCCAGGCGCAGCAGATGATCATAGCGCTTTGCCGAATCACTCTCGGCTTTGGCGAACAGCTCTTCTGCCCTCTCAGGGAAGGTGCGCAGAAGGGAGTTGTAGCGAACCTCACCCATAATAAAGTCACGATAGGAAGCGCTCGGTTTCTTGCTGTCAAGTGTGAATGGCTCTTCCTTGCGTGGATCAAATCGGTAGTTGTACCAATAGCCGGCCTCAACCGCCTTTTTCTCCTCCAGCTGAGAAATCCCCATTCCGCCCTTAATGCCGTGGTTGATACAGGGTGAATATGCGATAATGATCGATGGACCCGGATATGACTCGGCTTCAACAAGTGCCTTGATGGTCTGATTCATATCGGCACCCATGGCAATCTGTGCAACATATACATAACCATAGCTCATGGCTATTGCACCCAGATCCTTCTTTTTCACCGATTTACCGGCGGCGGCGAACTGTGCAACCGAGCCGGTGGGGGTGGACTTGGAAGCCTGACCGCCGGTGTTGGAATAAACCTCGGTGTCAAACACCAGTATATTTACATCCTCACCCGCAGCAATAACATGGTCAAGACCGCCAAAACCGATATCGTATGCCCAACCGTCTCCGCCGAACATCCAGAACGATTTTTTAACAAGCAGATCGGATGCCTTGATGGCTTCCTTATATAGCGAATCAAATTCACAACCACAGCTTCCGCATTCCAGAATGGCCTTTTCCAGAGCCGGAACGACCTTCACTGCCGCCGCTTTTGATGCAGATGCATCGTCTTTACCGTCCAGCCATTCCTGTGCCGCCTCTTTAAGACCCCACTCGGCAGGAATATCCGAATCGGCGAACTTCTTCATAAGATCAGCAAGTCTGTTGCGGCGGGCGGTAATGCCCAGGAGCATTCCGTAGCCATATTCGGCATTATCCTCAAACAGTGAGTTTGCCCAAGCAGGACCATGTCCTCTTTTGTTGACGGTATAAGGTGTGGAGGGAGAGGAACCGCCCCATATTGAGGTACAGCCGGTGGCATTCGCAATAAACATACGGTCACCGAAAAGTTGGGTAGCCAGCTTGGCATAAGGTGGTTCTCCGCAGCCTGCACAAGCACCCGAGAATTCTAGCAACGGCTGGATGAACTGACTTCCCTTAACCGTAGTAGTCTTAAATTTCTCATTCACTTCGGGCTTTTCAGGCAGCTCATATCCATAAAAGAAGCTTTTCTGTCCTTGCAACTGGGTATCAATGGGCTTCATCACAAGAGCCTTGTTGCCCTTCATTCCCGGGCATACAACCGAGCAAGAGCCGCAACCTGTGCAGTCCAGTGTGGATACAGCAATGGCGAACTGATATCCGGGCAAGCCGGTGGCGGGTTTCATCTTCATCCCCTCGGGTGCATTAGCCGCCTCTTCCTCGTTCATAACTACCGGACGAATTACCGCATGGGGACAGACATATGAGCAGAAATTGCACTGAATACAGTTTTCGGGCTGCCATTCGGGAACATCCACCGCTATTCCCCGCTTCTCGTAAGCTGAGGAGCCCAGCGGAACGGTTCCGTCGGCATCCTTAAGGAAGGTGGAAACCGGCAGCTTATCCCCCTGCTGTGCGTTAACCGGAGTCAGTACATTATCTATGAAATCGCGGATTTCGGGACGACCGCCGATAGCCTGCTTGACGGCATCTACATCCTTTGCCTTTGCCCATGCTTCGGGTATCTTTACTTTCTTGACTTCCTTGACCCCGGTGTCTATAGCATTGTGGTTCATCTTAACGATGGCCTCACCCTTTTTGCTATAAGACTTTGTGGCGGCATCCTTCATATATTTAACCGAATCCTCAACCGGAATAACCTTTGCCAACTTGAAGAAGGCGGCCTGAAGGATGGTGTTTGTCCGATTGCCCAGTCCCAACTCTTTTGCAAGGTGGGTGGCATCTATTGTATAAAAGCTGATGTTGTTTTTAACTATGGTTCTCTTCATGGCGGCAGGCAGACGGGCTTCCATCTCCTCAGAATTCCATGAGCAGTTGAGCAGGAAAATACCGCCCGGCTTAACATCGCTTATCATGTCATACTTATCGATGTATGACGGATTGTGGCAGGCGACAAAATCGGCTTTATTTACAAAATAGGTGGATTTAATCGGCTTTTTACCAAAACGCAGATGGGAAATGGTTACCCCGCCCGACTTCTTGGAGTCGTATGAGAAATAACCCTGTGCATACATATCGGTGTGGTCGCCGATGATTTTGATAGAGTTTTTATTCGCACCCACCGTGCCGTCCGAACCAAGCCCCCAGAATTTGCAGGAACGCGTTCCGCGGGGAGTGGTGTCGGGATTATCCTTTACCTTAAGAGACAGGCGGGTCACATCATCTTCAATGCCGATGGTGAAACGCTTTTTGGGGCGGGCAGCCTCGGTATTATTATAAACAGAAATGATCTGCCCCGGTGTGGTATCTTTCGAGCCCAGGCCGTAACGGCCGGTATATACCGGAACCGACTCGAATTTGCTGCCTTTAAGGGCGGCGCATACATCCAGATAAAGGGGTTCACCGATAGAACCCGGCTCTTTTGTTCTGTCAAGCACCGAGATGGATTCAACACCCTTTGGAATGGCGGCCAGCAGATGCTCGACAGAGAAAGGACGATAAAGGCGAACCTTGATAAGCCCAACTTTTGCCCCTGCGGCATTCATGTGGTCAACAGTCTCTTCTATTGTTTCGCAAACCGAACCCATTGCGATAATCACATGCTTGGCATCCCTCGGCCCATAATAATTAAACAACTTATAATCCGAGCCGATCCTTTTGTTGACATTATTCATATATGATTCGACTATTTTGGGAATAGCATTATAATAGCTGTTACTCGCCTCCCTCGACTGGAAGAAAATATCGGGGTTTTGGGCTGTTCCGCGCTGTACGGGATGCTCCGGATTGAGAGCATTTGAACGGAAACGGTCAACCGCTTCCCAGTTGAGCATCTCGCCTAAATCCTTATAATCCCAAGCCTTAATCTTTTGAATTTCATGAGAGGTACGGAACCCGTCAAAGAAATGCAGAAAAGGAACCCGCCCCTCCAGTGTGGAAAGATGGGCAACCGCTCCAAGGTCCATAACCTCCTGAACACTCGAAGAACAGAGCATTGCATATCCCGTTTGACGGCATGCATAAATATCGGAATGATCACCAAATATAGAAAGTGCATGAGATGCAATGGCGCGTGCCGACACATGAATTACGTTGGGCAGCAGCTCACCTGCAATTTTATACATGTTGGGTATCATGAGCAGCAGACCTTGTGATGCGGTGTAGGTGGTGGTCAGGGCTCCGGCTGCCAGTGAACCGTGAACCGCACCGGCCGCACCCGCTTCGGACTGCATTTCGGCCACCTTGACCGGCCGCCCGAACAGATTTTCCTGCCCGTTTGCCGCCCATTTATCGGTTTCCTCGGCCATTACCGAAGAGGGGGTGATGGGATAGATTGCGGCAACATCGGTAAACGCATAGGATACATGTGCTGCGGCGTTATTGCCGTCCATGGTTTTAAACTTTCTTGCCATTTACTTTTTTCCTCCTTGAAAAGAGTGCTGATAAAATTTTTTTAAATATACTTTTATTATCCCGATTATTATTCGGAATAAATATACACCATATGATATAGTACCACGTTACGTGAAAACTGTAAACCATGAAAGTGTCTAAAAATATTGAATTATTTGAAAACTTTATCACATCTGCAATCAGAATGCTCAGGATTTCGAATAACTCCTTAATTTCGGCGATTTTCGCCCTGAATTAGTGCTAGGCTGAGATTAGCGGCATGAAATCACCGGATGCCTCGGACTTTCGTGCCTGCAATTCATTATCCATATCACCGGACTGGTTGACATCCCATGAAAAACCATATATTATTATGCTACATTTATCAGAAGTGGTCCAAATTTCCGAATTTTATTCGGTCATTTATCCGGATTATTTCTGCCAATATGAAAGGGGAAAATAAAATTCATGGAATCAGTTCCTGAACCCGAACCTGGGGGAAACCTTGTTGCTCAGCTTATCCTTTTGCTATTTCTTATTTTTGTGAATGCGTTTTTTGCCGCATCAGAAATTGCCGTTATTTCACTTAACGACAATAAGATTCGTAAGATGGCTGAAAACGGACATAAAAAGGCACAGCAGGTACTTAAACTGACATCCAATTCATCAAACTTTCTTGCAACAATCCAGATAGGCGTCACTTTGGCCGGCTTTCTGGCATCTGCAACAGCGGCACAGTCATTGGCCAAACCGCTTGCAGATTGGTTTATCAAGCTATCCTCATCCTTTGCAGAGTACGGAAATATCATTCATGTTGCCAGTGTGGTTTTAATAACACTGATAATGTCGTATTTTTCCTTGGTTTTGGGTGAACTGGTACCCAAACGCATCGCAATGCAGAAAGCCGAAGCAATTTCTTTTGCTACGATCGGAATTTTGCGCGGGGTTGCAGCCTTCATGCGTCCGTTTGTACGGTTGCTTTCGGTATCCACAAATGTTATGGTGCGACTGTTCGGAATGGACCCCCATGCCTCGGCGGATAATGTAACCGAGGAGGAAATTCGCATGATGGTTGATGTCGGCGGTGAAAAGGGTGTCATCGAAGATACCCAGAAGGAAATGATCAATAATATTTTCGAGTTCGATGATATCACTGCCGAGGATATAATGACCCCCCGCACCGATGTGGAGGTTATCGAGGTTGACGACGGTATCGCCGATGCACTTCTCACAGGGGTTGACGGCGGGTATTCGCGCCTTCCAGTTTACCAAGATGATATTGATAACATTGTGGGCGTCTTATATGTGAAGGATTTACTTCCTTATGTGGGGAAGGATATCCCCCAAGAAATAACCATCCGCCATGTCATGCGGAACACATTATTTGTTCCGGGTACCAAGCGTTGTCGCGATTTATTTGCGGAAATGACAGAAACGCGGGTGCAAATGGCCATTGTGGTTGATGAATACGGCGGCTTTTCAGGTATAGTAACAATGGAGGATTTGCTTGAATCCATTGTGGGTAACATTCAGGATGAATATGACCACGAGGAGGAGGAGGTCACCAAAACCGGTGATAACACCTTCGAGGTGGACGGTTCCATAGATATTGAAGAGCTGGGTGAAATCATTAATACCAGTATTCCCGAAGGGGAGTATGATACCCTTGCGGGATATATCATGGATATTCTGGGGCGTATTCCCGGTGAGCAGGAGCACCCCGAGGTGGTTCTTGGTAATGTTACATTCACCGTTATGGAAATGGATGAACGGCGTATTGAGCGTGTCCACATAAGGATTGACCCCAAACCCGACGAGAATAACGGGGATAAAAAGGATGACAAATCAACTAAAGAAGGCTGAACATTTTAATATCCGTATAAATAAGGGGGCTGCCGACGGCAGCCCCCTTTTGTATTTAGTATTATACCCAAACAGCCAAAGCAAAAAGATATAGCCCCGCATAATATAACCCAAGACTTATCATGTGAAGGCGTTTATTTTTTCCCCCACACATTAACAATTCTTTAGCCCTTATTATATTTGAAACCGCAATCAGCAGGGCGCCTATTGATA
>JAQWBK010000040.1 GCA_028706415.1 Oscillospiraceae bacterium | reverse complement strand
CATGAGCTGCCAGAATTTTTTGTGTCATTGTCATACCCATTGAATTTCCTCCTGAATAATAATTAGAATTTAGATGTAATATTCTCTCGCACCAGTATATATTCCATAGACTCGCTCAAAGCAAGCCAGCTTGCTTCTATAACGTCACTGGAAACCCCAACCGTTGTCCATTCATCCACCCCGTCGGTCGAGGTGATAAGAACCCGAACCCGCGCAGCGGTTGCCTGCTTTGAATCCATAACACGAACCTTGTAATCAACCAGATGAAAATCAGATAATGAGGGATAAAAGCCGCACAGAGCACTTCTGAGAGCGGTATCCAGTGCATTAACAGGTCCGTTACCCTCCCCCGCCGCGCTTTGTGCCTGATCCCCCACATGAACCCTGAGGGTTGCTACTGCGCTGTGGTTGGGTGCATACGGCTTTTCGCCGGTTATCCGATAGTATCCCAGTTCAAAAAAGGGCTTAATCTGTTCAAGCTTCTTTCTCACCAGCAGTTCAAAGCTGGCATCCGCACCCTCATACTGATAACCTTCGAGCTCCATCTGCTTTAACTGCTCTATTATATCATTTAATTCGGGAGAAGTCTTGGTAATATTCGGGCAATATCGTTTTATTTTTTCTAATACTGCCGTCCGCCCGCTTATTTCGCTCATTAAAAATCGGCGTTCATTTCCAACCGTTTTGGGTGGAACATGCTCGAATGTTGAGGAGTTTTTAAGCACTCCGTCGGCATGCATCCCTGCCTTATGAGCAAAAGCGCTTCTTCCGACATAGGGTTTCCCCTTATCCAGCCTTACATTTGCAATTTCTGCCATGCTTCGCGCTGTGGATGTAAGCAGTTCCATATTGCCCTCCGGTATGCAACTGCAGCCAAGCTTTAACTGCAAATTTGGTATTATGGTTGATAAATCAGCATTGCCGCTGCGTTCTCCAAAGCCGAGATAGGTTCCCTGCACATGGGAAGCCCCCGCCTCAACCGCCATAATTGAATTAGCGACCGCCATGCCTCCGTCGTTATGTACATGAATGCCCACCGCCACATCAAACCGTCGGCACACTTCCCCTGTGATATCATATATCTCACGGGGAAAGGTTCCTCCGTTCGTGTCACATAGGGTCAGTACATCTGCCCCGGCATTGACTGCTTGTTCAAGTGCGGTCATGGCGCATACCGGGTTAGCCTTATATCCGTCAAAGAAATGCTCGGCATCAAAGATCACTCGTTTTGCCTTTGCTTTGAAAAATGAGATGGTATCGGCAATCATATTGAAGTTTTCCTGCTCGGATGTGCGCAGTATATCCCGCACATGCAA
Source organism: Oscillospiraceae bacterium (assembly GCA_028706415.1). GTDB lineage: Bacteria > Bacillota > Clostridia > Oscillospirales > Acutalibacteraceae > Avimonas. The sequence continues at coordinate 12,108 of JAQWBK010000040.1, read as the reverse complement.
GTCCCAGCACTTGCCGAACAATGCAACCGTATCGGTTCCGGCGGTCAGAAGCGCCTTAACATTTAAATCCTCTTCAACAGATATTCCCTTCCGCCTTGTCGAACCAAATGCAACCAGACGGGTATTTTTCAATTCCAGTCCCGAGGCGCGGCGAAAGAATTCAAGATCCTTCGGATTTGAACCCGGGTTGCCCGCCTCAACATACGGAATACCCACATCGTCAAGCAATCTTGTCACTTTCAGCTTATCTTCAACAGAAAAGGATATTCCCTCACCCTGCGCACCGTCACGCAAAGTGGAGTCAAGAATTTCTACCTTCCGCAACACTCAAACCACCTCCCTGAATACATTAATCTTCATCATGTATGGTTAAATCTCCCCGCTGTAACGCGTTTATGCCTGTTCGTGCCATTTCAAGAATACCAAAACGTTCAAGATGTTCGACAAATTCGTCGGTTTCTTCGGTCTGTCCGGTCATTTCAACCGTTATGGATGATTCTCCGATATCAAGCACCCGAGCACCATAGGTCTGCACCATTTTTATTACCGGACCGCGTCCTGCACCGGCTGCATGAACCTTGACCAGAAGAAGCTCACTGTTGGAACATTCATCCGGCTCAAGAACCTCAACCTTAATTATATCTTCAAGCTTTAACAGCTGGCGCGTCAGCTGCGTAAAGGTGGCTTCATCACCGGTTACCACAATCGTAAGACGCGAAAACGCGGGCTTTTCGGTGCTGCTTGCCACGATAGAGTCAATATTAAAACCACGGCGAGAAAAAAGTCCGGATACCCGAAGAAGAACCCCGGGATGATTAATCGCCAAAACAGAAAATATCGCTTTGCCGTCTCCCATGATAATATCAAATCCTTTCAATCACATATTTTCAATTATCTCATCTACGGTGCCGCCGGGGGGAATCATGGGCAACACATTGGCATCGGGTGAGATTCGACAGTCTACCACTACCGGCTCTCCTGCTGCAATTGCAGATTTTAACACCTCTTCAACCTCGCCGTTTTTGCTTATTCTCATGCCCTTGCAACCAAAAGCCTCGGCAAGCTTAACTAAATCTGTCTTTCTGTGGGGATCGGTTGCCGAAAATCGGCCGTCATAAAAAACCTTTTGCCACTGCCGCACCATACCCAATACGCTGTTGTTCATAACCAGCACCACAATCGGCAGGTTATATGAGGCAAGAGTTGTAAGCTCGTTCAAATTCATATGAAAGCTTCCGTCACCCGAAATGAGGACAACCCTTCCCTCGGGTTTTGCAAGCTGGGCTCCAATTGCGGCACCAAGACCATAACCCATGGTACCAAGCCCTCCGGATGTGAGAAATGTGCGGGGCTTTCTAATATCAAAATGCTGTGCCGTCCACATCTGATGTTGCCCGACATCGGTAGCAATTATGGTATCGTCATCGATAAGCGCACGCAAGGTTTGAAGTATATACAAAGGATCGGGCAGGGCATTTTTATCGTTTGAATTTGCCAGCACCTTGCGTTTGCATGAGACCACCGATTTGACCCATTCTGTATGATTCATTTTCGTCGACCGCTCACACAGCTTTGCCAGCACTTCCTTTAAATCACCCGCAAGCCTTACCGCGGCTGTTATATTTTTATCAAATTCTGCATGGTCAACATCTATATGAACGACCTCAGAATTCGGCGAAAATCCGCTGCGATTTCCTGCAACTCTATCCGAAAAACGGGCACCCAGCACCAAAAGAAGGTCACATTGGTGTGCGGCTCTGTTTGCAGCCAAGGTGCCGTGCATACCCACCATACCAAGCCAAAGAGGATGGTTGGGAGGAAATCCGCCTAGCCCCATCATGGATGAGCATACCGGAATATCAAGCTTCTCTGCCATTTCAAGCAGCTTCGCTTGTGCACCCGAGGAGAGAATTCCCCCGCCAAAATAGATTAAAGGACGACTGCATGACTCCATCTTTTCCAGTGCCATTACCAGTCTTTCTTCCTTTGGCGGCTGATACTCACGGGCACCCAAGGACGGCTTTGGCTCATAATCGGTCATTGCTGCCGTAACATCCTTTGGAATATCAATTAGGACCGGACCGGGACGGCCACTTTGGGCAATACGAAAGGCTTCCCGCACCGTCGGGGCAAGGTCATTTACATCCTTTACAATAAAATTGTGTTTTGTAACCGGCATGGTTATGCCTGTAATATCAACCTCTTGAAAAGAATCCCTGCCCAATAGCGGCACCGATACATTTCCGGTTATGGCAACGATGGGTATCGAATCCATATAGGCGGTTGCAATCCCCGTCACAAGATTTGTTGCACCCGGGCCGGAGGTTGCAATACAGACCCCCACCCTGCCTGTGGCACGGGCATATCCGTCGGCTGCATGGGATGCACCCTGCTCATGAGCTGTAAGAACATGACATATTCGATCGCGGTATTTATAAAGAGCGTCATAGATGTTGAGAACCGCACCGCCGGGATAACCAAATACGGTACCGACCCCTTGTTCAAGCAGGCACTCCACCAACACATCCGAGCCGTTAAGCATCATAGTAAACCATTCCTCTCAGGTTAAATAAATATAAAAAAAGCCTTCACCTCATCCAAAGAGGCGAAAGACTTCGCGGTACCACTCTTTTTGCTCATATAACATGAGCCACTCTGTGCATCGGGCCGATATGACCGAATGCCATCCCCTATAACGGCGGGAGACCGTTCACGCTTACTTCGGTTACATTGTTACCTTTTGGGCAGAAAGCTCGGGAGGTGATATTCTCCTGTCTGATTAACCGCCTCGCACCGACCGGCGGCTCTCTTAATAGTCAAGACACGATACTTGTCCTCGTCATCGCTTTTGATAAATATTATCTATAATATTACAATATGCATATGCTTTTTGTCAAGTGCAAATTTTTTTCGTTAAATGGCGGTGTTTTCCCTCGGCTTTCGGTCAGGGCGAGGTCGGTCGAGTATTGTTATGCTGTTCTCAAGTATAAGGTGCCCATATCGTAATTAACGAAATGAGCACCTTTTCATTTTATAATAGTATTACTTTATTGCCGGCAGACCTGCAGCGGCAACACTCTGACCCACCCGTCGGCTTTTCTCGTCGGGTAATACAATGTTTATCGAAAGTTCGGGATATTCCTCTTCCAGCACCTTGCGGCAACGCTGTAACATGCATTCCCCACCCTTGCCGGAGGTAACGCGGCCCAGTAAAAGAAGGTGCTTGATATTATAAATCCTTGCGTAAAACGGCAATGTATGCCCGAGATAGCAGCCTATTGAATCATAAACATCTAATGCCGCCGCAATATTATGCTCTGCCATTTTCTGGATTTCTTTGAGCTTTTGTGCCTGGGTAAGGGTTTGGTTGAGTGAAATACATGCACGGGGGGCAAGTTTAACCACCCCATCCTGTGAAAAGTATTTCACACCGCATCCGATATCCCCCGACCATTCATCCCCCATGGCCTCGGGATGGGCATCAATCGGGGCAAATGCCAGTTCGTTCAGCCATCCGGTAACATTGCCCTTAACATCAACATAGCCTACCGCTTCGCTTGTTCCCATGGCAATTCCCAGAACGCTTGTATCTTTAAGCTCCATTGCACCTGCCAGGGCGGTCACATCCCCGTCGTTTGCCACGGTGAAGGGCATGTCCCCTATTTCTCGACAAGCTCGCTCATATATATCTTTTACCTTTGTATCAAATAAATCCTTGGGAACCTTTAAGAAAAGAGAGGCAAGCATGGTCCTGTTGTTCACATAAATACCTGCCGAGCTTATTCCTATTGCATCCACCCTGGGCAGCTTGGATGCAGCCGTCTTGAGTGCGGTAACAATACCGTCAAAATGATAGTCGGGGTTGGAGTTGGTTTTGGGTGACCAGACCACCTCTTCACTGTAGATGGCTTCTCCGTCCATTACGGCAGAGACCTTGCGGTCGCTGCCTCCGGCATCAAATCCAATACGGCAGCCTTCTAAATGACCGCCTAAAGGCATGGAGTTCTCTACTTCCTCCGGCTTATCGCCGTATGGGAGATGAAGAACTTCAAAGGGATTTTCATATACATCCGACATGGTTTTGAAATCAAATGCCCGCGCACCGTTTGCCGAATATACACTTTTTATATATCCATAAATCTCTTTACTACCGCAGATGGTAACGCGAAATCCGCCCTTTGCCCATAGCAGGAATTTAACCATCCGCTCAACATAATAGAAATCCGCCTGCTGCATTTCCGGTGTGCCATGGATACGGGTATCATAAACACTTATGCACCCGCCTTCCCGCTCAACGGCAATTGCCAAAGGCTGTTTTGCATTTTTCAAAAAGCCCCGGGTAAACTGTTCCATGGGAAAAAATTCCGGATCTAGCTTGGGTACATTTTTAATCTCGCATTCAACTCCGTATAGCTTCATTAAGAAAACCTCCTTATACGTTGCTCCACTTCGTCTTTAAAATTATTTATATACCGATTCACAAATTCAAATCCGTCTGTATTGCTGTTTATCAGTTCGGTGATATCCAGACCGTATGACATGCTTTCGCAATTATCTGTGTCATGGCTGGCAAAGAATGTTGCATTTGCAAGCCTGCGGCCTATTGCAGCACTGTCATACCTTTTTCCTCCGGCTATCTGGCTGTCGAAAACTCCCAGCAGGGCGGCTGCAAGATTTGGATGGGTTGAGGTATCAAAGCATGACTTGTCTTCATCACACAGCCAGTCAAGCCCCCTCCAGACCTCAAGAGAATATACCTTTTTGGGGCGCAAATCGGCAGGTAGACTCCGAATGGCAGCAATAACCCTAAGTGCAACAGCCACATGTGTATCATGCTTGTCGGCAAGATTATGGGTGTAAACGATTTCGGGATTGCATGCTTTAATAATTGCGGCTATTTCTTCAACCGTTTGAGTATTGCCGGCGTCTTTTATCTCGGAGCTGTTGTAGCTCAAAAGAAACTGAGCCGAATACCCCCCGACGCTTGCTGCATTCTTCTGCTCGGTTACCCGAACCACCTTCATCTCTTCGTCGGTGTATTCCTCGTATATGCCGCTGCGGGGAGAACCTGCCCCGTCGGTCATAACAACACCTGTGAACCACTCATCTGCCTTGCCATAGCATTTAGCAGCAGGCGCAAATGACATAATCTCAATATCATCCTGATGGGCTGCAATACATAAATCTGTGGTGCGGCCAAGAGCAATTTTCTCATCTGTACCATCGGGGATAAAAACTTCCGCCGATTGATTATTGAATTTCATTTAAATACCTCTTTCAAAATATCCTTTCAAGTCCATCCGGTCTAATATTACAGCAGGCGCCTTATTCTACGCTGCAAACAACGGTTAAATCATTATGCATCTGCAGCACAGAGGCAGGCACTTCGGGAGTTATCGGACCGTATAAGGCCCGCTCCAATATATCCCTCTTCTCCTTGCCGCTTGCCACCAAAAGGATTTTTTTTGCCGACATTATAGATTTATTCCCCATTGTGATGGCCTGCTTTGGAACATCATCAATTGATTTAAAGAAGCGGGCATTCGCATCAATGGTGGATTGCTTTAAATCAACAACATGGGTGTTTTTATCAAATTCGGTGTTGGGTTCATTAAATCCAATGTGTCCGTTGTGACCTATTCCAAGCAGCTGCAGGTCAAGGCCCCCGAAACTCTTTACTAATCCATCATACCGTTCACATTCAGCCTGCAGATCATCTGCAATACCGTTTGGTACATCGGTGTTGTTTATATCAATATTCACATGGTTAAACAGCTGATGGTTCATAAAATAACGGTAACTCTGTTCATGATCGCCGCTGAGCCCGCAATACTCATCAAGATTCATTGTTTTAACCAGGGAAAAATCCAAATCACCATTTTTATACCACTCGATAAGCTGTTTATATGCGCCGATGGGCGTGGAACCGGTAGCCAATCCAAATATGGAATCGGGTTTTAGAACAATCTGTGCAGCCATTATCTTTGCTGCACATCGGCTCATGGAATTGTAGTCCTCGGTACGGATAATTCTCATAACATGACCATCCTTTCTAAATTAAAGAGAATCTTTACAATGAGTTCTTTCTTACGATTTCCTGCATTTGACTCATTTTTTGTTCCATATCGGCCACCAGCTTAAACTGTGTACGACAACGATCGAGATTGTGGTGCTCACGATGGATTTTAAAATAATTATCACCATTCAAATAATCTGTAAGGAACCTTATGCCACATTCAAATGTCATAATTTTCGCACCAATGGCAAGGCTTTCAACTTCTGCCGGGGTTAAAAATCCTTTTGAAACGCTTAAATAGCCCTTGGCAAACACCTCGAACAGTTCCAGGTCCATTGACACCTTGTCTAAATCTGTCTCATCCTCGGCGGCCGTACTGGCTCCAAACCGAATGCTGTCGCCAAAATCGTAACATGCGGCACCCGGCATAACTGTATCAAGATCAATAACACAGATTCCCACGCCGGTTGCATTGTCGATCATCATGTTGTTTAGCTTTGTATCATTATGTGTAACCCGATAAGGTATTTTGCCGGTTTCCAACATTTCGATTATCGCACCGGTATATTTTTCACGCTCAAGCGCAAAATCAACTTCCGGCTGAACATCCTTTAATCTTCCCGCTTGATCCTGACTTATCGCCAATTTTAATGCCTCAAACCGTTTGACGGTATTGTGAAAATCAGCAATGGTTTCAATTAGTGCGTTTGTATCGAAATCCGACAACATAAGCTGGAAATTTCCAAAGCATACCCCGCAGTTGTAGAAATCCTGCTGATTTCGGGAACTCTGATATGTGATGGCATCTTCGATAAAAATATATACACGCCAATAGGTTCCGTCCGAGTGATGATAGAATAACTCGCCTGTTTTTGTGGGAATAACCGTAAGGGTTTCACGATTTTCATCCCCGCCGGCGGCAATTATCTTTTTCTTTAAAAATTTAGTTACACCATCTATGTTATTCATAAGACCCAAGGGGTCGGTAAACACAGTATGGTTTATGCGCTGCAGAAGCATACGATATCGATCTCCGCTGTTGCTTTCAAAGGTGACCGCATAAGTATCGTTTATATGGCCTTCGCCGTAGGGTACAGAGCTTATAAATTTATCCGAAATAAAAGACTTCAAAATGGTTTGTACATCACACATTATTAATATTACCGTACCTTCCCAATAATTTGTAATTTGAGATAAAACTAAAAACGATTATTTCACAAAAAGGAAAGAATCTTTACACAATTATATATTGCATTATCACCCCGTTCAATGTAAAATAGTATGGTAATTAGTAATTTTGTTCATATATAATTATATTCCTATAATTTCATAAGAAAAGATCGGTTATACTGTTCTCAAGTAAAAGGTGAGACAAAATTTGCGAGGATGTTTTTCGTCATGTAAGGCGGAGGAGGAGAGCGGGCTGACGCCCGCCGACGACAACAACGCTGTATGGCGGAAAACAGACCGCAAAGATGCTCGATTTTTATTTGAGATCAGTATTAGGTTGAAAGAGAACTCATAATTAAAAAACTAGTCTGCCCCCGGAAAGGACATGGAGCTTATGATGATTAATGATGATCGGCTGGAATTGCAGTCTATCCTGCGTGAATTACATAATATTTCGGGATTTCGTCTTTCTATTCATGACATGAAATACAGGGAAATAGTATCTTATCCCCAAGAAAAGTCTGCCTTTTGCCGCCTGATTCAACAAAATCAAGTTGGATCTAATAAATGCAAGGAAAATGACCGTAAGGCGTTTGAAAGGGTGAGTAAAAATCCCGAGGTCTATCTTTATAAATGCTGTTTCGGCTTGTATGAGGCGGTCGCTCCGTTATACATATTGGGGAATGTTGTGGGCTATTTAATGATGGGTCAAACCATAGACACAAGCGACACCAGCCGAGAAAACATTATAAACAGCACCTCTCACCTTGTCTCAAATAAGGAGGAGCTTATTCAAGCCGCCAACCAAGTATTTATATGTGAACAGGATAAAATATTATCTTGTATGAAAATTATGGATATATGCTCCAAGTATATATCTTTAAGCAACCGGTTTCATCTTAATAAAACCGACCTATCCGATAAAATAAAAGAATATTTGGACGAGAATTATTCGCGAAATATAACCATTGAAAGTATCTGTTTAAAATTCTTTTGCAGTAGGACAAGCATAATGACGGCATTCAAGGCAAATTTCGGGGTGGGTATAATTGAATATCTTACCTATATCCGTATACAAACGGCAAAGCTTTTGCTTAGCGGTACATCAAAATCTGTTAAAGAAATAGCCGAAAGCTGTGGATATCCGGATCAAAATTATTTCAGCAAGGTGTTTTCCAAGCGCTGCGGAATGACGCCTACCAAATACCGCAAGAATAAAACGAGCAAGGGTAGAACCAGCCGGGATGGGGTTATCACGATAGAGCCTGATACCCTTTAGTTGGATCGTCAATTTCAAGGACGCGTTTTTCCATTGGACACATTCCGGTTCCCGCTCTGTTTACAATATACTGCACCTGCTTTTCAAATTCAATTATTTTTTTTTCGCTTTCGAGCACTAAAATTCCATGCGAGCTGATAACTTCGGTGAATATTTCTTTAACTCCGCCGTAAATGAGTAATAATGCAGCGGCTTTACCTATCACCTTATCCGCCACCGAAGCCCCCTTCAGCAGTTCGGGTGAGCTTTCCAACAGAGAAATTATGGGCGCAATCCCCTTCGATGAGGATACATATTCCTCATCTCCGTTTATTAACACAAAGGAATATTCGCCCTCAATCAGCCTTCTTTTTGCCTTGTTTAATTCGGGTGACATGTTTATTTCCTTCCTTCCTGGTGGATGGTAAGTTACGGTAGGTTGGGTTGGAAAACTTATACTAATCCAACCTTTCACTTTTTCTAAGAGCATATATCAGCGGGGGTATTATGATTAACTGGGCTATTATTCCGTAAACCCCTTTAATCGTCGCGTTAATCACCACAATCACCCCAAGATCCGATATGTGCAGCAAATTCGCGGCAACGAAAATTGTTATTGCATATATCAGCCTTCCGAAAATCAATGCAATGATAAGGGTTATGATAATTCCATACTTATTTTTGCCCAACATTTTATAAAGCAGACCACTGGCAAATCCGTAACCGGCAAGCTCCAATACCATAAAAGGGAGTATGTGAGGGGGCGGCATATTTGCGATGAGCGAGCTTAGCAGTGGGGCGACGATGCCCAAAAATAGCCCAAAAATCGGCCCCAAAATAAAGCCGCTCAGAAGAACAGGCAGATGCATCGGTAATAATATCTGCCCCATCTGAGGGGAGCCCATTAAATGGAATGCCTGGGGCAGAAGTATGGACATTGCTATCAAAAGGCCGCCTACCGTTATTTTTCTTGTATTCATACAGTTAAATATCACAAGTCAGGCTGTCAAGCTCTTCTTTTAGCCTGCTTAAATCCTTTCTTATTTCAAGTTTTTGAGGGCATACATCTTCGCATAAGCCGCATGAAACGCAATTATCGGCTTTGGCGGTTTGACTAATATCATTATTCCATGACCACCGGGTCTGACCTTTATTTTGATAAACACCATAGGTATTCCAAATTCTAAAGTTGTAGGGTATATCCACACCTTGGGGGCAAGGCATACAGTAAGCGCAGCCGGTGCAACCGTTGTTAACCCTATTACTCATCATTTCAGATACCTTTAGCACAAGCTCCTGCTCTTCCCCACTCAGCGGATTTGGCTTTTCAAATGTATTAAGATTATCCTCAACATGTTCTAATGACGACATGCCGCTTAATATAATTTTCACATGAGGCAAACTTGCAACCCATCTCAACGCCCATGAAGCGACCGATGCATTCGGGTCATATCGGTGGAGTTCACAGACAATATCATCAGGCAGATTTGACAGCAGACCGCCTTTTATCGGCTCCATCACAATTACAGGAATTCCAAGGATTTGGGCAAGGTGATAACCCTTCATGCCTGCCTGCTCGTTTACATCCATGTAATTGAGCTGTATCTGGCAGAAATCCCATGGTTTATAGGTGATTATATCTTTAAACACCTCGTATTCATCATGGAATGAAAACCCTAAATATTTTATTTTCCCCTCTGCTTTCAGATTTTCAAAATATTCGGGGATACCCAGCTCAACCGATTTGTTCCATAATCCTTTATTAAGGCTGTGAAGAAGATAAAAATCTATGTAGTCCATTCCCAGCTTTTCGAGTTGTTCATCAAATATCTGCCTTGCATCCTCCAGGCTTTTTACATCCCAGAGTGCCAGCTTGGTGGCAAGATAATAGCTGCTTCGCTCATATTTTGAAAGGGCCTTTCCGACAAATATTTCGCTTTTTCCGCCATGATATACATATGCGGTGTCAAAATATCGGACTCCTTTCTCGTATGCCAAATCTATCATTTTCTGTGATTGATTTTCATCGATTTCGCCGTTTTGATCCGTCGGGAAACGCATACAACCGAATCCCAGATTTGAAACCGATATTCCAAGATTTTCAATTTTCTTGTACACCATATTAAATTCATATCCTTTCGGGATTCATGCCCCCAAAAGGACATGAATCAATATTTTTAACCAAAATTCTCAATATTGTAATAAATAGTGTAAAATATGTTTGCTTATGATATAATTGATGCACATTAAACTTACATTATCAAGTATTTTAGGTATGCATCGCAGTCGCGTTAGCAGTTGCTTCATCAAAAGCTATACTCTTGCCATGATTAATATACCGGAAATTATTATAATCTATTTTAAGGGTGTTAGCAATTATTATTGTTATAAAATTGAAAAATGGGGGGCATTCAATTGAAACGCAAAATATCACTTATCTGTATTTTTATCGTACTGTGCTTGTTTGTTACTGCCTGCGCCGCAAATATTAAACAGAGCGGTTCTCCCACATATCAGGAGGATCAGGCGGGCGTTACCACCGGCTTAACCCAGAATTCAGAAATGGAACAGGGAAATATCAGTAGTGATTTAAAAAAGCGCAAACTAATCAAGGATGTCAAACTTAGACTCGAAACACGCAAATTTGATACTTTTATTTCCGAGCTCAGAAAGGAAATTAATCTGTTCGGCGGGTTCATTCAGACTTCTGAGATAACGGGAAATAGTTATTCGTATGACACTGACCGCTATGCATCGCTTACCATCCGTATTCCTTCCGACAAGCTGGATGATTTCACAAACAAAGTATCTTCCCTTGGGAATGTAACCGAAAAGTCCGAGGGAAGCAAGGATGTAACCCTGGATTATGTGGATAAACAGAGCCGCATAAAGGCATTAAAAACCGAACAGGATAGTCTGCTCAGATTATTGGAAGCCGCTAATAACCTGAACGATATTATCACAATACAAAATCAACTGACAGATGTCCGTCATGAGCTGGAATCCTTAGAGTCACAACTTCGTACATACGATGATCTCATTGATTACAGCACAGTTACAATGAATGTTTATGAAGTAGAGCGGGAAACGCCCGCCAAAGACCGGAGCATGTGGCAGGAAATCGGTGAAAATCTTTCAGAAAATGTTAATTCTATCGGCAAGGCCTGCCAAAACCTTTTCGTATACTTTGTCAGTTCGCTGCCTTTCTTGTTGATAATGGCAGTTATCGCCCTTGTCACCCTGATTATCATCCGCTTAGCTATTAAGAAAAGCAAACGAGATAATAAGCAGCAAATTCAGGCCCAAAGCAATCAAGACGATATACAGCAGAAATAGGTTATAATACTAATATCCGACTAAAATATTGATAAGGTTACCGCGGATTTTTTGTGTCGGCCTTAACAAACAAAAAACATTCTCGCAAATATAATACTAATCTCAATAATAAAAGCCAATAAAATGGAGCGATTCGTTCTTTAAAGAAGAACGCATCTTGAGCGACAATTTTATCGTTCCTTTTATTTGAGATTAGTATTTGAACGTTTTTAATCAGGGATTAGTATGATACTAATCTCAAGTAAAAATCAAGACATCTTTGCGGTCTGTTTTCCGCCATACAGCGTTGTTGTCGTCGGCGGGCGTCAGCCCGCTCTCCTCCTCCGCC
>JAQWBK010000135.1:1538-3227 GCA_028706415.1 Oscillospiraceae bacterium | reverse complement strand
ATGTGTGGTCAAGAAAACCATAGATACAGATAAATAAGATTATACATTTGAAAGGAATTCTCCATGGCATTTATTTCGACGCGTGATGTAAGCTTTTATTATGATAAAGAAGACTCGGTATTGCCAAATTTGGTTTTGGACGGTATTAATCTGGATATCCATTCGGGTGAGTTTGTTGCGTTGTTGGGGCATAACGGATCGGGAAAATCCACCCTGGCAAGGCATTTGAATGCAATGCTGCTGCCCACCGGAGGCAGTATTTTGGTGGATGGCAGAAACACGGCCGACGAAGATGAAAAATATGAGATACGCCGTATGGTTGGAATGGTTCTGCAAAATCCGGATAACCAGCTTGTATCCACCATCGTGGAGGAGGATGTGGCATTCGGCCCGGAAAATTTAGGGGTGGAACCCTCCGAAATTCGCCGCCGCGTGGACGAGGCGCTGGCTACGGTGGATATGCTTGAATATCGCGAACACGCTCCACATAAGCTCTCGGGGGGGCAGAAGCAGCGGGTTGCCATTGCGGGGATTCTTGCAATGCATCCCGATTGTCTGGTTATGGACGAACCTACCGCCATGCTCGACCCACAGGGCAGGGTAGAGGTTCTGGAGACCATATCACGACTTAACAGCGAACGCGGTATGACGGTTGTACTTATCACACATTATATGGAAGAAGCCGTGCTTGCCGACCGTGTGGTTGTGATGGATAACGGGCGCATAATAATGCAGGGTACCCCGCGCGAAATGTTTTCGTGTGTGGATGAGCTGCATGCTGTCGGGCTGAGTGTTCCGCAGCCTACCCAGCTTTGCTATCTGCTTCGTAAGCAGGGAATTGCACTTCCGGACGGAATACTTGACGCGGAGGAATGCGTTCAGGCGTTATCATTGCTTTTGGAGGAAACTAATGTCGGTAATTGAAACACGTAATTTATCATATACGTATTCGCCGGGTACACCTTTCAGAAAAGATGCCATCGCGGATATATCCCTTAATATCGAAAAAGGGGATTTTATCGGTATAATAGGCCACACGGGTTCGGGTAAATCCACCCTGGTTCAGCATTTAAACGGGCTTTTAAAACCGACTTCGGGCAAGGTTTTTCTTAACGGAAAGGATATTTGGGAACAACCCCGGAAAATTCGTGCGGTGCGTTTTAAGGTCGGGCTTGTATTTCAATACCCCGAGCATCAGCTGTTCGAGGAGACAACATATAAGGATATCGCATTCGGCCCAAAGAACATGGGGCTTGAAGGGGATGAAATCGACGAGAGGGTGCGGCTTGCCGCAAAAACCGTCGGGCTTAAGGAAGAGCTGTTGGAAAAATCCCCTTTTGAGCTCTCTGGGGGCGAGAAACGCAGGGTGGCTATTGCCGGTGTAATGGCGATGCAGCCCGAAGTTCTGATACTGGATGAGCCCACTTCGGGGCTTGATCCAATGGGCAGGGACACTGTACTTGAACAAATTCACAATTACCAGGCTGAAAATAATGCTACCGTTCTGCTTGTTTCTCACAGCATGGAGGATATTGCGCGTTCCACCAAAAAGGTGCTTGTGATGAACAAGGGGAAGATAGTCATGTTTGACGAGACGAATGCTGTGTTTTCACGCGCAGCAGAGCTTGAAGCCATGGGGTTGGCAGTTCCGTCTGTAACCCGCATATTTATGCGTCTCAGGGAGCAGGG
>JAQWBK010000135.1:0-1438 GCA_028706415.1 Oscillospiraceae bacterium | reverse complement strand
GCCGACATGGAAAGCGGGGGCATTATGCAGCGTATCAGGGCGCTTATCCCGATATTTATTCCTCTGTTTGTTTCATCCTTTCGGCGGGCTTACGAGCTGGCAATTGCCATGGAATGCCGCTGTTACCGGGGGGGAGAGGGACGCACCCGCATGAAGCAGCTTCATATGCGGGCTTCCGATGCAGTGTGCATATTGACTGTATTAATGCTTGTGGCAACATTGTTCATTTTAAATTTGGTTCTTACACCGGTGTTCTAGTTTGTTTTTAAATTATAATATTATAAAAAGCAGGTGTTGTGATGACACGCTTAATGCTTATATTGAGGTTTGACGGCAGGGGTTATCATGGCTGGCAGGTACAAAAAAACGCCCAGTCGGTACAGCAGACGCTTCAGGATGCGGTGGAGCAGGTGACCGGTGTGCGTTCGGGTATTATAGGATGTAGCCGCACCGATTCAGGGGTGCATGCCGATATGTTTTGCTGCACCACCGATACCAATTCTAAGCTACGGGGGGAGGCAATGGTTACCGCCCTTAATGCCAACCTGCCGCGGGATATTGCGGTTTATGAGTGCAGAGAGATGCCGCAGGATTTCCATCCAAGATATTCGGCATTAGGTAAAAGATATATTTATCGTATCTGGAATGATAAGGCTCGCAACCCCTTCCAAGAGGGATTGGCAATTCATATACGCCGTCCGCTTGATGTGGAACTGCTGAATACCGCCGCCCAAGACTATATTGGGACACATGACTTTACCTCGTTTTGTTCGGCGGGCAGCGGCGTGCAAGACACCGTCAGAAGGGTTACCCGGTGTGAGGTTGCCCGAGAGGGTTTAATGGTCACATTTTTGGTTGAAGCCGACGGTTTTTTATATAACATGGTTCGAATAATGGTGGGAACCCTGTTAGAAATTTCGGCGGGAAAGCGTGAATATAACAGTATTCCCGATATAATCGCGGCAAAAGTCCGTTCGGCGGCAGGCATGACCGCCCCCGCCTGCGGTCTGATGTTAGATAAGGTTTTCTACGATTTTTAATGGTATTAATCTTTCGAATTACACAGAAAGGAGAAAGCACATGGCATCAAGGCGTGATATCACCATACGGCGGCGGAAACCCGCCGGAAGAAAAACCGATAATACCGAAAACGGCGCAGACCTCTCGGTCGTGTCCGGCCGCAGAAAACGACCACGCTCATTATTGCGGGTGCTTTTTCGTTTTGTCGTTGTTATTGTCCTTATTATAGGCGTGGTATACACCTGGCAAAACTGGGATGTGATTGCGCCCGAAGGGGTTATTTACTGGGTTAATGATAAGCTGGCTGGCGGACAGTCGGGTGACGGATTTCCTGTTGAGATAACGGGCAGCTCGGTAATTAATATGACCAATACAAAGGATGGGCTTGTCCTCCTCACCGATACTTCGGTTGCTGTTT
>JAQWBK010000039.1 GCA_028706415.1 Oscillospiraceae bacterium | reverse complement strand
AATAGGAAATCTGCCCATATCGGGTAAAATTACAGGTACTCAAAAAATCCTAAAGTTGTTTTGTTGAATTGATTTTTGGTGATGCAAAATCTTTTTTAAAAAAGTCCTACAAAAACTTGACACGGACCCTGTTTCTCCTTCCTCTTGACAAATTAAATTTCTTTGCATATAATGTTTTAAAGACGATGAAGGGAATAAGACATGGGCGTTTCGTGCCAAGAGAGCCGGCGGGTGGTGTAAGCCGGTATCGAAGCCTGTGTGGATAGCTCATCCCGGAGTTGCCCGTCCGAATTAATGAGGGCGGGACGCATGGCGGCGTTACAAGCCCAACCTTAATATTCTTTTAGAATACGAGGTTTTTAAGGAGCGCACTTGCGCTTGAACTAGGGTGGTACCACGATGCATTTAATGCACTCGTCCCTTTTTGGGATGGGTGCTTTTTTTATTATAAAAAGGAGAGTATCAAATGAAATCCGCATATCAAAAGTATTCCCCCTTCCCCCGGATAAATCTGACCGACCGAAAGTGGCCCGACCACACCATTGAAAAAGCTCCGATATGGTGCAGTGTCGACCTGCGGGACGGTAATCAGGCATTGGTTGACCCGATGAATTTGGAGGAAAAGCTAAAATATTTTAAAGCCCTTTGCGATATTGGGTTTAAGGAGATTGAGGTGGGTTTTCCCTCTGCCTCCGAGACCGAATATGAAATCTGCCGCGAGCTTATTGAGGGCGGCCACATTCCGGATGATGTCAGCATTCAGGTGCTGGTACAAGCGCGGGAGCATTTAATCCACAAAACCTTTGATGCGATTCGCGGCGCTAAAAATGTAATAATCCATTTTTATAATTCCACCTCCACCTTACAGCGCAAGGTGGTGTTCAAAAAGGATATGCAGGGTATAATTCAGATTGCAGTGGAGGGCGCCCGCCTGATAAAAAAGCTGGTTGAAGACTACGACGGGGATACAAATATCCGCATCGAGTATTCCCCCGAAAGCTTTTCGGGAACCGAAATGGACAATGCGGTGGAAATCTGCGCCGCTGTTATGACCGAACTGGGTGCTTGCCCTGAAAATCCGATTATTCTCAACCTGCCCAACACGGTGGAGATGTCCACCCCGAACACCTATGCAGATCAGGTGGAATATTTTATTCGCAATCTTCCCAACAGGGAAGGGGCAATAATAAGCGTACATCCTCACAACGACCGGGGAACCGGGGTGGCGGCGGCAGAACTGGCGCTGTTGGCAGGCGCCCAAAGGGTTGAAGGCACCCTTTTCGGAAATGGAGAGCGCACCGGTAACCTTGATATCGTCACCATGGGGCTTAACATGCACACCCAACAAGTCGACCCCGGGCTTGATTTCAGCGATCTTCCATCCCTTCGCAAAATGTTCGAGGAATGCACAAAAATGCAGATCCATGAACGCCACCCGTATGTGGGGGATCTGGTTTTCACCGCCTTCTCCGGCTCACATCAGGATGCGATAAACAAGGGTGTGCGGTATATGAAGGAAACCGGCAGCCAGCTTTGGGAGATCCCCTATCTGCCCATAGACCCTTCCGATGTAGGCCGCCAGTATGAGCCTATTATCCGCATTAATTCCCAATCGGGCAAGGGGGGCGCGGCATTCATAATGCAAAACAACTTCGGATATAACCTGCCCAAAGAAATGCATCCCGAATTCGGAACCCTTGTTAAGGCAGAATGCGACAAAATCGGCAGAGAGCTCTCGCCCGGTGAATTATTCGATGTCTTCCGCAAAAACTACCTTGATATTGAAGGAAAATTCCGTCTTGTTGGACACAGTATGTTGGAAAAGACGGGCAAGGATTCTTCCGAGGTGCATTTCCACGGAACCTTGGGACACAACAGCAGCACCATAGATATCCACGGCGTGGGAAACGGGCCTATTGATGCATTTTTTCAGGCGGTGAAAAAAGTCGGGTTGACAGATTACGATTTCCTGACCTATCATGAGCATGCAATATCCTCCGGCTCTGACTCCAAAGCAATCGCCTATATCGCGCTTAAAAGCCCCGACGGGCAAACGGTATTCGGTGTCGGTATCGAGAATAATATCAACATGGCCTCCATCCAAGGGGTTTTGTGCGCGATTAACAGAAGCTTAGCCCAATAAATATAAGGTCACCTCTAAAAACCCCTTCCGGCGTCTTCCGGCACAATATCCGCCGGACTGCGTCAAACCTCCTCGTAAGGCGGAAAGCCTTGCTTCGTCGGCTTTCCTTGTCCGACAAAAATTCTGCTCGGAATCCGTTCAAAACAGGTTTTTAGAGGTGACCATAAAGGAATTAACCGCCAAGCGGGCGGATAAGAAGGGAATATATCAATGAACACATACAAAATCACATTATTACGGGGCGATGGAATCGGTCCCGAAATCGTAGCCGAGGCCATTAAGGTGTTGGATAAGACGGGGGAACGGTTTGGCTTTGCCCTAGAGTACACCGAAGCCCTGATGGGGGGCTGCGCCATTGATGCAACCGGCGTTCCCCTGCCTCAGGAAACAATAGATAAATGCTTGGCATCGGATGCGGTGCTGCTCGGGGCTGTTGGGGGCTGGAAATGGGATAATCTGCCCGGCAACCGGCGTCCCGAAGCCGGCCTTCTGGGTATTCGCGGCGCTCTGGAGCTATATGCAAACCTGCGCCCCGCCAAAATTTACGGCCCCCTCAAGGGTGCCTGCCCGCTGCGCCCCGACATAATCGGTGACAGCATGGATATTATGGTGGTGCGGGAGCTTACCGGCGGCATCTATTTCGGCAAACGCGGCCGAGAGACGGTTGATGGGGTGGAAGCTGCCTATGATACCGAATATTACACAACCACCGAGGTGGAGCGTATTGCACGGGTGGCTTTTGAATCGGCACGCAAACGCGGCGGCAAGCTGTGCAATGTGGATAAGGCGAATGTTCTGGAATCCTCCCGCTTATGGCGTGAAACCGTATTGAGGGTTGCAACCGAATATCCCGATGTTCAGCTTTCCCATCTGTATATCGATAACGCCGCCATGCAGCTGGTGCGTAACCCCAAACAGTTTGATGTAATTCTGGCCTCCAATATTTTCGGGGATATCCTGTCTGACGAGGCTTCCCAGGTTGCAGGCTCGATCGGAATGCTGGCTTCAGCCTCCCTCGGAAACGGAACGCGGGGTTTATACGAACCCATTCACGGCTCTGCCCCCGATATTGCCGGCAAAGGTATCGCCAATCCGTTGGCAACCATTCTGTCGATTTCCATGATGCTTCGTTATTCCTTTGATGAATTTGCTGCCGCCGATGCTATCGAAGCGGCGGTTGAAAAGGTGCTGGAGGACGGTCTTCGCACCCCGGATATCTACACCCAAGGCGGTAAAAAGGTGGGTACGGTTGAAATGGGAGATGCGGTTGTGGCGGCTCTCTAAACCTTTTATACTGTTCTCAAGTAAAAGATGTCTCGATTTTTATTTGAGATCAGTATTACTTGAGAACAGTATAAACCTTATATTAACACCTATAAAAACAACCACTCCGGGCTGAAAACCCAGGGTGGTTGTTTTTTATTGTCAATAATTGTTATTTTACAGGTAGCCCATATCCTTTCAGCAAGGCCCGGGCGTGCTCCACCTGAGCCGCCTCGGGAGGCTGTATATCCCCCAGAGTATATGGCTGTTTCATTTCCTCCCACTTGAATTCCCCCATCTTATGGAAGGGCAGCAACTCCAAACTTTCAATGCAGGAATAATGCCGCAGCATCTCCCCCAAGGCGTGAAGCTGCTTATCGTCAAGGGTCAAGCCGGGAACCAGCACATGCCTTATCCATATCGGCTTGCCTAAACGCTCCCGCTCGGCCAACATTTCCAGTGTATTGTTGATGCTGTGTCCGGTTATCCTCATAAACAGCTTATCATCTGCCGCCTTAATATCAAGCAGCAGCAAATCCGCCATTTCCACCGGCTTACGGCAGAGCAGAAGAGAAACTCCCCCCGATGTGTCGATGGCGGTATGCAGACCGTGTTGCCGGCACCCTTCAATAATAGAGGCTGCAAATTCCGGCTGCATAAGCGGTTCCCCCCCCGAAAGGGTCACCCCGCCGTTTTTAATAAAATTCCTATATCTTAAAATATCCTGAACAACATCGACCGAACCTATCTCCTGTCCGCCATTTACACACCAAGAATCGGGATTATGGCAATAGACACAGCGCAGAGGGCACCCCTGAAAAAACAAAACATATCGTATCCCCGGGCCATCCAATGCTCCGAAGCTTTCGACCGAATGTATCCGCCCCATTACATTTCTCAATAATATGACCATCCTTTTTGCATACAGCTTGAAAATTCGTTTTTTTGCTTACCTCTCCCGCCATCAAGGGTCTAATAATACCTTACCAATAAACCCGCACAAAAACCCATATATCAAAGCTTTTTGCTTGATTTATTGGAAGTTTTATAATCGGAATTAGTATAATGGTATTCTATCAGATTTTATATGAAAGTTAAAGCAGTTTCGCCCCCGAAGATTTCCCGCCCATCCTCCCGAGTGAACCATCATATCCACCTAATACTAATATCGTTCAAAAAGGTTGCATCATATCTGTCATTAAATCCGAAATTTATTTGTATACTGTACAAACGGGGGTGATTTTTATTGAGAGATAACCAGCTCAAAGCTGTGCACCCAAGCGACCTAAAAAGCCTACTTAAATCCTTGGGTATTTACAATTCGGTTTGCGATAATAAAGAAACCTGCTTTTTTTGCCATAATGTTATTGCAGAAGATACCATTTCGGCAGTATTTCCGTTTGAAAACTCTGTTTGCTTTTGCTGCGGAAACCCGTCGTGCTGCAACACGCTAATTGACTTGGAAAGCGAGGAGGATGACTGTGGATAAGCTAATGGGAGCGATTACCGATTTTTTGGTTTTATACGGCGGATGGGGCATTGTCGCCATCATGATCATACTTGTGCTTTTTTTCGGGGACAGGCTTTTCACCTCGGTTGAGCGTTTTTGGGCGGTATTTCGTCATCTCAGCTCTTTTACATTCAAGCGCTACACCTCCACACGACTTAGCAACCAGATTTTACATGCCACAAAGTCAATCGGAAGCATAGACAATGATATTCTTCCCTATCGCGTTAAAATCAAATGGGTAAAAAGTGAGAAGACTGATAGTTTTCTAAAAAGCGGTCAAATCATTGTCAAAATAAGTGACGATGATGATATAAACAAATCTTTTGTTCTGGCAATAACCGAATATGTGCGGCAGGGCTTGATACGCAGCGTTAAACGCCATCTTCGGGATGAACCGCTGGTACAGGCAATCGACCTTTGCACGGTGGGCAAGGTACTGTCCCAGGCATATATAGAAAGTCTTTCATATTTTGAAAAGTCCTTCTTAAACGACCTTCTTAAAAATGATGAGCATTTTTTAAAGCACTTCGAGCTGCTACGAAAAATCGATTATAACGGCCTATATCTGCCGGTTTTTCTCAATGAGCTGTCAAAATCCCTCCGCCGCTATGACGGGCGGTATTTTATCGAGGATTTTGAAAAAGAAGCCAAAGCATTCCTGGGTTATCTGGTTGGTTTTTGTTCGGATAAGCATAAAAAGCTTAATTATAACGGAAAATACATACACATCTCCTTCGGCCTGATTGCCAACAGCTCGTTTATCTTCAAGCACGGCCGGGATGCCTATGTAGAAAAAGTGCGTGCCAGCCTCTCTCGCGGTGCCCAGACGGTATATTTGTTCGGATGGGAGGATAAAATAAAAACCGTCAAGCAGATTGCCGAGCGGACAGCACGCACCGACCTGCGAATAAAGAAGGTTAGAATTCATTATTATCGTCATGTGTTTGAGGATCACAGTACCGCCCGCGCTATATGCGCCGAGCTTTCCACCATCGAAAATGAGAACCTCCGGGAACCCGACCTACTCTAACCGACCGTTCTTTTTTGTAACACCGGCGGAGCCTCAAATTGCTCGGACAACCTCTCTATTGCCTGTATATGTACCTGAAGTGCATACCGCCTTTCAATTTGCAGCCTGTCTGCAATCTTGGTCCAGCTGTAATACTGAAGATAATGCAAATTCATTATTGTATATTGTCGTGGAGAAAGCCGAGCGCCCGAGAGCATCTCGTTCAGCTCCATGCGTGCTATCCCCTCTTGGGTGCGCAGGCTGTCCCGTTCTCTTAGAATAACATGGTTGCCCCAAACCCCCGCCAGCCCCTCTACCGCCTGCTCAACAGGTACCAATTTGTTGTGTAAAGCCAGCGCACGGCCTATCCATTTTCGTAACTCGGCTGCATTAGGTGTCATATCTAATCCATCCTTTCACGGTATATCATTTATGTGGCGGTAGCGAATCCAATCCCTCGAAAAGAACCACTCAAGCATGATCTCTCCAAATTCCTCATCGACATAAAGCCAGCTTTCGGTGGGCTCAATGCCGCACCTCTCAAACGCATAAACCAGTGCTTCTGTATCATTATCCAAAACCTTGCCGCTGTTTGACAATATCCCAACATAAGCCGCCATAAAAATCATCCTTTCTCAATTCTTTCGGCTTGGGGTTTCGTCATCGAAACTGTTTGGGCAGAGAAACAGAAGGTCGCCTCTAAAAACCTGTTTGAACGGATTCCGAGCAGACTTTTAGTCGGATATTAGTATTACGAAGAGGTTTGATGTAGTCCGGCGGAAATTGTGCCGGAATACGCCCGAAGAGGTTTTTATACTGATCTCAAGTAAAAGGTGTCTTGATTTTTACTTGAGATCAGTATAAGAGTTGACCAGAATACACTCGTGGCTTTAAAGCCTTGTTACAAGGTTCCTTTTCAGTAACATTTTAAATTAATTTACTTATTTCGAAACTTTTTGCTTGCTATTGTCTGCTAAATATAGTAGCCTATAGTGAAAGGGGGAGGTAATTTGTTTGGTGTAAACCTAAAGGCTGCACGAACCGAAAAAGGGTATACCCTGGAGCAGCTGGCAAATCATTATAACTCTGCCTTTGGGGGCGGGCTTAGCAAGGGGACTTTATCAAAATACGAAAACGGGAAACAGGAACCCATGATAAATGTGGTTGCCAATCTTTCCACCGTGTTAAATGTAAGTACCGATTATCTCCTTGGTAAGGATGGGGTTGACCGGGCGGACACCGACCCTGAAAAAATACGCAACAGGGAACGAATTATCACTATGCTGGATCAGCTTTCGGAGGAACGGCAGCGGGTAATCGAGAATTTGATTGCTCTTGAATGGACGCAGAAGCAACAGAAATAATCCTTTCTTGTGCATCTTTGTCAAGCTCATCGAATAAGATGAGAGAAGGGTATTTTTCTTCATACACTTTATCCCCCTCCTTTAAAGTGCTTGTCCACATATTACCATATTTTATAATTAATGTCAACCTTTTTTATTAATATTTCTATAAATAATAAACATACCCTAATCATCTTTTGAATATATTAAGGGGGAAATGCCTGTGCACCTACTCTATTTAGCGGCGGCTCAAACCAATAATGACGGGCCCACAAATTCCGGAGGAATGCTTTTTGCCTGCTGGGCGATAATAATTGTTCTGCTGGCAATGTCCTTTGTGTTTTTGCGCTCAGGGAAAAAGGATTATTCGGTGGCCATCCTGCCTTTGCTGATAACCCCCGCCGCCAACATCTTCAGCGGGGTGCTTTCCGGCCTTCTGGATAAGCCCCTCCCCCTCTCCTCTGCCGAGCTTCGGGTGGTTATTGTCCTTACGGCGGGGCTTATTTCCTGTTTGCTGCTGGGTCTTGCCTCCCGCAGGATAAGCGGGGAAAAGACTCGATATATATTTTTCTGGGTATGCGCCGCCTTTGTGGTGATATTGACCCTGGTTCTGGTAATAAACGAACTTGTGGCCGTACGGGTATTATAGGTCAAAAATTCTAAGACGGATATGTATGGTGGCTTAATCACATACATATCCGTCTTTTTCAATTTTTATGCTCGTCTCATAAGGTCGCGGATAAAACTCATCATTTCCGCCTGGGACTTAAATTCCCGCTGATGGGCATTTACCTGTTCTTGTACCTCCTCGGGAAGTGAAAAAAAGTCGTCATCGGTAAAAACATGCCCGTTGAGAAAGGAATCAAAATCAGATGAGCTGCTGAATCTGGATCTTGCCAACCGGATTCACCTCCCTTCAACAAGCCTTTGTGCCTGCTCGACCTGCTCCCGGGTCAGTTTAAGGATATCACTGTTCTCCATTCCGGTGGATGAATCCTCAACCAAAATCATTTTTACATCCTTGGTGGTGACCGTGTTATGCCAAAGGGAGGGGGGAATATTATAAACCTTCATGGGCTGCATTTCTTCTGCTTCGATAACCAGGCCTCGGTCTGTTTGGTTTGCATATAAAAGCACACAGCTACCCGAAAGCAAGATAAACAGCTCATGGGTTTGATTGTGCCTTTCAAGACAGTCAATCCCGGTAACATCGTTTTCCGGCTTCCAGTTTTTAATGCCCACCATCCACTTTTCGTTTTCAAACACCCGACTCATGCCCTGAGCGTCATATTCCAGCTGCTGAATTTTCAACACCGGTCATCTCCTTTCATGGGCTGAGCATAATTCCATACACTCATAGACAATATTATCACTTGTCAGGCCATATTCATTAAACAAATCTTGGGGCTTGCCGGATTTGCCGAACTTATCCTGAATACCAATTCGTCTAAGCTTTGCCCCTGTATTCCCCGCCATAACCTCGGCCACCGCCGAACCCAGCCCGCCTATAATCGAATGCTCCTCAACGGTCACCACCCCCCCGCATCTGTTGGCCATATTAAGCACGCATTCGGCATCAATAGGCTTGATGGTGTGAAAGTTGACCACGGCTGCCCTTATATTCTGCGCTGCAAGCTGCTCTGCCGCGGCAAGCGCATAAGAAATCATGAGGCCGGTTGCCATTATGCAAACATCCTCCCCCTCCCGCATAACATTTGCTTTACCCGGGATGAAGGGGGTGTCGGGGGCTGTTATGGTGTCAACGATAGGTCGCCCCACCCGAATATATACAGGCCCGTTAATCTCGGCGGCGGCAAATACCGCCTTGCGGGTTTCGTATGGGTCGCAGGGAACAAAAATGGTCATGCCGGGTAGCCCCCGCATCAGCGAAATATCCTCAAAACTCTGGTGACTGCCCCCGTCCTCCCCCACGCTTAAACCGGAATGGGACAACCCGAATTTAACGTTCAGCTGAATATAGCTTATCGAGTTGCGAATCATTTCATACCCTCTGCCGGCCCCGAAAAGGGCAAAGGTGCTGAAAAACGGAAGCAGTCCGGCGTGGGCAAAACCCGCGGCGGCGCATACCATGTTTGCTTCGGCTATACCGAAATTAAAAAATCGATCCGGAAATTCGGCAGCAAAGGTGTTGGTCATGGTTGCATGGGCAAGATCGGCATCCAAAACCACCAGCCGTTCATTTTTTCGCCCCAGCTCAACCAGTGCATCACCGTATGCCACCCTTAACGACTGCCTTTTAATCATTTATATCAATCCCCAGTTCTTTCATAGCGTCAAGATATTCGATTTCAGCCGGAGCCTTACCATGCCAGCCGAATTTATCCTCCATAAACGAGACTCCCCGTCCCTTGGCGGTTAGGCAGCAGACGAATTTCGGCCTTCCCACCACCGGCTTTTGCAGCACCTCGGTTATGGCATCCACATCATGCCCGTCCACCTTATAACACTCAAATCCAAAGGCCTCGAATTTTTTCACGATATCCCGAATGCCCATGACCTCATCGTTTGAACCATCGATTTGCAGCCCGTTATAGTCCAGTATAACGGTAAAATTATCAAGCTTATAATGGGCGGCTGCCATTGCCGCCTCCCAAATCAGACCTTCCTGTGTCTCCCCATCCCCGATTATTGTAAAAACGCGGTATTGGGCTTTTTGGTGGCGGGCGGCTATTGCAATCCCCATGGCGACCGACATCCCTTGCCCCAGCGAACCGGTGTTTACATCCACCCCGGGGGTTTTGGTGTTGTCGGGATGCCCCTGAAGATGGCTGTCAATTTGCCGCAATCTCCATAGGTCGGAGCGCGGAAAATACCCCTTATCCGCCAAAACAGCGTATAAAGCCGGACAGGCATGCCCCTTGCTGAGAACGATACGATCCCGGTTTTCCATCTTGGGATTTTGCGCATCCACATTTGCAACCCGATAATAGAGTGACAACAAAATCTCAACACAGGAGAGTGAACCCCCGGGATGCCCCGACTGGGCGGTATAAAGCATTTTAACGATATCCCCCCGAATGTGTCTTGCTTTTTCGGTCAAAACCTCTGTGTTCATTTATATCTGCCTTTCCGTTTTATTAAAAGTCATATCAGCCTCATCCCTTTACCGCCCCCGCCGTAAGCCCCTCCACCAACCGCCTTTGGGCAAAGAAAAACATAATACACACCGGAATTATCGTGATGATTCCTCCGGCGGTCAGCAGATCCCACTGTACCCCCAGCTGCCCGATAAGATTTTTGAGGGAGACCGGAATGGTACGACTTTCTTCGTTTGTAAACATCACCGCAAAGGTATATTCGTTCCACGAGGTCATAAAAATGTAAACCCCGGTTGCAATCAGGCAGGGTATTAGAATGGGCAGTATAATGCGGGTAAATGCCTGTGGACGGTTTGCTCCGTCAACCATTGCCGCCTCCTCCAGAGATTGGGGAAGATCACTCAGATATCCGTTAAGCAGCCAGATTGAAAAGGGTATTGTAAAGGTGGTATACGACAGCACCAACGCAAGCGGCGTATACAATATCCCCAGCCTTCGCATGATGGCATAAAGCGGAATAAGAAGCAGGACGGTGGGGAACATGTTATTGGTCAAAAATAAAATCATCAATAACCGCCGTCCGCGAAAACGAAAGCGGGAAAAGGAGTAGGAGGCGAGGGAAGCGACAAACAGGGTTAGGGCGGTTGTAAAAAAGGCAACCAACAGACTGTTTCCCATGGGTTTTAGAAAATTATAATCAAAAAATAGTTTCTTATATGCCTCAAAGGTTATTTGGCGGGGCCAGTAGGTCACCACACTTCCATAAAGCTCCCTTGCGGGCTTTATCGAGGTCACCAAGGTCCAGTAAAAAGGGAAAAGCAAAAATAACAACAGTAAAATCAATGGAATATGCAGATTTAAAAGGCGATAAAATCTGTTTTCTTTTCCTTTCATGCTTAATTCTCCTGATTTCTAAATAGGTTTTTCAAATACGGAACGGCCACCAGAAGCAATAAAACCGTAAGAATAACAGACATGGTTGAGGAATAACCCAGATTTAACGCATTCGCCTTGTTGAATATATAGACACTTAATGTTTGGGAGGCGTATGCAGGGCCGCCCCCGGTCATATTGAAAATCACATCAACCGAATTTGCCACCCAGATTATTCTGAGCAGGGTGGTGACATAGATGGTGTTGCGAAGCGACGGAACGGTGATTCGAAAGAACTTCTGAAAAACATTCGCGCCGTCGATATCCGCCGCTTCATATAATTCACCAGGCACCCCCTGAAGTCCGGCAAGCAGCATAAGGGCGAAAAAGGGGATCCCCTGCCATATTATTGTGACAATCACAGCGGGAAACACCGTACTTAACCGCGCCAAAAAGGGGATGGCTTCATCAATGAAGCCCAGCTTAAGCAGGATATCATTCAGCACCCCATAGCTGCCGTCATAAATCCATCTCCACATTAGTCCGATCAGAACCCCGGGCGTAACCCAAGGGATAAGGCTTACCGAGCGGGCAAGCCCCCTCCCACCGAAGGGGCGGTTGAGTAATAGCGCAAGAATAAATCCAAAGACAAACTGAAATCCAACCCCAAAAACCACCCAAAGGAGGGTTCTCCATAAGGATTCCCAAAAAAGCGAATCCTGCATTACCCCAATATAATTCTCCAGTCCTATAAACCCTATCTCGGACGGTCGCCGCAGGTCATAGCTTTGAATGCTCATCAATACCGCATTAAAAGCGGGTATAAAAACAACGGCCATAACAACCAACAAGGCGGGTAATACCAGAAGATAAGGCCAGAACCCTGATTTCCTATTATGCATAAAAGCCCATGCCTTTCCTCGCCCTTCCCTGCGGAAAGGCATGAAGAATTATGGGACGAATTCGCCCCTGAAAATGAGTTCTAAAACATCTAGCTGCCGTATAACCCTTTTTGAAGATCGGTCATGGCCTGCTCGGCAGTTTTTTGTCCGGCAAGGGCAGCTGCCGTCGTGTTGGGCCAGATGGTGTTGATCCATTCGGTGGTGGTATCCAGTATGGGAAATATTCCGGCGCTGGGGGCCCCCTGTATCGAAACCTTCATAAACTTGTTGTTCTGGAACTCGGGCATGGCCTGCACCCTCTTGCTTACCGGGACATTACCGGTAGCCTTGCACCATTCCTCCTGCCCTTTTCCGGTAGCAAGATAGGCCACCCATTCAAAGGCCGCATCCTTGTTATCACAGGCATCAAAAACAACATTTTCGGTGTCTCCCATCGAGGTCCACTGGCTTGTACCCTTGGGGAAGGGGAAGGCATCTACATCCTCACCCAGAGATTCCACCATGCCGCTTGATGAGCCGATATGGTGAATTGTCATGGCGGTTTTACCGGATTTGAAGTTGGCAATAATCTCATTAAAGCCGTCTGTGGGCGCGGTGGGAGGAACATAACCCTTTTTATAAAGGTTAATAAAATCCTGCATCCCCGCCACTGCTTTTGGGGTCGAAAAGTCGGAAAAATCACCGCCGCGGCCGTAAATAAAACTGCCCCAGGGCTCCTGTCCGCCCTTTGCTCCCCTCATTCCAAAGCCGTAAACATCGTTTTTTCCGTCGTTGTCGGTATCCCGCGTCAGCTTACGGCAGGCTTCAAGAAATTCATCATAGGTTGTGGGCGCTGAAATATTAACCGCCTTAAACATGGACGGGCGATAATAAACATAAAGCACCTGGGTGTTCCAGGGCATGACATAAATGTTATCGGTTCCGCCGGCAGCCCGCATAACACCATAAAGACTTTCTTCAATATCCTCCTTATCGGTCCAATCGTCGATATAACCATCCAGAACCGCAAGCAGGTTGTTCGCCTTGAATAATGGGGTGGAGGTCAGCTTCCATGCCGCCGTATCAGGTCCCCCGCCCCCCATTGCCGCGGTGAACACGGTCTCACTGTATCCCCCGCCGTCCCATGGATATTCCTGGGCGGTTACCTTGATGTTTTTGCCATTGGTATCATTGAAATCCTTTACGATCTGCTGCATCTTTTCAGAATAATCGGGATTGTCCGCCCAATACCAGTGGGTAATGGGGATGGGGGTGTTGGTCGCTCCCGCTTCGGATGATGTATCGTCTTTTTTCTTGCATCCAACCGACATAAGCAAGCATAAAGCCATCACCAAAGAAAATGCGGTTATCTTTCTCATGATTTTTCCTCCAATAAAATATAATCTCTCAGGGATTGCCCTTCGGCATCCTTCAGT
>JAQWBK010000001.1 GCA_028706415.1 Oscillospiraceae bacterium | reverse complement strand
TATATACAATACAATTCTGATCAGTCGAGCTATATGCCTGAATTTTTAGATGAAAGCATTTTAAATCAAACCGAAAAAGCAATCTTTGGTTTCGAACAAGGAGATTATTATGGGAAAAAACCGTATTCGTGGATTGAATTTCAATACGATTATGATTATATTGATATGACAAATTACACCAAGCTTTATCAAGACGCTTCAGTATATGTTCGCAATGAAAAAGTAATAGTAATATACAATGATGAAAGTGAAGAGGTCAAGGGATTTTACGATGTCTTGAAAGCTCTTTATTTAGAATATGAAAATTCCGGAGATCAACTGGTCACAACAGAGAAAATGGAGTATGAATTTGGCGACAAGAAATTGATCATAACAGCGGCTAATATGTCTTCTGAGGATGGTCAAGGATCTTCCATTAATTTTTCGTTTTCTTCATCTTCTTGTTATCTTTTGGAAAAATAAATATTTTTCCAGAGCGTTCAAAGAAACTTCCTGATAATGATTAAACAAAACCGCCTTCCGGAAAAGGCGGTTTCTTTTTTAAGTATTGGGGGAACAAAAAAACCGAACAGTATTATATCTTGACTAATAATATATAATATGATATCTTAAGGTCACCTCTAAAAGCCCCTTCTGGTGTCTTCCAGCACAATTTCCGCCGGACTGCGTCAAACCTCCTCGTAATGCGGAAAGCATTGCTTCGTCGGCTTTCCTTGCCCGACAAAAATTCTGCTCGGAATCCGTTCAAAACAGGTTTTTAGAGGTGACCTTAATTAAAGAGTTTTTAGCACTTTTGTGCTTTTCTTATCCAATATAAGTTTGACAATCAAACTATATTTTCTTTAAGCCGAGAAAGAGGGAAACAACATGGCACTCAGAATAATCACAGACAGTTCCTGCGACCTCCCGTTTTCCATACAAAAGGATTGGAATATAGATATACTGTCCTTCCATGTGCTTTTTGGGGATAACGAATATATTGATGGGCAAAATCTCAACCGTCAGCAGTTCTATCGGCTGATGTCGGAATCCCCCACCCTGCCCAAAACCGCACAGATAAGCCCCTATGAATTTAAAGAGGTTTTTAATCCCTATGTCCAGGCAGGGGATGAAATACTGGTTCTTCCCATTTCTAAGGAAATGAGCGGAACATATAACGGCGCTCTCCTTGCAAAGGCGTCGTATACCGATGCCTCTATCCATGTTGTGGACACCCTTAATGTTACCTTTGCCCTTGCACTTTTGGTTGAAGTTGCAGTAAAGCTAAGGGATGAGGGGCTGGATGCAAAGAGTATTGTAGAAAAAATAGATGAACTTAAAAAACGAATCCGTCTTTATGCTGTAATAGATGACCTGAAGTATTTAAAGATGGGGGGCAGGCTCTCCTCTGCAGGTGCCGCCGTGGGTACACTGCTGAACATCAAGCCTATCATAAGTGTGGTTGGCGGCAAGGTGGTCGGAATAGACAAGGCGCGGGGGCAAAAGGCCGGTTATCAGAGCATAATTAATTATGCGAAAAAGGACGGTATTGATACCGATTACCCAGTATATTTCGGGCATTCCAATTACCCCGATGCCATGGATAAACTTAAAATATTGGCAGGGGAGCAGCTTAAAATGAATGAAACCCGTTCGGCCGATATCGGGCCGGTCGTGGGAACACATGCAGGCCCGGGCGCGGTTGGTCTGGCCTTTATTTCAGCCCCCTCCTCAAACTGAGGGTATACTCATTAAAGGTGCGGATATGGAATGGTTTCCTACACCTAAATAAGCAAAGAATCGTATGAAAGTAACCATTCAACCCACAGTATTAAATAAGCATACTCTTTAAAAACAAAGATACTGCCCTTTTGGGCAGTATCTTTGTTTTCGGCTGTTATTAACCTAATTTTATCAGGAGCTTGGCGTTTTCCCAGGATTTGAACTGATTCTCCATGCGTTGCTTTTGAACTGGGGTAGCGCTGCTTAACTTTGCTTTTGCTGCGCTGACCGCCTTATCAATTACCGTAATTCTTGCAGTTGTATAAACTTCACCAGGATTTGGCGGTATCCATGCGACACTGTTTGATGACCTGCACTGTTCGCTGCTGTCGGCCAGAGCTTTATAATATTCATACATTTCCGCCGAGGCTTTGCCGTAAAGCTTATCGCAAGCTTGTTTTAAGATCTGCTCACCGGTAAAACGCCCATCCCACATACCCTTTGCCGATACATACCAAAGAGGCCAGCGAAGGGAAAAGCTTTTTTCGGTCTCATTATATGTCGGGCTTGGCCCCTGATCATAATAGGTATAGGAAACACCGTTATCTTTCCACAGCTTTTGATTTCTGGAAGACACATTGCCCTGCACCCACGGGATCTCAGACCAGACGGTTTTATCGGCAGCGATGCAGTGCCATTCCCAGATGGAAAGGTGCTTTAAATTTGTTTTATTGATGTAATCTTTAAAATTTCCGAGCCAAGACTGGGTGTATGTGTTATGTGTTATCGAGTTAAAGCC
Source organism: Oscillospiraceae bacterium (assembly GCA_028706415.1). Lineage (GTDB taxonomy): Bacteria > Bacillota > Clostridia > Oscillospirales > Acutalibacteraceae > Avimonas. The sequence goes on along the minus strand of JAQWBK010000001.1, from coordinate 48,690 downwards.
TGTTGGAATTTTAAGATTTAGATCAAGCGGTACAGTCATGCTTGTTTCCCGGCAGAACATGACCTCGACATTAGGCTCTGCTTTTATGCTGCTCTCAGGCGGGAAAAATGTTGAATGGTAGCTTAAAATAGAAATCTTTTTATTAGGATATTTTTTTGCAACCACCTTGGCGACATTGTTTGCAAAGGTAAGCAGCTCGTCTGTATCATTACCCAGACTCGAACATACCGAACATTCACACCAATCTTCTTCCCAACCGTCGTTGGCAGCAACGGAGTATTGAGTTAGGTTTGGATCAGCGTCAAATTTGGCAATTGCTTTTTTCCCGACTTCAGAAGCCAGTTCCTTGTTTGTATAGCAATACTGCCAGTAAAAAGCATCAAAGGGATCGCGCTTGCCGTCCACTTCAGCAAACCATTCCGGATGGGTCGGAAAATAAGTTTCTCGCGGAATAAGCTGCGTCACACCGTGCCCTACAAACTTTTTTGCTCCCCCCATGTACCATTTTTTCGAAAACTTCTGATAATTAAACCATACATTGCTTATTCTTGATTTGAACTGGGGGGTATGGTTTATATCCAGCTTTTTGATAGCAAGAGTATTATGTTCGGGGACAACCTGCCACAGCTCATCCGGCCCATACCAGCCGCATCCCAACTCTTCAAGGAACATATTAACAGCAAACTCGGTTCCTGTGAATTCACCGTCGTCATTGCCTATAAGCGCGATGTAATTTTTGTTTCGTTTAACTATTACTCTTTCGTTATCGGGGTAACCGGTCGGGATTTTTATACCCATGGCTTTGGTCTGGGCGGTGGGGCCGACCAGGATAAAGTTGCCGTTTGTCCGGTCAACATTATCAAATCCAATCGCAATGCCGGCGCCCGAAATTTTCTTTAAATATTTCTGTAATTCTTCAGCAGTGGCTCTCACCTTATCGGAGGGGGATGCAGGGATAACAATGGTCGATTTTGCTATTGAATTTTCCGCGATAATGAAATCCGATGGCTGGGGCTTGACAACTACTGTGGTTGAAGTCGGAGCCGCTGTAGTGACCGTAGTGCTGTCGGCTTTTGTACTATTATCTGTTTGGCGTTTTGAGGTTGAGGTTATCCCATTCGTAACGGGGTTATCTTCATGCTTGGAAGCGGTGCTGCTGCTTGTAACATCGGATACATTACAAGCGACCAGTGTTAAGGCCAATATCTTGGTCAACAGCCCAAAACCGATTTTCTTGATGCCTTTCATATTTACCCTCCAGTTGCTTCATATATCACTTGTTATCGCCGTTTGCCTGATCAATCTTCTGCTGATAAATCGGGGTGTATTCCGCAATAGCCTGTGAGATGCTTTGACCGGCACCTATTGCCTGGCATATCTCAAAGGCTCCGCCCACAGCAGAATCATAGCTGTTAATGCAAAACGGAATCAGTGAAAGCTTGTTATACACCTCTTGGTGTTCGGCGGGGATAACCTTACCGGTCTCTTTTTTATGCGCTGCTTCACCGTTTATCAGCATATCGATAAGAATACCCGAATGATACGGAGTATCGCTTTCTTTACCCATTGCAAACCCAAACGCGGTCATGGGTGCAAGCCCTTTCGGATTGTTGGGGCCGGAAGCCATAGGAACTACGCCGTATTCAAAATCGCACAATCCGTAGTTCTTCGCCTCGATAATCTGCTCCTCGACCCATTTGAAATCCGTCAGCATTGCTGCCGAGCCGTTATAAAATGAATTCCACGGAGTACCTTGCCAGCCCTGCCATTTGCTTTTATACCATGCATCCTGTATGACTTCAAACGAATACTTTAGATTCGGGTCGTTAATGTTCAAATTATATTTGTAGTTCTTATCCAGCGTTACCATCGAGGTAGCATTTGCGCCGAAGAATATATACGGATAATTGCAAGCCAGCCCCCAGCGTTTACCGCTATTGTTGTTGTAAGTGAGCTCTTTTGCGACCCGGATCATATTATCGAAATCCCATTTTCCCGCCTTGTAAAGTTCATCAGGCGTATCTACGCCCTCATTTTCAAAAATATCTTTATTATAATAAACTATGCACACGCTGGATTCTGCAACTGCGACATGGTAATTTCCGTTGTATTTGAATACGGCATCCATGGTCGCCATATGGAGGTTGGGGTTGTTCATGTCTATGTAATCCTGAAGCGGCTGATTGATGCCCTGAAGGGCGTACATCGGATTATTGTTGGCGCTATCCTGAAAAACATCTATAGGGTCGCCGCCGCTTGCGTTGGCAAGAAGCTTTACCATCCAGTTTTCAATACTGGCGGATAAGAGCTCCAAGGTTACATCAGGATAGGTTTCCTTAAATTCTTTCAAGACTTTATTTTCCCACTTATTCGTATCATCATAATTGAAGGCCGGAAGCATAAATGTTAGTTTTTTGCCTTTTTCCGAATCCAAGTTCAATGTTTTGCTTTGATCATTTGATGAGGTTCCCGAAACCGCGGGCTTATTACACGCAGATATAAAAATTATTATAAGCACCAAAATTACCGACAGCACTAATTTTATAAAATGATTTTTCATCAATAAGTTCCTTTCATAACAAAATGATAAGATCAACGCCAAGACCGAGCAAATCAGCCGACAATGCCACTTCTTTCTACGCCTTCGGTAAAATAGCGCTGCAAAAACACATAAAAAATAACAAGCGGCAAGACCGTAATCAGGCACCCGCACGCCAAAATCGGTTCCCTCATAAGCACAAGCTCCTGACTGGATATTCCGGAAACACCGTTAACCACCTGATCTGATGAGCTTAGAGTAGTTCTCAGGGTTGTAAGGTTGACGGATAGAGGGAAATCAGTGCGGAAAAACATTGATGATAAATAAAAATCGTTCCAATACCATACAATTGAGAAAACAACAACTGTAGCTATAAGCGGCAGCGCATTCGGGATCATAACCCTCATGAATGTTCTGATGGGTCCGCAGCCGTCAATTGTGGCCGCTTCCTCAAGCTCCACAGGAATGTTTTTAAAGAACTGACGAATGATAAAAATGCACAATCCGGACCTTATACCCATACCCAGTATTGCCTGCAAATAGAAGAGGGTGTTGGTATCCAGCAGGTTTGTAGTCACGGCTTGGCCACTGACAAGACCTATAAGCGACCCCACCCCAAAGAAATTAAAGTTCTTCAGGTTAACATACAGAGGGATGATGTATGACTGCACTGGAACAATGATTGTGAAAATCAAAAATCCGAAAAGTAGATTCTTCCCCCAGAATTTAAATCTTGCGAAGCCGTATCCGGTCATGAGGACGGCGACCAACTGAAATAAAACGCTTGGAATCATTATTGTAAGTGTTTTTAAAACAGACTCTGAGTATTTCATGAGTGCCAACGCAATTTTCATGGCTTCCATATTAAATGAACGCGGCAACCAGACCACAGAAGGATTATACAAGTCATCCAGCGTTTTAAAGCTTGCGGACAGAATAAACAGCATTGGATATAACATTACAAAGCACAAACCCACCATCAAAACGGCCTTGCCGGCGCTCTTCAAAAAGCCTCCGCTTTTATTTAGATAATGTTGTTTATTATCCTCCATAAACCTGTCGGCTGTCTGAAAAACATTCTTAAATTGTGCGTTTAATCTATTAATCATAATGCTCATCCCTTAAATTTATCCGGCTATTTCCTAAAAGCGGTGTTTTAAAGTGGCCACCTAATTATTCTGCCATGGGAGTTTTTTTGTTTTCCACAGAATGAGGAATGCCGTTCCAAGGAGTATTATTAATCCGCCAACGATGGATATTGGCAACCATAAAATTGAGCTTTCCTTTTCATCTGTTTCAACATCTGAAGCAAGGGTAGAGGTTGTGCTAACAAGGGTTGTGTCGTCAACAATCTCATCGGTTGTTTCGGCTGTTTCTTCGTCTGATGAAGTTGTGGTAGTCTCCAAAAGACTGGTTGTGTCGATTGCCTTTGTGGGGGTGGTTTTATTAGTTGACGACGAGGTGGTGCTCTCATAAAGAGGCCCGTCATCCTTTGTGGTGGTCGCAGCGGAAGTCTTACCGGAGAGATCTGAATTCGAGACTTGAAATTCACCCGAGCCGTCTCCAAATGTGCAGGCAAAAGCAGTATCTCCGCCGAAGTCCTTCAGATTTGTAACTTCTTTAAAATTCTCATCGGTGTCCCAGGAATAAACTATCATATTGGCAGCGTTGTAAACACGGAAATTGCGGAAAGAGACGACACCTTTTACAAAATAAGCACCCATTTGCAGAAGGGCGAATTCCTCAAACGCACCGCTAATCATCACCTTATCGATATTGTTGAAGGTTATAAAATTGCCGTTGTCCTGCTTCATTTCAACCCATCCGTCGGTTGGTTTTCGGTATTGATTCAACCATACAACCATATTTTCGGGATCGCGTCCGTCTGTAATATTTACAAAAATATTACTGTCGGGCTTTAACTTCTGATAGCTGTCTATTTTTATTTCACATTTCACTGTAAATGGGCCGCCTGATGCAAAGGTTCTCTTATGCAGCCCTATGCGGATGAAGGGGTTGATGTCGCTGTTTGTTTTAATCGTAATCATTTTTGCGGTCAAGGCCTGAGCGGAAAATCCCATGAATGTACCGAACATGAAACTTAAGGCTAAGAAAAAAACCATAAATCTTCTTGCTTGTTTTTGCATTTACATTCATTCCCTTTCTCTGCTGAATTATTTATTTTTATTTTTCGTACATTGACAATTTTCAAGTGCAAGCTTAACTGCTCCAATACAACCTGAATCTGAGCCTAGCAGTATTTTTTTGACCGGAAGACGGATGTTTCGTTTTGCCAGTTCGCCGGAAAGAAGGGGTGAAAAAATATCAAACCATTCAAAGCTTTCTCCACCAATCAAAACCAGTTCGGGATCCGCGGTAGCTTCTATGTTTCCCACCGCCCAGGCAAGATGACCGGTGAATTCACCAAGAACGGCTGCAATATTTTCATTTTCGCCCGGGTAAAGCTCATGGTATTCCTCCCTGCAGGCGTTTAGGCCAAGCACTCTTTCCATTTGTTCCGAAAGGATACTTGTCGCTATGTATTGCTCCAGACAGCCTGTCCTTCCACATGAACAGGGTTTCCCGTTTGGGATAAGCTGCATATGCCCCCACTCACCTGCGCGAAAACTACTGCCGTGGTGAATGTTTCCGTCAATCATGGTTGCGCCGCCGACAATGGTTCCCAATGTTAAAAGAACGACATCTTTGTAGCCTTTTGCAGCACCCATCCAGCTTTCACCTATTAGGGCTGCACGGTCACTATTTTGTACCACAACATCCACATCAAGCACCGAACTGACCACCACACGAAGGTTGATTCCTGTATAACCCGGGATTGTAGAATTTAAAACGATCCCGTTTTGGGGATCGATACGGCCGGTTGAAGCCACCCCGACGCAGCTAATTTCGCTGTAAGGTTGTGCAAGTGTATTTACCAGGGACTGAATATTATGAATATATTTAAAAAAGCCCTCACCTGACTCTGCAGCCATTCGTGCAGTATTAAGAACTTTTCCGTCCTGGTTGCATACAATGCCGCGTATTTCGGTCACTCCACAATCCAAACCCATGATTCTCATAAAAATCCCCATTTCTCCACATATGCGATTTTAAGCTCACGGTCATCTTTCGTTTATCTTAACCGCATTAACAATTGTCCTTATTTTTGTTTAAAACTTTTTCCTTGTATTGGGTAGGTGACATACCGTAATAATTACTGAAGGCTTTGCTGAAGCTATGCAGAGATTTATAATTAAGTAGAGTGGCGACCTGCGTGCTTTTCATTCCGGACGCCAGAAAGCCAACGGCCTTTTCAAATCTTTTTTCATTGTAATAATTCCTGAGGGATTTACCTACAACCTTTGTGAAGAGTCTGGATATATAGGTATAGCTGTATCCGACCTGTTTGCTAACATCGTTCAGATGCTCTATTGCACAAATATTTGTGTCAATATAGACGATGATCGAATAAATCAGCTGTCGCGACTGCTCCATGGGCTCTCCCGATATGTAACGGCGGGGATTTTTCAGCATAAGAGCGCGGTATGAGAGCAAAAGTATTTGATAAACGGAATATTCAATCATTTTCTGGGATGCCGTGTCATTGGTCATCATTTCGTTAAAAACGCTTGAAAAGATATTGTGAACATCGGATATATCATTGGCCAGCGGGTTTTCGCATTCGTCAAAAGCGTCCTTAATATCCTTCCATATTCCTTGTGTTAGTTTTTTATCAAAATCAAATCCAAGGTAAAAGTAGCGGATAGGCTCCATTACATCCGATTTTATACAATGTATTTCCCCGCAACGGTTCAAAAAAAGCTGCCCTTTATGAATGTCGTAAAATTTGTCATTTCGGGATATTGAGCCGCGGCCACCCACAACGCAGGTGATTTCATAGCAACATTGCTCGTGATCCTTTACTACATAGCCGGGGTCACAACCGATGTCGCCGATTTGCCACATAAGAATGGAACCGCATCTCACAGGTTCACATGAATATTCATTATTAAAATGAAATTTCAAGCCACGTAGCAAAATTACACCCCCGGATCATTTAAGTTTCATTTTTAACAGCAGTACGGTAATCTAAAAATTCGGGAGGCTGAATATTTGCATCAAAAATCTCGCCGCGCTTTATGTGTTTCTGCTCTTCAATGAAAAACCATAGAGATGTAAGCGAAACCTCGCCTTCCCGAATGACGGGGATTATCAAACCACCATTTTCATATAGCAGTGACTCTGCTTTTTCCAACTCACCCATTTTCGCATAGGCGACGGCAAGGTAGAATTTAAGTTTGCCGTCCTGTTGGAGGGAGACAGAAATATTTTTATAGCACTCCTGTATTTCACCAAACATATCGGCCTCATACATAAATCTAAAACAGTCCCTTGCAAGAGATACATCATCCGGATTAAACTTCAGTGCATCCAGTATATGTTTGACTGCGTTTTCAAGGTCACCGTCTGCATAACAGCAGGCCGCCAGCCCATAGCTGATCCAGCATGACGGCTGTATTGACCAAGATGTTTCAAGACTCCGCGCGGCATTAAGATAATCACCGCGTCCGATAAGGAACATACCGATATGATAATGGGCGTACCAGTTGGTCGCATCATTTTTACAGCTTTCTTTTAATAATTCAAACCATTTATCGTCGAGCATATAAGAAGGAGGGCTTTCTTTGGGGTTAGGGCTGGGAAGCTTTCCGGTTTCGAGTAGCTGCAACCAATGCTGCTGTTTTTCATCCGGTTTTCCGAAATCAAGGTGATCGGGAAATTTCTCCCCCGACTTTAATCTTCTTAGGCTTTCAAGAGCTCCGAAACCCGAGCCGTATTGAATGACCTCTCCTTTTTTTAGGGTGTAATCCTTTAATGAGGATTTCAAATAATCATCAAACCACTTTTCGGTAGCAATCTCATTAAGTCTGTTTTCCACTTCGATTTGAGCTGTGTCCCAGTCACCGTGTACGGCACTGGGATTGGCGTTAAGTGCGCCATAACCTTCGACCCACTCCCATGCGCTGAGCGGCGGCATGGGGATACATTCATACTGAGTGCGCCCAAGCCCTGCCTGGATTTCTGCATAATCACCCGCTTTATCAGTCAAAAAGCGCTGCCAAGTATGCCCACCTTGGCACTGCCCCCAAACGAACAGCTTTCTTCCCCTTAGGCGGCGGGTAGAGGTTTGCACCATTCCTTGTCCTGTCCGGTCAACCGCTGCGATGTAATTTCTTTTCCCATCCGGAATACGGTAAAAATAGTCCATCGAGCTATCGGTGTTCACAGGATATGACACATCTCGTCCCTTTCGTATGGGTACCGTGGTCTTGCTGATGGTATTCCCGGTGCTGTAATAGGACGAATCGGCGGGCACTATAACCCGAACATCTTTTTGTTCCCTGATGGCCATATTACTCCACCAATACATGGGAATGGTGCGGTTTTGCAGATTGCATATCCGCATACGGCACAGTAGCATTTGGGAATTCCCAGGCAGGCTGAAATCCATCTGATAGGTGACACCGCGGAGCCTTTCATATTCATACATTCTCAGTATCGGAGTTCCATCAGAGGCTTTTAGACGAGCAGTGAATAAGGGTTCGCAGGTGAACGGAGTGTGCCCGATCATCCCAATGTTCCATTCAACGCCGCCGCTGAACCATGCGTTGCGGAGCGCCAGATTGCAAAATCTTATACTGTCGTTTAAATACAAAAGCTCCCTTCCGGAAATTTTGTCATACAGCGACCATAGTCTTCCGCCAAGCTCGGGCAAGAAAATCGCTTTCAGGTAATTGTTTTCAAGAACCGCGGCTTTATACTTACGATCTTCAAGGGAGCGGTCATACAGATCCTGCTGGTTATAAGGGTAAATACTCCGGATTTTCCCTATATCAAAAAATATCTCATCTTCCTCATCCAAAGAAACGGACTTTTCTGTTTGAACATTTATAACCGGTATTATTGAAGGAAATGCACTTTCCCGGTTAAGATTTGCGCTTTTAAGAGACAAGTTTTTAAAGGTTAAATCCATCATTGTATTTTCTTCCTAACATTCGCATTTATTTATCACCGGGCTTGGTTTCCTGAATGACTTCATTTGCTTTACGCCAAAGCGAAAATTGGTTTTCCATTCTGAGCCGCACGGTTTTTGATACCTGGGGGAGGATGCTTTCACCCAAATTGACGATTCTGTCAACCCTTGATATAGCCTCGGGAGTATAAAATTCATAGGGCTCGGGCATATGCCACGCAATTGCCTTTGCGTCACAGCTTTCATTGATATCTGCAAGGCAGCTGTAATAAGAGAACATGAGATCGGCAGCTTCTTCAAAAAGTTTTTTGCAGGCTTCCATAATAATTTCGGATGCTGTTATATGCATGTCCCACATACCTTTTGCCACGACATACCACAGCGGCCACCGTAGCGGATAGCTTGACTGGGTATCGTTATACGCATCTACCGGTCCCTGATCGTAATATATGTACTGAGCGCCCAGTTCCTTAAAACAGCGTTGGTTGCGGGTGGCTACATCGCCCTGCACCCACGGTATATCCTTCCAAACCGGAAGAGCTGCAGCAGGGCAATACCACTCCCATATTGAAACATTTTTGCAGTCGGTCATATCCATCCACTTTTTAGCGTTTTCCAGCCAGGGCAGCTCATAAAAGGTATGCCCGAATTCATATTGATACCGGATATGATATCCGCAGTCCGGTCCGGTATCAACGGAATGGAACATACAGGACTCCTTACAGAACATCAGCATGACATTTTTGTGCAGCGGCATTTTTGTTCTCGGCGGGTCATAGGTGGGGAAATAGATAAAAATCATGAGGTGCTTATCAGGATGCGATTTTTCAAGGCCTTCAGCAACCTGATTGACAAACCTAACCATTGTTTCTCCGGGCGTACCCATTTTTCGGCATTCTTCACACTCGCAAAAGCCTTCGAAAAAGCCATCGTTTGCCGAAAGAGTAGCCTGGGTATAGGTTGGGTTATCAATAATAAACCTGTCAATTTTTTCGATCGTTTGTTGTACAACTTCAGGGTTTGAATAGCACATCTGCCACCATTCAATAAAAGGATTCCGAACGCCGTCAATCAGACAGTACCACTGGGGGTGTTGTTCAAAATATATTTCACGCGGGAACAGCCGCCAGTATGCGTGTTCGATTTCTTTTTCGCTGCCTCCGAGATACCATCGCAGACTCAGTTCGCGATTTGTTCTCAGAACCCAGTTCCGGCGGGAGCTGAAAGCCGGTGTATGATCTATATGTAAATATCCGACACAAAGGTTATCTTTCTTAGGGATGACCTGCCATAGCTCGTCAATGCCGTACCACCCGCAACCAAGCCTTTCGAGCAGCATGGTTACAGCAAACTGCGTACCTGTGAACACCTCATCGTCATTTCCCATGAGAACCAGCTTTTCACCGTCCCGCCATAAGATCACCCGCTCATTGTCGGGATAACCGTGCGGTTGCAAAAAGCCCATATCGATAGTTTCTCTTGATTCCCCGACCAGGATTCTGTTTCCCACTCCTGTCAGGCGGTCATCAGATATTGGAAGCGTGGCGCCTGATATGCGCTTAATCATATCTTGTAGATCTTCGGCAGCTTTTAAAACCTTTGATGAAGGATTCTGCGCCACAACAATGGTTGCATAGGGGTGACCATCCTGAACAATAACCATATCGGAATAGACAGGATTTCTGTTTCCCACCATAAAACAACCCCCTAAAGCATGATGATAGCTCCAATACCAATTCCGTAAATTTGCATATATATTATCGCAAATATCACAAATTATTGTATACTATAAATGCAATTCAATCATAGCATCCAATAGCGAAAACTACAATAGCACAAATAATAGAAAGCATATATTCGCAACCATTACCACAAAACATGACAACCAAAACAATTAAAAATTAAGCATAATGAAAATCAGCCGAATAAAAATATACGACTGATTACAGAAATATTCAGGTCTTTTTAGTTACTAATATGCTATAATAGAAAACAACCTATCTAATTGCGTCACAGTAAGATTGGATATTCGGGAATTCATTATACAGGTTATAATATTCTTCTCCCAGAAAACAAGCAAAGCAGGTAGCGGTATCAAAGCCCTTGTTTCGGTAAAATTCAGCATCCCTTTTGACAACATCTTTGTTAAGCGTAAAATATTTCATAGGCTTTTCCCATTCGGAAAAGTATGAATTGTCCAGCCAGTAGTCCAGCGCTTTGGCGTTTTTAGTACCGAAAAAGCCCAAAAGGTCATCCAGCGGCTTGATCTGACCTGCATTTTTAACGGAACTCTTGTCGGATAAAGGAATATTTAAATCCCTGTTCATCGGGGCATATTCCAAAAAAATTCCTGGCTCAGGTTCCACACAAGACGGCTGAATTAATGTATCATGGTATGCTAAATAACACTGACTTGCTAACGGGTTTACGGTTTTAATTCCCTTAAGAATGGCATTGTAAACCAAAAGGGACGAATCCGAGGCGGTCAATTTAGTGCATTCATGACAGCGGCATTTAGAATCGGTATGATCGTCCAGCCAGAAATGATAACGGTTGGTAGTAGGTGTGAAAATATTTGCAAGGATTGCTGCTCTTTGAGATACATAATCAAGGGCGTCCTTGTTGGACGGACATAGATTATAATCGTTAACCCGCTCCTGCCGGTCGTTCATCCTGAACCAATCGGGGTGTGTTTGAAATAATTCCCGGGGCAGCAGCCATGAAAGTGCATGCATTTCATATTCGATATTAATGTTATGGCTTTTCAGCTCGTTTAAAAGAGCTTGCGTCTCCGGTCGTTTAATGTTCTCGATTGCCTCATCAACAGCCCTTCCTCCGGTTAAACCTCCGACGGGATGGATGCCGATCAAATTCAAATCTGACTTTAATAATAAACCGTTCCAATAAGAGGAGATCTCATCCTGATATATGACTAGCCCTTTGTAGTTAAACATAATAATTCCCTATCCTTCTATGACATTGTTAAAATCAGTATAGTTCAGAATATTATAAATATCAATTTATAAATTGAAAAAGCTGATTCAGATAAATAAGTATACAAATTGATTCAAGACTTTTAAAGGAGAGATTGCTTTGTACGAAGAGGAGGTTCTGGGGAAAACCTATCATTTTGAAAACTGGTTTGAGGATCCAATCTCATTGGACTATGTTGATGTTGTTCAGACAGGCGAGCTGGTTGTGGAATCTGGATATGAGGTAATGGCACATACCCAGATATGCAATGAGATTAGTTATATTGTGTCCGGAAGGTGCACATTTTTCACAAACGGCAAGGCAATGGAAGCTTCACAAGGGGATATTCATATAATACCCAAAGGAAGCGTTCATAAAATTCTGGCCGATAAGGATGAGCAACTCAGATATACTTATATCGGGTTCAATTTCAAGCCCGAAGCCAAAAAAAGCGGCATAAATGAGATACTGGAATTCTATAACAATCCCCAGCTTTTTCTGCTTAATGACAAAAATCACACACGCACCTATTTCAATCAGCTTTTGAGTGAGATCTATGCCAAGCAATTACTTAATAAAATCATGATAAACTCTTATGTCAATCAAATTCTGATACATATATACAGAATATTTAGGATGGAAGGTGCAGATAATTATCATCAGTCGGTTGAGGAAGCAAAGGTAAAACTGATTGTTGGACATACCACCTATTCTGTTATTCGATATGTAGATAATAATATTTTAAATATTAAGAGTATAAAAGATATTGCCACAGACTTATGTTATAGTCCGTCATATATATCCCATCTATTTCGGGCGAAGATGGGGATAACGCTGCAGCAGTACATTAATAATAAAAAAATTGAAGTTAGCAAAGAGTTGCTCAAGGATGAGCGCAACAGCATTACTCAAATCGCTGAAGTCTTAAATTATGAGACGGTACAGAGCTTTTACAAGATGTTCAGGCGTTCCATGGGATGCGCTCCTGTCGAATACAGAAAGCGTATTCTGAAAAATGAAGCGGAGTCATTATAAGTTTGGCTACTCTGCTGGTTGTATTTTTCAACCGGCAGTTTTTTATCCCTTTAATTGATTAAAGTAGCATATTTGCGAAAAGACAAATATGGATAAATAACTCGAACAATATGTATGTTGTAATTGCCTCGATTATTGATTATTCTTAAAAAAGAGAACCATGCGTACAATATATTGTTATATATTGTATAAAAGCATTTTTTATAATAACAATTACGGATAAATTCACAAAGGTAAGGGGAGATATCAAATGAAGCCGAATAAAAGGAAAAGAACGGTAGCGGCAATATTGTCTTTAATAATGATATCCACTCTTTTTCAACCCAATATAGTGGCACAGGTATCGGATAATAGTGTAAATCAAGATACAAAGGATGAGGTTATCGATTACAGTGGGCGGGAAAACAGCTTTGTTCAATATCTTGAGATCATTAAAAATAATCAATATGCAAACGAGCCGATCATTCTTCCCGAGTCGGAAGCTCAAATTTCTGTTGAAAACTCTAAAAGAGTGAAGGATGATAAAGGCAAGCAAGGGGTTCAGCTAAGCTCTGGCGGGTGGATAGAATGGAAATTCGAATCCGAAGAAAACGCTGTATATATTCTTAGTCTTGAATATAAGGCGGGGCATGTTAAAGGCAATAAACCGCTTATAGACATAACTTATGACGGCGAAACACCTTATAACGAGCTAAGCGGATATGCGCTTAGTCGTGTATACAAGGATAAAACAGAAATTAAGAAGGATAGCCGAGGTAATGACTTAATACCCGAACAGATAGAGGATGCTCGCTGGCAGGAGACCGAGCTTGGTGATACCTCAGGGCTATCGGGTGAAGCGCTGTGCCTTTATATAAAAAAAGGAGAGCATTCCCTGCGTATAGAATGCAAGCAGGAAATCCTTTTGGTGGGCGGTATTACGTTGGCAGTGAAAAAGGTCGTACCCGATATAGAACAGGCTGCGGCATATTATAAAAGACTCGCATATATTGAGGTTCCCTCATTTTTGGAGAAATATCAAGCTGAAAAAGCATTTGAAAAATCGGATGTTACTTTATACCCAATCTATGACAGAAACAGTCCGGCCACCGAGCCATACAGCCCAACCCGAATCAGCCGTAACACCATAGGCCGTCAAAACTGGTCGGAAAACGGTATGTGGCTTTCATATGAGGTAGACAACATACCAAAAGACGGGCTGTATTACCTTACGGTTAAATATCGACAGAGTGACGCGGTGGATGTTACGGTTTTCCGAAACATTTATATAAATGGAGAAATCCCAAGCGTGGCGTATGAAAATGTTAACTTTTCATATGGGATCAGCTGGAATATAAAAACCATATCGGATGAAAAAGTGAAGCCGGTACCGTTTTACCTGAATAAAGGGAGAAACTTAATAAAATATGAGGTAAGTACCGGCAAGTATACAGAGGTTCTGCAGGTGGTGGATGAAGCAAATTATCAGCTTAACCGCCTTTATACGCAAATGGTTATGATCACAGGCACAAACCCCGACAAATACAGGGATTATTATCTTGATAAGGAGATTCCGGGCCTGCTTGATTCCTTCAAGACGCAGGCAAATAATCTTCACGAAGCTGCAGATTTGTTTGATAAGTTGAGCGGCGAAAAATCAAGTGAGAGCGAATCCATACGAGCGATGGCACGGCGTCTTGATAGTTTTATCAAGGATCCCAACTCGATCCCCCTTAGGATATCAAGCTATCGTGATGGAATAAGCAGCCTGTCGGGTTGGCTCAATAATATGACCGAGCAGCCGCTTGAAATGGATTACTTTATGATACATTCGGCGGATAGTAAGTTGCCTTCACCAAAGGCAGGCTTATTTGCGGTTTTGAAACATTTTATTGATACCTTCTTGGCATCCTTTTTTGAGGATTACAATACGGTCGGAAACAAAACAGTCAAAGGCGGTTCGATAGATGTTTGGGCCAATGTCGGCCGAGACCATATCCAGGTGATAAAAAATCTGATCACCGATGATTTCACACCAAAAACTGATGTTGACGTTAATCTCAGTGTGGTGCAGACCGGATTTATTGAAGCCAGCCTTGCAGGGAAAGGCCCCGATGTGGCAATAGGTATCGCCCGGGGACAGCCTGTTAATCTGGCAAGCCGGAGTGCTCTGCTGGACTTTGAGGGTTATTCGGAGTTTGAGGATATGAAACCGCGTTTTGCCGACACTGCAATGTTGCCATATCAGCTTAACGGGAAAATATACGGCATACCGCTAACACAAACCTTTTACATGATGTTTTACCGTAAGGATATTCTGGCGCAGCTGAATATCAAACTGCCCGAAACATGGGATGATATTTTTGAAGCAGTGCCAAAGCTGCAACGCAGCCACATGATCATCGGTCTGCCGTATTCGGTAATTTCTGCGGCTACCGCTGTGGATAACGGCCTTGGAGCAAAGGATCTATATGCTACCCTTTTGCTTCAAAACGGAGGGTCGTTTTATAAGGACGATTACACTGCTACCGCACTTGACAGTGAAGCAGCGGTAAACGCGTTTAAATCATGGTGTGACTTCTATACCAAATACGGATTTGATCTTGCATATGATTTCTATACCCGCTTTAAATCCGGAGAAATGCCAATTGGCATAGCATCCTACGAAATGTTCAATACAATTTCATTAGGTGCCGAAGAGATACGCGGAGTGTGGGGGATGGCGCAGGTACCCGGAACGCGGATGAAGGATGGAAGCATCAATCGCTCAGAGGCGGGAGCGGGAACGGCGGTTGTCATCTTCAAAAAAGCCGATAATCCTGAGAGCTGTTATAAATTTGTCGACTGGTGGACCAGCAACGATATTCAATATAACTACGGCTCTACTCTTGAGAATATACTTGGGCCTGTAGGAAGATACACAACAGCAAATTTAGACGCATTTTCAAGGCTGCCATGGTCTGACAGCGAGCTGGAGCTTCTGTCAAAGCAGCGTGAAAGCGTGTTCGAACTTCCGGAAATCCCGGGCAGCTATTATGTGTCCAGAAGCATTGACAATGCATTTCGTGCAGTGATATTCGATGGAGATAATCCTCGTGAAATTTTTGAAAAGGAAAACCGTAACATTAACAGGGAAATCACCAGAAAACGCCGTGAACTTGGATTGCTAAAATAAAAATGGATACAAATTTTTATTTGTGAGAATACTTTTAACGGATTACTTGGTACGCTGTTCAAGTTTTAATCTTTATAGATTTGCGTTTTGCCGGGGGTTTAATGGCGCGGGAAAGGATGATGGTATTATTGAAAAACAAACTCGAGAAAAATGTTGATTTCACCGTTTGGGAAAAGATTAAAAGAAGCCGGGAAAGTTATATTTTGCTTGCTCCGTTTATGCTAATCTTTGCTCTGCTTACGATTTTACCGATGCTGTCCGCCATCGGGCTAAGCTTTACCAGCTTTAATATGCTGGAGATTCCGCGCTTCATCGGGCTGCAAAATTATCAGCGAATGCTGCTGGACGACCCGATTTTCTTTAAGGTCGTTAAAAATACAATAGTTTTTGCCTTTATAACCGGCCCCATCAGTTACATACTCTCATTTTTGTTTGCATGGCTGATAAACGAGACCGGCAGGGCATTAAGAACGGTTTTGACGGTGCTATTCTATATACCCGTTCTAGCAGGAAACATATATTTTGTATGGGCGTTCCTCTTTTCAAGCGACAGCTATGGTGTCGTAAACGGGTTTCTTATTCAGATGAACATTATAAAAGAGCCGATCGGATGGCTTATTGATCAGAATATGATTATGCCTTCGCTTGTGGTGGTGCAGCTTTGGATGAGCTTAGGGACAGGCTTTCTGGCTTTTATAGCAGGATTTCAGAGTATGGATAGAAGCCTCTTTGAAGCCGGAGCCATCGACAGCGTACGCAACCGCAGTCAGGAGCTGTGGTATATAACCATCCCCTCAATGTCAAATCAGCTGTTGTTCAGTGCAGTCATGCAGATTGCGGCATCCTTCGGTGTAAGCACGGTTATCGTGTTTTTGGCGGGCTTTCCTACCACCCAATACAGTGCGGATACGGTTGTCACATACATTATGGACATTGGCACAACTCGTTTCGAAATGGGATATGCCTGCACCATTGCAGTATTTTTGTTCGCCCTTATGTTTTTGACCAACTTTATTATAACCGGTGCATTAAGAAAATTCAGCACAGATTGAACAGGAATAAATCCACCTACTTCAAATAATTTTGTGTCCTCTTTTTCACGATTAAAAAGGGTATAGACACGGAAAGGCACGGTTTTGTATATGAAACCACGTCCGGGACGTTCTTTGGTCGGTACGGCAACTGTATTTCTATTCTTGCTGTTGTTCAGTGTGTTTTTCATGCTGCCCATTGTTTATGCTATAAGTACAGCATTTAAGCCTTTTAATGAAATTTTTATATTCCCTCCCCGCCTTTTTGTGCGTAAGCCGACCTTTAACAATTTCATTCAACTTAACTATTTGGTCAGTGATTTTTGGGTGCCGCTGTCACGATATATATTTAACAGTGTTTTTATAACCATTGCCGGAACATTCGGGCATATAGTGCTTGCCAGTATGGCCGCCTACCCCTTGGCAAAACACAATTTTTACGGGCAGAAGGTACTAACCAAAATCATTGTGTTGTCCTTGCTTTTTACTGCATCGGTGACATATATTCCGCAGTATGTGATTTTGTCCGGAATAGGCGCTATCAATACATACTGGGCGCTGATTTTACCTGCTTTGCAAAGCTCGCTGGGGCTGTATCTGATGATGAATTTCATGCAGAAGATACCGGAAGAGATGTTGGAAGCTGCCCGAATAGACGGGGCAAAGGAAGCACGCATTTTCTGGACCGTGGTAATGCCTAATGTCAAGCCTGCATGGTTGACCCTGATGATATTTTCTTTTCAGGGGCTTTGGAACAGCGGCAGCGGCGCATTGGTTTTCAAGGAGGAGCTCAAGACACTCCCTTCTGTTATGACAACCATTGCAGCCGGAGGTGTCACAAGAACAGGTGCGACTGCAGCGGCAGCGCTGATATTGATGATACCGCCTATTTTGCTGTTTATATTCTCCCAGAGCAGAATAATTGAAACCATGAGTACCTCGGGATTGAAATGATCAAGTTAAACTGAAAGGAATGGTAGCCGGTATGGTGAAAATCTCAACAAAAAAACTAATCACGTTTCTGGCTGCCACATTAATTGTTGGTATGCTGGGTTCGTTTAGCGCAGGTGCCCTAACGAGCGAAGCACCATATTACAGTTACCGCTATGATCATTGGGGGAGTTCTGTCCCCACTGCCCAAACATACCTGCCCGAGCGTACTGTTTCAGGGATAACGATTGGCGCAGGCGCTTTGAAATCACCTACGGATATTTTCTCCACCCCGGATAATGAAATTTATGTTCTTGACTCCGGAAACAATCGGGTTCTGGTGATGGACAGGGATATGAAGCTTTTAAAAGAGCTGGGGCCGATGGAATCGGACGGCAAGCCCATGAGCATGATGGAACCCATCAGCATTTTTGTCAGCAACCAGCATAAAAAAATTGTGATCGCCGACAAAAAAGCCGGTGTTCTGATATTCGATTTGAGTTTAAAGCTGATCGACACTCTAAAGTCACCAAACAGCAATATATTGCCCAAGGATTTCTTCTTTGCACCGGTAAAAGCAATTATGGACTCAGCGGGCATCTATTATGTTGTTTCGGCAAACTGTTATCAGGGGGCTCTTCAATATGACGAAAGAGGGGTTTTCCTAGGCTTTTACGGAAGCGAAAAGATAACCCTTACCGCCGATACACTTGCAGATTATTTTTGGAAACAGATTTTGACCGATAAACAGGCTGCCAATATGAAACGAACCGTTCCGGTGGAGTTTGTCAGCTTTACGGTGGATAAAAACAACTTTATTTACACAGTACGAAAAGGGAACGATGTGACCCAGGGGCAGGTAAAGAAGCTGAATGCCCTGGGCGAAAATGTCATACCTGAGAAGGTGTTCGGCGACCGCGGCACCGAAACCATGCTTGCCGACATTGCGGTGGATGCGGATGGATTTATCACGGTTCTGGACAGCAGAAGTGGAAGGCTTTTTCAGTATGATGGGGAGAGCAATCTCATGTTTGCGTTCGGAGGAAAGGGGATACAGAATGGGCTTACACAAAATCCGGTTGCGGTAGAATCGCTGGGCGATAAGCTGCTGCTTTTGGATGGGCAGACAGGGCTAATAACATTATTTACACCAACCGATTTCGCAAAAAATGTCAGGAAGGCGGTTCTCCTTTGTGACGATGGCAAATACCGACAAGCTATGGAACCGTGGGGCGCAGTTTTAAAGCAGGATAATTTATATGAGCTTGCCAACAGGGGACTGGGCAAGGCATATGAGGGCATGGGCGATTTCAAAAAGGCAGCCAAATTTTATAAAGTCGCCTTTGAACGGGAGCTGTATTCTGAAGCGTTCAGTGAATACCGCGGAGATATTTTGAGACATAATTTTCTGGTGTTCATGCTTGGGATTATCCTGTCTGTTGTAGCTCCTGTCATTATAGTTATATTGCGCCGAAGAAACAAAAAGAGCGTTTATGATGTGAAGATCGGGCGGTTTCATTATCCCGTTTACTGCATGCTTCATCCGTTTATCGGTTATACAGATCTTAAAGAACGGAAAAAGGATTCGGTCTTAGCCGCAAACGTTCTGCTGCTGGCGTATTTTATTGTTTCGATAATCGAGCGGCAGCTGACAGGCTTTGCTTTTAATTATAATCGCACGGATAAATTTAATTTAATGTTCTCCCTACTTTCTACAATTGGATTTTTCGCAGCCTTTACCATCTGCAACTGGTCAATCACCACGATTCAGGAGGGAAAGGGCAGACTGAAGGAAATATGGAACTACTGCTCATATGCGCTGCTACCTTATATCATTGGTACGGTTGTGGTAGTAATTATGAGCAATGTCCTCACCACAAACGAAGCATCCTTTATTTCGATGGCGCGGTTTATTGTATATGCATGGACCGCAATAGGGCTTATTATGGCGATTAAGGAAGTTCATATGTATTCATTAGGAAGGACAATATGGACGACCATACTTACGCTTGCGGGAATGCTGGTAATATTGTTGATATGCGCCTTAAGCTATAACATATTATCACAGCTTCTCGAATTTATAGGAAGCATTTACGCCGAGCTCAAGATGATGTAGGAAGGAGCTGATAGTGTGAAAGAGCATAAAAAATACACACAGGCAGGTGCAAGCCGGTGCAATCTTTCATTCATGCATTTGCAAAAGCCTCAGCGCAGGAGCATTTATATGAATATGAAAAGACTGTATAGACTTATGCTTGCTGTTGTATTTGCTGCGGGAATCACCTTAATAATTCCAAATGCCGCAGCGCAGACACAGATATATACCACTGCAAATAATCAGGGTGAGAGCGCGCAGGCTTTGGACGGATACCAGCTTTATGCCGAGAACGGTCGGTTTATGCTTTATATCAATGAAGAACAAGGTTTCCTTATTTTGCAGGATAAAGAGGGAACAACTTGGAAAAGCGTGCCCGATAACCATATGGAAGATCCCTTGGCTCAGGGGGGCACCAGGCTGGCCATGGAGTCTCTCATTCAGGTGAAATACTCAGACAGGCTGGGGAATGTAAACCCCATCAACGCAAAGACAGCCTCGGTTAAAAAAGGCGGGCTGACTTGTAAAAAGATTGCAAACGGGGCTCTTCTTACATTTGCCTTCCCGAGAGAGGGCTTTTCTATCCCAATCGAGATTGTGCTCGCAGAGGATTATGTTGATGTATCCATAATTGCAAAGGATATCACCGAGTCCGAGGAAGTCTATAAGCTTACAACGGTGTCGGTTATGCCTTACTTCGGCGCAGCCGGCAGTCAAGCCGAGGGGTATATATTTGTTCCGGATGGAAGCGGAGCAATAATTGAGATGAACCGCCCCGACCGCTTTATCGAAGATTACAGTCAATATGTATACGGCAGAGAATACTCAACCACAAGAATTCAGCATGATGTGATGGCCGAAACGGTGCGTATGCCGGTGTTCGGGATTAAAAACGCAGACCATGCCATGATGGGTATAATAACCGACGGCGCCGGACGAGCAATCGCAAACGCATCGGTCAACGGTAAACGATGCAGTTACAACAACGCTTATATGGAGTTTATATATCGCGATTCGGATATGGTGCTTATCGAAAAGAAAGCACAGACGGTTCGGGTACTGGAGCAAAACCCGCCAAAGCCCGGGAGATATCGCATTCGCTACTTTTTCCTTGAGGGGAAGGATGCAAATTATGTAGGTATGGCTCATCGGTTTGGAGAATGGCTGTTGGGTGAGCAGAAAAGTTCGGTATCCGCTGTGCCGCTGTATATGGAAATTATGGGCGGCATTATGGCACGAGAAAGCTTCTTGGGTTTTCCTGTGAACCGTGTGGTACCTTTGTCGACATATTCGGATGTGCAGGAGATGACAAAGCGGCTGGCTTCATTGGGTGCTGACAAGTTGGCCATAGATTATGTCTATTGGAACAAAGACGGGACAGGTGCCGCCATACCCAACGGAATTAAACCCGAAGGCAGGCTGGGTGGTAAGAAAAGCTTTAAAAACATGCTTAACTTTTTAAAGCAAAACGGAACCGAAATATATTTAGATTTCAATTTCACAGATATGGTAAAAAGCCGCTGGGGATTCAATACAAGATTTGATTCCGCATCATCAATTCAGAGGAGTCCGGCGCTGCAATACGCATACAGAATCAATGACCTGAAAGCCATACTGACCGAACCTCAATTCCTTTTAAATTTCATTAAAATTAAACAAGCTGCCGGTAAGGTTGCGGATGCAGCAGATAAATATGACTTCACAGGCGTAAGCGCAAATACCCTGGGGCAGAAGGTATATTCAGATTTCAGCGGCAAAACGGTAAAGCGGGATACGGCAGACAAGGAAATTCAGTCTATTCTGAGGGGGCTAAAGGACGCAAAGGAAAAGCAGCTTTTATCAGAGCCTAATGCCTATGCGGTCGAATACGCAGACCATATTACCGATACCCCGATATACAGCAGTGGTTATATGGTTGAGACATATACCGTTCCGTTTTATCAGATTGCGCTGCATGGGAGAGTCGCAATGAGCACACCGGCCATTAACACCATGAGCGATCCGCAACAAGGTGTTTTAAAGGCGTTTGAATCTGGAATCGGCATAAAATACCACTTTATTATGAAAAATTGCAATCGTCTTGAATCCACCCCGAACAACGATATCATAAGCTCTCTTTTTGACGACTGGGCGGAGGAAGCCGCTGAAAAATATGTTGAAATAAAAGATGTGCTTAATACCGTGGCAGCACAGCAGATTGTTTCCCATCGGGTCATTACACAAGATGTGCGTGAAACGATATTCTCCGGTGGAGTAAAGATTTATGTTAATTATGGAAATCGAGATTTTTCGGAAAGGGGTATTACGGTTAAAGCGGGCGGCTATACGGTATCTGGGATATAGTATTTGAAATTATAATGGTTTCTTCACAGATAAAGGTCGGAAAAGACGGAAAGGGCAGGGTTTTTAGTATGAATGGGAAAAAAGCCGGATCGGTTTTTAAAATGACCCACATGCAGAAAAAGCGGGCGATATGGGGTGTTCTATTTATACTTCCATGGTTCATCGGCGCGGTTTATTTCTTTTTAATTCCCATGATACAGTCGGCTGTCTATGCTTTTAGCGATGTCACCCTGACCGGAACAGGGAGCGCATTTGAGTTTATTGGGATGAAAAACTTTATATATATGTTCGCGCAGGACCCCAACTTCATCACCAATCTTACCGGATCGGTAATTAATGTAATCTATCAAGTGCCGGTAATTGTTATATTCAGCTTGCTTATCGCAATCATACTGCGTAATAAATTCCGATGCAGGACATTGGTGCGGGCTATCTTTTTCTTCCCCGTGATAATAGCATCCGGCGTGGTAATTACCATCCTTCGCGAACAGGTTATGATGGCGGCGACATCCATAACAGAGCAGCAGCAGGCATATATGTTCACCGCGCCCTCCTTTACCTTCTTTATTGAACAGCTGGGAGTTCCGGAAAGTATAACAAAAATTGTTCAAAATGTTATGAACGGTTTCTTTGATATTATATGGAAATCGGGTGTTCAGATCATTCTCTTACTGGCAGCGGTCAACCATATTCCCGCAAGCTCATATGAAGCGGCCGATATCGAGGGCGCATCGGCATGGGAAAAACTTTGGAAGGTTACATTTCCTCTTATATCACCAACCGTTCTTGTGGTGCTGATCTATTCCATAATTGATTCATTCACCGACTACGGCAACCTTGTTATGCGTATGGTCAGCAGTTATTTCGATAAAGGACAATATGAGTACAGCGCAACGATTGGTATTACGTATTTTATCATGGTTCTGCTGCTTGTCGGTTTCGTCAACTTCATAATTGGTCGCAGGGTTCATTACGCGGTAGATTAATAACTGAAATAGCAAATATGGATAACTCGATGGAATGTTTTGAGTATTGTTGTTGATGTACAAACAGTATATAATTATGTCACTGCATATAATAATATTGGTTAAAATATTGAAATATTTTGAGAGAGGAAAGATCGGTTATGAAAAAAGGGGTTAAAAAGTCCATATCATACTTTATTACCGTTTTATTGCTTTTCGGAGTCATTGGAGGCGGGTTGTCCGCTTTTGCTCAGACAACAAAACAAATAGTGATAACTACCAATACCGATGATAATCCGTTTATCCGTGTTTTTCTCAACAGTTCATTATACAAAACCGGCGGCCCATTTACCATCAAGGCTGAGATGAAGATTGAAAATTTCAAGAAAAGGAAAGCGGACGCCAACATATTTATAAACATCCAGGATGGCAGAGAAAAAGGGGTGGCGGTTACAACCCTGAATACCTGGGCAAAGAATGTTGATTGGTTTGAAATTAAGACTAAAGAGGGCGAATATATAACATTTGATAATATAGACAAGGTTCTGATTGATAGCACGCTTCAGCCCTATGGCCTGCTGAACACCGGCGCAATATACTGCAACGCTACAATTTCATATCGAAATTTTAGGATTTATAACGCTGCTAACAAGGTAGTTTATTCCTGGGATACCGATAAGGACTTTCAGGGACTGACCAATCTTAAAAACATAAAGTCGCCCGAACCGGTAGTGTTTGGTCTTTCCTTCCATGATGGTTCCGGAACCTTTACTGTTTCGGATGTTGATCTTTCAGGCGGAACCCCAACAAACACAACCACCAAAAAAGAGGGTGGAATATATGAGGATGAAACCACAACCACAAAAGCGGTTGATACAACCAAAGTGGCAAGTACTACCGGCACATCGAGCACTTCGGAGGTAACAACACAGGAGGAAACGCAAACCACCGAAACATCGGTAGAAACAACAGAGTTACTAGACACAGCCGAATCGACCACAGCTAATCCAACCGGGTCGGGCTCACAGGATAAACCTTTCAATGTTTGGATTCCAATTGCAATAATTGGCGGTATTATTGTTTTAGGCGGCGGAGCATTTGTCATCCTGTTAAAACTAAATATGCTTCCCTTAAAAAAGTAATCAGATCCCATAACACTATCTAATACAAACGGAGGTTTGTAAAATATAAATAAGGAGAGGTATTATGAAAACCAAAGGTGTTAAAAAATTTTTAGCTATTCTTTTGTCGGTTGCCATGCTTGTAAGCATTAGCGCGTTTTCGGCAGCGGCTGAGTCAACGGAGTATTCACCTAATCGATCTATTACCATCACTAATGTAAGCGAAGCAAATCCAACGCTTAGATTTACCGTACTCCCCTTTGATTTAGGTGAAAACGGTCCCTATCATCTGTTTGCCAAGATGAAAATCGAAGGTTACGGACTGGTTGACGGCACAAAAGACGGATCGGTTACCATTACAAAGAAGTATGGCAACTATGACGACAACGGCACATTAAAAGTAGCGGATAAACAGGAAAGCGTAAAATGGACAGCCAATACAGACGGCTGGGTTGACATGACATTGGCTGACGGTCGCCATATTCCTTTGGACAATTTCGACACCGACCTTATTCTTGAGTTCACAATGTCCAACGCCAAGGGAAGCTTCACCTTTGCAGATTTAGTCATTGCTGACAAAGATGATGAAATCGCTTATTCACTGGCCAATGATACAACACTCAACGGTGTCGTCAATCTGGCCGCATCATATATCGCCGGCGGTATATGGACGCCAAGTGTAGATAAGACGATAACAGCCATTTCGGTTTTTTCAAAGGGTTATACCTATACCCCTAATAATGTTTTAAGCATAGATATCCCACACACCTTCCCGGCCACCGGCGAGGAGAATACCCCTCTCACCAATCCGGAAGCTAATGCTTATAACATTATCGATTTTGGAAATGCAGCATTCCCGGCTGATAAAGGCCCTTACACCGTGCGCGGTATGTTTAAGGTTGAGAACTTTGGAGTTTCCACCTTTGCAGATCACCAGTGGATCACTGATAATGCCTGTTTCTTTATTGAAGATGCCGGTATTCGTCCGCTGCGCGGCGATACGGGTAGCTGGATTCCTTTAGTTAAGCAGGATGGCACCCCATATTCTTTCGATCCGGCCAATATGACAAATAAATGGGTTAATATCATGGGTTCATGGGGAGCCACAGGTAAAATGTCCCTTGCCGATATGGAGATCTATGACTCGGAAGGCACTCTTGCATACAGCTTTGCTACAGATACAACCCTGGTAGAAGGCGATGTGCCATGGAGATCCTCAATCGGCGGAGGCGCCATGCTTTCATGGGCATACTTTACAGGGCTTGGCAGCTACAAGTATGATGTTAACGATGTTCCTGTAACTCATACCGATGCAGACTATGAACTACTTAGTTTTGATGAGACGTATGTTCCTTTTGTTGAGCCGATAACAACAACAACAACAACAAAAGCAACGGAAGCCGGAACCACCACAACAAAAACCGCTCCAAACCCAGCAACCGGCTCTGGTGCACCGATTGCTGCTGCCCTGATGGTCTTTGGTACACTGTGCGTGTCTTTAATGACCATTAACAAAAAAAGAGCCCATTAAATAAAAACTTTATTAATTAATTATTGCCGAGGTGCTGTGCATTGCATTGCATGGCATCTCGGCTATAACTAACCCAAATTAAGAATATGGTAGTCGAGAAAGTCGGTGATACAAATGCAAAAACAAGTTGCTGATTTAGCTATTACAACTGACGGCTGGTTTGGGGTTAACACCACCCGGAATTTAAGATCAACAGATAAGATAATCAAATCTATCGGCAGGATGATTTTTTTAATAGGCATGTGTTTTGTCATGTTGTATCCCGTTTTATTTATACTGTCGTCCGCATTTAAAACTCTGGCTGATATTTATAACCCATCGGTAGTATGGATACCGAGGTCGTTCAATCTCCAGCCATTAAAAATAGCAATGGATATAATGCAGTATCCCACAGCAATTCTTAAATCTATACGTATTACGGTGGTTAGTGTTGGGCTTCAGCTGATTGCAGTGCTCCTTGCAGGATATGGATTTGCCCGCTTTAAATTCCCCGGTAGGCGCTTATTGTTCGGGCTGTTAATATTTACAATTATCGTACCGGTTCAATCGTATATTATTCCGCTGTATGTTAATTTAAAAAACTTTGACTTTTTTGGAATTGGGACATTAATCGGATTTATAACCGGAACACCACTGACAAAAAACCTACTTGATACAAATCTTCTGTTTTATCTACAGGCAATTTTCGGGATGGGGATAAGGTCGGGATTGTGTATTTTTATCATCCGGCAATTTTTTAAGAACATGCCTGTAGAATTGGAGGAAGCGGCAACCATAGACGGATGCGGCCCGTTTGGAACCTTTTTAAAGGTTATGATACCAAACACTTTACCGCTTATTACCACGGTTACGGTTTTCTCGGTCGTGTGGTATTGGAATGATTTCTTCTTGTCCTCAATGTTCTTTCGCGCTGAGTTTCCGGTTTCGGTCAATCTTACATTTTTGAGTACCCTTCTTACCACATCAGACAATGTGGTATCCGGAATATCAAGTCAGGAGCTTCTACTGCTTAAAGAACCAATCCTTGCGAGTGGCTGCCTGATTACAATATTGCCTATTATATTGATGTATGTATTTGCACAGCGTTATTTTACCGAAGGCGTTGAACGCAGTGGTATTGTGGGCTAAGCTGTTATCAATTTGTACATCGGTTAACATATTTGAGAAAATGCTAATAAATGAAATCTTGAAGGGAATGGCATGAACATGAAAAAACGTATTTCCGGTATAGCATTATTTTTATTATCAGCGACGTTAATATTTTCATTAATAGGTTGTCAGAGCGGCGGAGGCACTAAAGAATCATCCATGTCGGGTGAAGACAAGTCGGCACTTCTCGCGGCAGAAAAAGGAAAAAAGCTATCAATAATGATACCCGGTCATAATTCAACATCCGATGACCCAGAAATATGGCAAAACCCGGTTATAAAAAGCTTTGAAGAGAAATACAGCGATGTTACCGTGGAATTCATTTCTGCCAGCTGGGAGAATTGGAAGACTAAAGTATTGGCAAGTGCAAGCAGCGGCGAGCCTATTGATGTTATAAATGACGGCGCAAATAACAATCCGATGTTTGCTATGCAGGGAGTTACCCAGCCCATCCAGAAATATATTAACATGAGCAATCCCAATTTGCATATGGAAACTATGGATGCGGTTTTTAAATACAGCAGCGATTATTATGTTGCGGTTGCAGGCTCAAGTGTATGTGTTATATATTATAATAAAAACATATTTGAAAATGAAGGAACGGATGATCCCAAGCAGCTTTATGACGAGGGGAAATGGGATTTTGATACTTTTGTGCGTATAGCAAAAGAGCTTACCTATGACAACAACACCGGCAAAAGGTGGGGATTCTGTACCAATTATCCTTATGTATTTTTTGGTGCCAACGCTACTTCCATGCTTAAGCTTGACAATAACTATAAATATCAGCTGAATATAGAAGACCCCAACCTGAAAAAATCTTTGGAGGTTGTTCAGGACGGATGGTACACAAGCAAATGGCAGGGATGGGAAGGAACACCCTGGAATTCATTTTATAACGGCGCCGCAGCCATGATCGCTGATTTCCAATGGTTTGAAGGGCAGCTTATTGAAGCTAAAGATTACGGTTTATCCGATTTTGAATACGGCGTGGTGCCGATGCCCAAAGGTCCCAATAACAAAGATGGAGTTTCACCCATAACAACCGCGGGCTGGGCTATGGGTAATGGCTGTGACGCACCGTATCACGCAGGTGCACTGATTGATATGCTTATCGACGGTCAGACTGTTAATGACGCCGAGGGGAATAAGGCACTATTGCAAGAGAATGTAGCCCTTTATAAAGAGCTGGCAAAAAAGCCGTTCTGCACCAACAGCTATGACTCGGCTGTTGAGGGAGCCTTTGATATCTGTCAGGCCATCACCGAAGGCAAAAGCATATCTCAGTCAGTAGCCGAATTTACACCGATCTACAAACAGAAAATAGAACAGGCTAACAAAGAAATCAAATAATATCAAAAAGGGTGTTCCAGGTGCCGGAGAATAAAACGGATAATTTGCGTTCGGACTATACCGAAATGACCATTTTTGCCGACGGTAAATTAAACTGCAACGTTGTAGTTTCCTTCAAGGCAGAACAAAAGGTTAAAGATGCAGCAGAAGATTTTTGCAGTATATTAAAAAAAATCACAGGATCAGATGTTCCGGTTTGTAATGATGAGCTAGATATAACGGGCGCAAAAGTGCTTATAGGGCCATCGCGTTTTACGGATATGCTTGGCATACAAAGATTTAAGGATGAAGATCCTGAAGCGGTGATATTGAAACGCGACGGGGACACCTTGATATTGGTTGGAAATGATTTTGGGCTTTTTAAAGGAACTCAGTTTGCAGTAACAATGTTTTTCGAATGGTTGGGATGCGGCTGGTTTGGTCCGGATGAACTGTGGCATGTAATTCCTGAGAAAAAAGAAGTGCGAATCGGCTACCTCGATATATTACATAAGCCCCAGTTTGTATCACGCCGGAATAACGTGCTTCAATTCTTTCCCGAGATAGGGGAGAGATGGTATCTCGGGGGTGAACATAGGCGTTGCGGTCATGCCCTGACCGGTCTTGTGCCCAGAGAGGTATATTTTGAACAGCATCCGGAATGGTTTTGCATGGTTGACGGCCAGCGGAATCCATTTGTCGAATGGTGGCAGTACTGCTATTCGAATGAACAGCTCGTGGATTTGTTCGCCGAGAATATTTGCAGCATGTTTGCACAAAACCCTGACATTAAGCAGTTTTCAATAGCTGCAAATGATGGCTGGTATCATGGATTTTGCGAGTGCACAGAGTGCCAAAAATTAGGGAATACAACCGAACAGGTGATGTCCTTTGCCAATAGGCTGGCAAAAAAAATTGGAACGAAGTATCCTGATCACCGCTTGACCGTGCTTTCATATTTTCCTACGTATTCACTTCCGAAAAATATAACCGAGCTGGAGCCAAATATCGAGATAATGTTTTGTAAAGAGACAGACATGTTTTCTCCGGTCGATAAAGGGCCGGATAATGGTTATCATAAAAAATTTATATTTAATGAAAGCAAAAACGAGTATCCGGTTCCGTGGAAAGAAAATTTTGAAAATTGGCTTGATAAAGTTAAGCCAAAACATATTTGCATATGGGATTGGTATTGCATAACAGCGGCCAAGCCAATATGGAAGGACATCCCTTGGGTTCAAGGCGATGTTGCTACAAGGAATATACGATACTGGCATGACCAAGGCATTGAATATGTTTATAACGATCAGGGGCCTCTGGATGTTTTTTATGAGGATGCTGACAGCTTCCCTTTGCGTTGGCCGTTGTGGTATGTGGCGGCGAAAGCCTGGTGGGATAAGGATTTGACGGGTTCAGACATTTTAATGGATGCCTGCAAGAAGTTATATGAGGATGCAGCCGATTTAATGTTTGCCTATTATAACTGCCTTGCTGATATTGCACAAAGCTGCCGCTTTAAAAGTATAGCGTGGCATCCTCCGGAGCCCGACGAAATGTACACCCCTGAAAATGTCGAACGGGTTGACAGGATTGTTAGAAGCATAAATGATATGCTTCCCCAAACAAAAGGTAAGGTATGCAGTCGAATAAAAATGCAGGTCAATTTATGGCAAAAGGCCAAGTCGACGATTGAAGTCAAGGGAGGATTATGATGAAGTTCTATTCAAAAGCATTAAAGCCAATTATGCTGTGCCTTGTTACAGTTTCTATTGTATTAACTTCAGCCTCATGTGTTAAAGATAACGGTGAAAGCAGTTCATCCCATTCCGAGAGCTCCACATCGGTAGGGACGAGCTCTACTGCAACACAGGCGGTATCTAATACTACAGGGGGCACTTCGACATCAGCCGGAAAAACAAACGGGACCCCTTCCTCGACCGCAGCATCTTCAACCGTTATAACCAAGCCCAATACAACCGATTTTATCATTGCCCAAAATTCAGTGCCAAAAGCGACAATTGTAATTCCAAAATCGCCAACCGATAAAGTCAGATTGGCGGCAGAGGATTTGCAGGCATATTTAAGCGAGATTGTGGGAGGAATTATAAAAATCGGTTATGATAATGTGGACAGAACCAACGGCAATTTTATTTTGGTAGGGCAGACTGCACAGACGAAGTCACTCGGCATAAAGCAGTCGACGGGATATCCGGGCACCGAACGAGTTATTATCAAAAGAGTGAATAATTATCTGGTGCTGCTTGGAAACGATGACGGAAATTACAGAGGGACCGAATTTGCAGTTAATATGTTCCTTGAAAAACTTGGTTGCGGCTGGTTTGGGCCGGATGAGCTATGGCAGGTTGTCCCCAGCATTAAAACCCTTGCCATCGATAAATTAAATGTTGACCACAAGCCTCAGTTTTCATCACGCATTACCAATGTATATTACGGCTATCAGAAATTCTCACGCAGATGGTATCAGGGCGGGGATATGAAAACTTTTGGCCATTACCTTCCCAAGCTGGTATCAAGAGATGTTTATTTTCAAAGCCATCCCGAATGGTATGCACTTGTAAACGGCAAACGTGACCCTTATGCTGCGACTTGGTGGCAGTTCTGTTATACCAATAAAGATCTGGCAGCGGAAGTTGCTAAAAAGATAATTGCAGAATTCGATCGTGACCCTAATTTGACACAGTTTTCACTTGCGGCAAACGACGGCTGGGAGGAGGACTGGTGTGAATGTTCTGTGTGTACAGGCATTGGCAATGATAGTGACGCCACAATGTACTTTGCAAATAATGTAGCCAAGATTACCGGCAAAAAATATCCGAACAAAAAGATTACCATTCTAAGCTATCACTCAACATTTTTCGCGCCGCAAAAAATTAAAGCCGAGCCTAATGTTGAGGTAATGTTCTGCCGTGAGACCAGTATGACCGTACCGCTTGATTTAAATCTTGCCATACCCTCCGGCTACAACGCAATTACCCATAACACCTACACCCAGTCTTGGCTTGGAAATTTCAAAGAATACATTCAAAAGGCCAATTTGAAAAGCATTTCAATCTGGGATTGGAACTGCATTGCGGCAGACAAGGCTGTCTGGGCGGATATCCCATGGGTTCAGGGCAATGTCGCAACCAGAAATCAAAAGCTTTGGAAAAGCAACGGAGTAGAATACGTTTATGTTGATCAAGGCCCTCATTCCGCTTACAGGGAGACCGAAGATAGCTTCACATTGCGCTGGCCGCTGTGGTATGTGGCTTCAAAGGGAATGTGGGATTCAAGTATGACAGGCGAGCAGATACTTCAGGATGCATGTAATAGACTTTTCGGCAATGCATCCAACGAAATGTTCAAATATTATAAAGCCCTTGCCGACAGCAGCGAGCAATGCAGAGCGACAAGCAGTATTACATGGGTGCCGCCCGCGCCGTCAGAGGTTTATACACCCCAGAGAGTAAATGTAATTGATAATGCAATCACTGCAGTAAAAAGAAAGCTTAGTAGTGTAACCGAAGACCAGAAAAAACGCATACAAAACCAGATCCAATCCTGGGAGCAGTCAAAGCTTCTTATTCAATATAATTAATAGAGATTATATTACTCAAAATGGGTACTTTTAGAGTTGTAATTTGGTTTACTCAAAGCAGGAAGATACACCGGTGGATGGCAAAGGCTACCTAGACCTATTTAATGAAGCAAGTAAAAGGATGAGCATTTAAAATGAAAATAGCAATTATCGGTTGCGGGTCGATAGCGAACGCAGCACATATACCGGCATACATAAAAAACGAAATAGCGCAGATTAAGTATTTCTGCGACATCATTCCCGAGCGCGCAGGAGCCGCTGTTGAGAAATACGGCTACGGTATAGCCGTGAGTGATTATCACGAAATATTGGCGGATGATGAGGTGGAGGCTGTTTCGGTTTGTACTCCCAATAACGTCCATTCGATTATTGCCATAGATTGTCTCAGGGCTGGTAAGCATGTGCTGTGTGAAAAACCCGCCGCGAGAACCTATGACGAGGCGCTGGAAATGCAGCGGGTAC
The DNA here is from genome assembly GCA_028706415.1 of Oscillospiraceae bacterium. GTDB lineage: Bacteria > Bacillota > Clostridia > Oscillospirales > Acutalibacteraceae > Avimonas. Next base: position 16,398 of record JAQWBK010000001.1, on the reverse strand, counting down.
AGCAAGAAACAGGCAAGGTGCTTAATATCGGTGTTGTCAATCGATTTAATGACGGTGTGAACCATATTAAAAAGTATATAGACGACGGTAAGCTTGGAGAGGTTTTTCATGTCTACATCAGCTTCCGGGCGCATCGCTCAATACCGGGTCTTGGGGGTGCATTCACGACCAAGGCGATTGCAGGCGGCGGCGCACTGATCGACTGGGGCGTACACTTCCTTGATATTGTCATGTATTGCTGCGGTGATCCCAGCCCTTTAACCGTATCGGGGGAGACATTCTGTAAGCTGGGAAAGAACATGCACGATTATACATACAAGGATATGTGGGCGGGGCCTCCGAATTATGATGGAATCTATGATGTGGACGATTCCGTCACCGGAATGATACGCACACAAGGGCCGGTTATTACCTTGAACGGTGCATGGGCGCAGAACATCGGAAAAGGCGAAATGTATATTGATTTTATGGGTGATAAGGCGGGTATTCGACTTCAGTATGGCAGTGATTTCGAGGTTTTCACTGCTGAAAATGGAGCTCTGGTTTCGTATAAACCTGAATTTAATATGCGCAACCATTTCGAAAATGAGATAAATGCATTTATAGATTGCATCCAAAGCGGAGAAAAGCTTCCGTCAAATATTGATACGGTGGTCATTACCGCAAAGGTATTACAGGCGATCTATGATTCTGCGCAGCAGCATAAAGAGATTACATTATGAAAAATCAAGGCAAGGGCATCGCTCTTGCCTTGCTTCACTGAAATGCAGATGAATTTTCTATAATTCTAAATATAACTTAAGGTTTGATGGTTAATGAAGCAATATGGTATACTGATGATCGGCTGCGGGCATATAGGACTACAGCATCTTGCAGATATTTATTATCGCGACAATATTCAAATCATTGCGGTGATAGATCCCCAGATAGATAAAGCAAAGGAAGCCGCAAAGAAATATAATGCGCTTCATTACGGAACGGATTATCGGAAGTATCTGAATGAAGCAAATACACATATCGTTATTATTGCATCCTACGCAGCGACCCATCTGGAGATTTTGAAGGATTGTCTTGCTGCCGGGAAACATGTATTATGCGAGAAGCCTATTGCAACAACGGCTGAAGATGGCAGGGAATTTTATGATACGGTTAAGGCGTCCGAAAGCAAGGTGCTAATCGCACATATCCTTCGGCATAATCGGTCATATATGAAAATACGGGAACTATTACAAAGCGGAGAGATTGGAAACATCCGTGTCATTAGAATGGTTCAGAACCACCACGCAATGGATTGGGAGCGTTATAACAGACTTCTTGACGATTGCTCCCCGATAGTTGACTGCGGCGTTCATTACATAGACATTATGCAATGGTTTACCGGATCGCCGGTGATAGAGGTAGGGGGCATTGGTACACGCATAGAGCCTGATACCGAACACCCCAACTACGGTCTGATTACGGCTAAGCTTGAAAACGGCTGCATCGGTTTTTATGAAGCTGGTTGGAGTAAAAACACCGCATCCCAGAATCTTAAAGAGTTCATCGGAGATAAGGGTCGCATTTCGCTTGAACTAAAGGATCATCGTTCATCAAACTGCGAAGAGGGCGACTTGATCTCAATTTACCACAGCGATATCGGTGAGTATGAGACCATTAACATGCAGGCGGAGTATAAGGATATGTACGCTCAGATAAGCACATTGATTGAGATGATTGAAAAAAATGTGCCTGCCAATCCGACAATTGACGAAGTATACAGCGCCTTCTGCACGGCAATATCTGCGGATATTGCCATTCGAGAGAATAGGATCGTTCGGGTTAAATAGAAAAAGCAGTTGAAATTCAGTGTATTTGAAATTCAGGCAGCTATTCCGAGCCATAAGAAAAAACAAAGATACTGCCCTTTTGGGCAGTATCTTTGTTTTCGGCAGGGAAGCTGAGATGAGAATGAGACGCAAAGCTAGTGTGACAATGGAATCACAATTTGCTTTTTTATACGGCAGTGTTGTGAAATGATTATGACTAATACTAATCCCTGATAAAAATCATCCTGTCTTTGCGGTTTGTTTTTCGTCTGTCTGCGGTATCCTCCTTGCCGGGCGTCAGCCCGCCTGCGTCATCTGCCTTGCCCGACACAAAATATCCTCGGAAACCTTATCAATATTTTAGTCGGATATTAGTATTAGACGGATTCCAGCCGCCAGCCGAACCCCTCAGCTTTCAGCCGAGGGTGGTTGAGTTGTATTACGCGTAGGTGGCAGAAAAATGAATTTACCGAAGAGAAACAAATACGCTTGAAGGATTATGATTACATTCAAAATGATGCGTATTTTATAACTATATGCACGCAAAATTAAATACATTTATTCGGAGAGATTATTTGTGATGCCGTAGGGCCGCATATATAGGTGCGCCCCCACCTTCGTACATATTTTGCCATAACCCACGCTCTCGCGTTTGCCCCCGCCTTGTATCTGCCTGCGTTGGGTCCGATACACAGCATCACATCCTGCAGGATACTGTATGGCAAACGAAAGATTTATCACTTTATCTTTAACATGAATAAATAATATAATAATATGAAAATAATGGTGTAAAGCTCAATTAATATATGATATACTATTAATAACCTAAATTTCCTATAGCTTATGAACAAACTATTCATTAAATTAGGAGGAAGTATATGAAACATATTTTATTAACGATAGGAAGCATTTTGTTGTTGGATGTGTTTTTCCTTTTGTTTATAACAACCTTTCATATTGGTATGTTAATCCAGGCTATTGTCGCCATTCTTTTAATGTTATACGCATTTTATTTTGTTTTGTTTAAAAAAAGAACACATATTATTATAGTCATTATTGCAATTATACCCCTACTTTCCATGATCGCTCTTACGGTGTACGGCAATATAAGCAGTGTAAATTATAACGAAGATGCCGTTATCGTTTTGGGTACCGGTATACGCGGCGAAAAAGTCCGGGGCAACCTTTTAAAACGACTGGATCAAGCGGCTGCATATTACGGCAAGAACCCAGATGCCATTATAATCGTGTGCGGCGGCCAAGGCGGTCAGGAGGATATCACCGAGGCGCAGGCGATGGAGAATTATCTGCTTACCAAGAATATTCCGTCAGCTAATATCATAAAAGAAGAAAAATCAGCCTCAACTTATGAAAACCTTTCTTTCTCGAAAGAAATATTAAATGAGCATTTCCCACTTGGCTTTTCATGCGTTCTCATCACCAACGAATATAATATATACAGGGCGACACAAACTGCCCAGGACATTGGCTTTTCTGCAGGCCATAGCGCGGTTAATACACCTTTTTATGCCGCCCCCGCCGAATTTTTAAGAGAAATGATATTTATTATGAAAATGTGGGTGTTACCCGAGTAATTAATAGGGGCTTGGACTTTTTTTCTTGTTAGCAAAGCCCGAGAGATGCAAGGGGGCACCAAAAAGACTTGGAAGGCACCTTCCACATTTAACAGAAATCTTCACTCCCTCGGTCGCCATAGGCGGCTGGGGGAGTTATATATTATACTGCTCTCAAGTAAAAATCAAGTCATCTTTGGGGTCTGTTTTCCGCCATACAGCGTTGTTGTCGTCGGCGGGCTATTAAGCGTTATCAGTAAGGGATTAGTATTAATGAGCGATTAGTATTATATTGCCTGTTTTTCATGCAATGTGTTATAATTGATTTATTATATTATAATCGGGGGGGTAGGATATGCTTCGCCTTCTGCTGGGACGCTCGGGTACCGGGAAAACACATACCATATACCAACGGCTCTGTGACCTTGCTTGGTCGACCGACCTGCAAGAGAATGAGGGCTTGATTTTGCTTGTGCCGGAGCAGTTTTCTTTTGAAAGTGAGCGGACCCTTCTTCGCCGACTGGGGCCTGTAATGGCGGGGCGGGTTCGGGTATTAAGCTTTACCCGAATGGCAGAGCTGGTTTTTCGTGAGGTGGGCGGGCTGGCCGGTCGCAGGATGGATGATGCGACAAGAACCCTGCTTATGAGCCGTGCGCTGGAGATTACGACGGATAACCTGACCCTTTTTAGGCGGGCTGCCTCGGATACCGGGGCGGTGGGAACAATTCTCTCGGTGACCGCCGAAATGAAGCAATGCGGAATTAGCCCGCTTGACCTTGAAAAGACGGCTGCCGATATGGAGGACGGCACCCTGCGCCGCAAGATGCAGGAGCTGTCGGTTATAATGGGCGCATACGAGGCGGTGGCGGCCGGGGTTACCGACGGCGGCGATGACGGAATGAAATATATCGACCCGACCGATGATTTAACCGTCTTGGCTGCCAAGCTGCAGGACAGCAGCTTGGCAGTTGGGGCACACATATTTATAGATTCGTTCAAGGGGTTCACAGCCCCCGAGCTGGCGGTTTTGCGTGTATTATTTAGGCAAGCAAAACAGATAACGGTTGCGCTTTGCGCCGATGGAACAGAGGATAAGGCGGGGGGCTACGGCCTGTTTTCGCCGGTAATCCGTACCGCATCAAGGCTTAAGGATATGGCGTGGCAGGACGGGGTTGAGGTGGCAAAAATAGAGCTGTTGACCCAGAACATGAGGGCGGCAACCGAGGGGCTTAAAGTTGCCGAAGCAAGCCTGTTTACCCCCCGTCCGACGGTATATGATAAACCCGCGGGTGAAGTTATGATAGCCCCCTGTTCCGATATATATGATGAATGCGATTTTGTGGCAAGGGAGATACGCCGCCGTCTGCGTGAAAACGGGGGGCGTTGCCGCGATTTTGCCGTGGTGGCAAGGAACCTCGGCGAATACCGTGGGGTGCTGGATTCCGCCATGGAAAAGCAGGGGATCCCCTTTGTGATGGATGAGCGTACCGATATACTCACAGAACCGCTTATCACCCTTGCCCTCTCGGCTCTTGATGTTATAACGGGAGGGTTTAAAACAGAAGATATCCTCCGTCTGATAAAAACGGGACTGGCAGGCTTTTCAACCCATTCGGCTGCCCTCATTGAAAACTATGCCCTTATGTGGAGGATTAACGGTGCGGGTTGGCGGAATGAATGGAAGGGTAATCCCAACGGGCTGGCGGTTCGGGCGGACGAGCAATCGGGTAAGCAGCTCTCATATTTGAATTTGCTGCGCCGCCGACTGGTTAGTCCATTGGAGCGGCTGCACTCCGCAATATATAATAACCACGCTTCGGGAGAGGATTTTGCAAAGGCGGTTTACCGATATATTATCGAGGTTAAGGCCGATGTGATAACAAGGATGAGGGTGGCACGGCTGGATAAAGCGGGTGAGCCCGCGCTGGCCGAGCGGATGGCGCGCATTTGGGATGTCACCATGGAACTGCTCGACCGAATGGCGGTTGTGTGCCGCGGGGCTTCCTTCTCCCCAACCCGATTGACCGATCTCCTTCGGACTTCGGCGGGGCTTACCGATTTAGGTGCGGTTCCCCAAAGCCTGGATGCGGTTCAGGTTGGGGCGGCCGACAGAATTCGCTTTTCATCCCCCAAAACAGTATTTATCCTTGGGGCTAACGAGGGAGTTTTCCCCGCCTATCCCTCGGATGGGGGAATTCTGACAGATAACGAGCGAAACCAGCTTATTTCTCGGGGGTTGTCTTTGTCCGATACCGCCGACCAAAGGGCGGTTGAGGAGCGATTTTTTGCATATGCGGCGGTTGCCGCCCCCTCAGACGGGCTGGTGGTAAGCTATATTAAAGGGAACGCGGCGGGTGAAAGCCTTTCCCCGTCGGTTCTGGTGGAGTCGCTTAAAAGAATATTGCCCGAGTGTTCTATTGCCCATGACAGGGACGAGCGGGCGGCCGAATCCGAAAAGGATGCTTTTGAGTATACGGCGCTGCTCTGGGGGAGCACAACCCCCCGTGCTGCCGCGTTAAAAAAGGTGTTTTCAAGCAGGGATGAATATATCCCCCGACTAAACTCACTTGAGCGGGCGGCAAGCAGAAAACCGGCGGCATTTAATGACCCCGACACCGCCCGACTGCTTTTCCCAAGTGAGATGAATCTGTCAGCCTCTCGCATAGAGTCCTATTATCGTTGCCGTTTTGCATACTTTTGCAAGTATGGTTTAAAAGCAGAACCCCGCCGTACCGCCGATCTGGACGGCTTGACATTCGGCACCCTGACACACTGGGTAATGGAAAAGGTGCTGCCGGTATATACTGCCCAGGGGATTGAGGATATCGACCGCCCGCGGGTGTTTGCCGATGTGGTGGAGGCTGTGGGTCAATATGTGGATGATGTTATGGGGGGGACCGAGGACAAGACCAGCCGATTTGCCGCCCTGCTGAAACGGTTGAGTGCAATCACCGGGGCGCTGCTTTGGCAGGTGGTATCCGAGCTGAAGCAAAGCAGGTTTGTACCTGTGGATTTTGAACTTTCGGTGGGTAGGCCGTATGAGGGGGATGAACCCTTCATATCGCCGGTTGTTCTGACTTTGCCGGATGGCAGCAAGGTCAGGGTGGTTGGTAAAATTGATAGGGTGGATGTATATAAACAGGGCAGCACATCCTATGTGAGGGTTTTGGACTATAAAACAGGGTCAAAGGAATTTCGCCTGTCGGATGTGGTTGAGGGTATAAATGTTCAGATGCTTATATATCTCTTTTCGGTGTGGCAGAACGGCAGGGAAAGATACGGCGATGTTGTGCCGGCGGGGATTTTATATATGCCTGCCAAACTGCCTGTGGTTCAGGTGGGGCGGGATGCCGATATGGAAAAGGTCAAAGCAGAGCAGATTAAGGCACTCAGGATGAACGGCTTGCTGCTGGATGACCCCGAGGTAATACGCGCAATGGAAAAGGATGCGGCCGGACTTTTCATACCCGCCAAATTAAATAATAACGGGGAGTTTTCCAAGGGTTCGGGAATCGCTTCATTAGAGCAGATGGGGCTACTGAAAAAGAGTATTGACAGGCTTTTGATAAAAATGGCCCAAACCCTGCGACAGGGGGATATTGCCGCCCTCCCCACGGCGGGAGAGGTGGAGGCCTGCGACTGGTGCGACTATAAAACCGTTTGCGGGCATGAGCAGGATGATCCGGTGCGGTTTTTGCAAAAGCGGGACGATAAGATGGTTTTTGACGAATTGGCCAAGGCCGAGGATAATTGAGATCAACCGAATGTGAGGTACATATTCATGGCGGAACGGCAATGGACAAGTGAACAGCTGCAGTGCATAAATGCACGGGGGGGTACCCTGCTGGTATCGGCGGCGGCGGGGTCGGGCAAGACCTCGGTGCTGGTCGAGCGGGTTATCGGGTTGGTTACCGACGACCATGCGCCGGTTGATATTGACCGTCTGTTGGTGGTTACCTTCACCAAGGCGGCTGCCGCCGAGATGAAGCAGCGGCTGTCTTGGGCTTTATCCAAAAAAGCCGGCGAAAATCCGGATGATATTAGGCTGCAACGGCAGCAGATGATGCTAGCCCGTGCCAATATAAGCACGGTGCATGGCTTTTGTTCCTCCCTGCTGCGGGAGCATTTTCACCTTTTGGGGCTCACTCCTCAGTTTCGTATTGCGGAGGATACAGAGTCAATGCAGCTTGCCGAGGATGCACTGGGGGAGGTGGTTGAGGAGTTATATAAGGAGGACTCAACCGAATTTGGTGATATCACCGCGCTTTTAAGTTCGGGCAAGAATGACGGCCCTTTGTTTAATACGATTTTGAAAATTTACTCCTTTGTTCAATCCCATCCGTTTCCTGAAAAATGGCTGGAAGAAAAGCTTGCCGAATACACCACCGACCTGCCCTTGGAGCAAACCCCCTGGGGCAAGGCGGTGCTGGATAGGGCGGGGGATATACTAAAAGGGGCGGCCTCCCTTATTTCAAGGGCGGTTTCCCTGTCTGATGAGGATCCCACCATGGCAGAAAGATACTCGCAAACCCTAAAGCGGGATTGTGACATGTTGGAATCGGCTGCCCTGAGCATACCGGAAATGACATGGGATATGGCAAGGGCTTCGGTAGGGGGGCTGACCTTCGGCAACCTGCCTCAGCTCAGGAAATATCCGGATGAAAGCCGCAAGGAGAGGGTTCAGGCCCTGCGGAATAAAGCCAAGGACGAAGCCACCAAAAAACTGCCCGCCCTATTCTGTGGCAGCCAAGAGGAATGCCGCGATGATATCCGTGAAATGGCAGGACAAGCAGAGGTGCTGTTTGATGCTGTACGGCGGTTTTCGGTTCGGTTTAGCGAAATGAAAAAGGCCCGAGGGTTGGTGGATTATAACGATCTTGAACATATGTCGCTTGAATTACTGGTTAATCAAGACGGCACAAAAACACCCCTTGCGCATGAGCTTTCCCAGCGGTATGATGAGGTGATGGTGGACGAGTATCAGGATACAAATGCAGCCCAGGATGCCCTTTTCAGGGCATTGTCGCGGGATGAGAAGAACCTGTTTATGGTGGGGGATGTCAAGCAGAGCATTTACGGTTTCCGTCAGGCCATGCCCGAAATTTTTCTTGCCCGACGGGACAGCTATCCGCCCTTTGACGGCAAAGGATTCCCCGCCTCGATAACGCTGGGTCATAATTTCCGAAGTCGTCCCCAAATAACCGATACCGTTAATTTTATGTTTAGGCAGCTTATGACCAAAAGCATCTGCGGCATGGATTATGACCGGCGGGAGGAATTAATAGCCGCCGCCGAATATTCGCCTCAGGATGGATGCGATACCGAGCTTTTGATTATTGACGGGGCAACCCGAGACAAGACCCAGGACAGCGACTCGGCCGAGGCGCGGGTTATTGCCGCCAAAATCCATGAAATAATGTCGAACTTTCAGGTCACCGAAAACGGGGAGAAAAGAGGGGCGCGTTACGGGGATATCTGCATTCTTCTGCGAAGCAAGACTGCCCACGCCCAGGGTTATGCCGATGAATTGACCCGCTGCGGAATTCCGGTCTGGACCTCATCCTCGGGCGGATTATTCACCGCCCCCGAGGTGGCTGTGGCTGTATCACTGCTTCGTGTGATTGATAATCCGGTTCAGGATGTTCCCCTTTTGTCGGTGCTTTTATCTGCCGCATTCGGATTTACCCCGGATGATCTCACCTGCATAAGATTAAATTGTCGGGAAGGACGGCTGTTCACCGCCCTGAGAAGATATTCAAAAAAAGGTGAGAATGCCGAGCTCCGGACCAGACTTACGGCGTTCCTTAAGCGGGTGGACGATTGGCGGGTGCTGGCGGTAACCCTGCCCGCCGACCGGCTGATACACAGAGTTTATGAGGATGCCTCACTACCGTCGGTAGCCGCCGCCATGAGCCACGGTTCTCAGAGGGTGGCTAATCTCCGGATGCTTCACGAAACTGCACGGCGGTTCGAGCGAAAGGGCTTCAGGGGATTGTCTGCTTTTGTCAGGTTTCTGGACAGGGTAGAGCGGCAAAAGGGAGAGATATCCGCCGTTTCGTCGGTTGGAGCCGAGGATGCCGTTCGCATAATAAGCATACATAATTCCAAAGGATTGGAATTCCCCATTGTGCTTCTTGCCGGATTGGGGCGGCAGTTTAATCGTGAATCTTCAAACGCCAACCTGTTGCTGCACGCCGAAATGGGGGTTGGGTTCAAACGGCGGGATTCCCAGACCCTTACCCAGTGGAACACCCTTCCGCGCCTGGCGGTATCCCTTACCATGACCCGCAGCGAGCGGGCCGAGGAAATTCGTGTGCTTTATGTTGCAATGACAAGGGCAAAAGAAAAGCTGTGTATGGTGATGACGGTCGGTTCCCCTGAAAAAAAACTTGGGGCTTTAGCCGCCTTAATAGGGAACAGTGATGCTCTGCCCCCCCATGCCGTTCTGGGTGGGTCGGGGATAGGGGATTGGGTGCTGTCGGCGGCACTTAGGCATCCCTCGGGTGGCCATCTTCGGGGGTTGGCGGGTGACGACGGCATTCCTGTTAAACCGGCGGAGTTTGATTGGAAAATCGAGGTTCTTCGTTCCCCTCCCCCCCAAGAAAACGAGGCGGCTTTAGAGCAGGGAGAACAGCCGGATGGCGAATTTATATCCGAGATTGAGCGGAGGATGGAGTACAGCTATCCGTACTCCAAATTCAGTGCATTGCCGGCCAAGCTTGCAGCATCCGAGCTTTCACATGGAGAGGTGCGGCGAGAAAATGTGGCGGTCGGCCGTCCGGCATTTTTAAGTCAGGGCGGGCTGACACCTGCCGAACGGGGAACGGCACTTCATTCCTTCATGCAGTTTGCAAAATATAAGGCGGCGGCCCAAAATGCCGAGACCGAGGTCGACAGGCTGATAAACCAAGGATTTCTTACTCCCGAACAGGGGGAGGCCATTCCGATTGATAGGGTTAAACGGTTTTTTAAAAACGATTTATATACAAGGATGGAGAATGCCGACCGCCTGCTTCGTGAGGTGCATTTCACCATTGAAATTCCGGCAACCGAGCTTTTGGATGGAGATGATCCGGAAGGCGGGGAGGATGAGATGCTGGTTATTCAAGGGATTGCTGACTGTGTAATCGAGGAAAGGTGCGGGCTAACGGTGGTTGATTATAAGACCGATTATATAAAAACGCCGGATATGCTGATACAGCGATATAAAGAGCAGCTACGCATTTATTCACGGGCACTGGAGAAAACCCTGAGACTGCCTGTGCGGGAATGCCTGCTTTATTCGTTTTCGCTCAACACGGTAATTGATGCCACCCACGAGATAAAAGCGATGGACAGGGTTGGCGGATAACATATTGATTAGTTTTATATGCTTTTTTCAATAAACATTTAAATAATGTTCATAACTGTTAAGCTTTGTTTGCTAAAATATTAATATAAAAAGATTAGAGGAGGTTTGGGGAAATGTCTATCGGAAAAATAATGGTGGTTGACGATGACAGCAACATATGTGAGCTTTTGAGGCTTTATCTGGAAAAGGAAGATTTTGAGGTTTGCATTGCCTCAAACGGTTCGCAGGCGCTGGAGATGTTTGAGCGTGAAAAGCCCGAGCTTATACTGCTGGATATCATGATGCCGGTTCTCGACGGTTGGCAGGTATGCAGGGAGATACGCAAAAAGTCCTCCTGCCCCATCATAATGCTTACCGCCAAGGGCGAGGTGTTTGACAAGGTTTTGGGTCTTGAGCTGGGGGCGGATGATTATGTTGTCAAGCCCTTTGAGGCCAAAGAGGTTATTGCGCGGGTTAAAGCGGTTTTGCGCCGCAGCGGTGACAACAAGCAGAAATCCAAGATAGTTCAGTTTGATAATCTATATATAAACATGGAAAACTATGAGCTTAGGGTGCGGGGTAAACAGATTGATACACCCCCCAAGGAAATGGAGCTTATTTATCATCTCTCCAGCAATCCCAACCGTGTATACACAAGGGATCAGCTGCTGGATGAGGTTTGGGGCTTTGAATATTACGGCGACAGCAGAACGGTTGATGTTCATGTAAAGCGGCTTCGTGAAAAGCTTGACGGCGTTTCGGATAGATGGACCCTGAAAACGGTGTGGGGGGTCGGGTATAAGTTTGAGGTTAAGGAAGACGGCGAATAGTATTCTGCTTAATCTCGATTATAAAGCCTCGCGAAGTCAAACAAGATAATAATAAGTGATTTGTACCCACGGAGGTGACGGCGTGTTTAAGAGCATTTTCACAAAATATTTTACCGTTCTTTCAATAATAATCGTCGTCAGCTTTGCTGCCATGGGCGGAATGCAGATGCTGTTTTCCACAAGATACTGGGTGGCTGACAAGCAGGCGCTGCTTAAGGAAAATACCCAAAGCTTGGCCCAGATAACCGCCCAGAATACTGCAAATATTATGGGGACATACAATATAATTGAAAGTGCGCTCTATCCATACCTAAATCTTATGTCCGAGACCATAGATGCATATATTTATATAACAGACAACAACGGCAAGGTTATTCTTTGCTCGAAAAATGCCCAGCCCATACTCGGGGATGTTACCCTTTCATCCGGGCTGATAAAGAAGATTGAAGAGGGCAATTTTTTCGAGGTAGGTCTGCTGGACGGAGTTTACACAAGCCGGCATTATACGGTGGGTGAGCCCATAACCCTGAACAACAACCGGCTCCAGCTGGGATATGTTTTTGCATCCACATCGGCGCAGGGGTTAAACGTTTATCTTATGAATAATCTTCAGGTGTTTTTTCTGTCGGCGCTTGGGGTTATGACTCTGACCTTTATAGCCTTATATCTTATGACATTCCGCATGGTTCGGCCGCTGCGCCAGATGGCAGCCGCAGCCCGCAGGTTCGGAGCGGGAGATTTCAGCAGTCGAATTCCGGTTAACGGACAGGACGAGGTGGCCGAGCTTGCCTCCTCACTGAATAATATGGCGGTATCTCTATCCTCGGTCGAGGGTATGCGCCGCAGCTTTATTGCCAATGTATCACACGAACTGAAAACTCCCATGACCACCATAGCCGGATTTATTGACGGCATTCTTGACGGCACCATACCCGAGGAGAAAAGGAACTATTACCTCAGGATTGTTACCCATGAAGTCAAGCGGTTATCTCGTCTGGTGAAATCCATGCTTGATCTGTCACGAATTGATAACGGAGAGCTTAATATCAAGCCGGTATATTATGACCTGACCGATCAGGTGTGTAACATCCTTTTGACATTTGAGCAGCGCATTGAGGGTAAAAACATTCAGGTTACAGGGCTGGAGGAGTGCGCACGTGCAGAGGTGCTTGCCGATTTCGATCTTATCGGTCAGGTTGTGTATAATCTGATTGACAATGCGATAAAATTTATAAATGAGGGTGGTACCCTTACCCTTAATATTTCGCATAGGGATAAAAGGGTTTACTTTAACATCCGCAACACCGGTGAGGGGATACCTTCACATGAAATGCCCCATATTTTTGAACGGTTTTATAAAAGTGACCCGTCGCGCAGTCTGGATAAGGCAGGAATGGGCTTGGGGCTGTATATAGTTAAAACTATTATTAATCTTCATCATGGCGAGATAAAGGTCCGCTCTGTCCAAAATGAGTATTGCGAATTCGAGTTTTGGCTGTCAAGTTCGTCCACTTCTAAGTAATTTTAAAATTGATTATTAATTTCTTCAAGAATTGTACACAAAAATGGGTTAGAATAAAGACAATGCCAAAGCCTATTTACGCCGGTGGAGTTTTTTTATGTGAATTATATTCGAAAGGATTGAAGCCGATATGACAGATTGGTTTGATGAAAACAATAATGCCCCAAGTAGCCAAGAGGATAAACCGGAAGTTAACGCCCCGGAGGAAAAACCCGATGGGTCAAACTTAGATACCGAGTTTTCCACCCCAAACGAACAGGAAGCTCAACCCAAAAATGAGGAATGGGCATCAACTCCCCCTGTAACCCCTCCGGTTACGCCGACTTGGAACCAACCAAACCAGGCAAGCGGTAATCAGGAGCCAAACAATGCCGTCCCCTCTTGGAATTTTCCAAACCAAGCAGGCGGCTCCCAGGCTACCGGTCCGGTCGAGCAAACCTCCTACCATTACGGCGTAAACGCACAAAATCCGGTGCCCAACAACACAAACGATTATTCTCCCCAATATTCTCAACAGCAGCAGTACAACAATAACGGTTATAATCCTCAGGGAGGATATAATCAGTATGGCTGGCAGAGCCCACCCCCTCAGCAGCCCTCAGGCAATACCCCCCCGCCCCCAAAGCCGCCCAAGAAGAAAAAGGGAGCAACTATTGCCATTGCCATACTGAGCGTTACATGTGCCACCGCAATCATTACCCTGTCGGTGCTCCTTGCAATGGCCTTCAGCAAAAACAACATTAATAAACAAAATGGTTCAAATAATAATGCAAGCTCGACCTCAGGCAAGGTTAATTCAAATGCACCCAACCTTGAGATAGCCGAAAATGACGCGGATGCTCAGGGGTTAAGTACCAGCTCGATTGTGCAGATGAACCTGCATTCCACCGTTGTTATTACAATTTATGACCGTGTGAACACCTATGGGTTTGGCGGTAGCCATCAGGTACAAGAGGTAGGTGCCGCCTCGGGCATTATAATGAGCGAGGACGGCTATATCATCACAAACATGCATGTTGTTTCTAAGGATAACGGCCAACCCTATGAGCATGTTGATGTTAAGACATACGACGGCACCGTTTATAAGGATGCAGAGGTTGTGGGTGCCGATAGGGATACCGACCTTGCGGTTATCAAGGTAAGTGCCGTCAAGCTGGAACCGGCCAAGTTCGGCGACTCCTCCGCCCTTAAACTCGGCGATAAGATAGTGGCAATAGGCAATGCGGGCGGTCTTGCATGGACTACCACCCAAGGCATAGTATCGGGATTGGCGCGGGATGTTTATGAGGATACCGGTTATTCCATCAAATGTCTTCAGATTGATGCCGCCATTAATCCGGGCAATTCGGGCGGCCCACTGCTCAATTCGCAAGGTCAGGTGGTAGGAATAAATTCTGCAAAGATAGCTGCCGAGGGATATGAAGGATTGGGCTTTTCTATTCCCATAAAAGAGGCGGAGTCAATTGTTAATGACCTGATAAAATACGGCTATGTCAAAAACCGCGTGATGCTGGGAGTTACGGGGCTGGATATTACCCAACCCGGCTATGAGGGCTTCCAAATTCAAAGCATAAATGATAATTCGCCCTTGAGTGGAACAAAGGTTGAGGTCGGCGATATTATCACGAAAATTGATAATGTTGTGGTGGACAGCGGGATTACTCTGCGCAACGAGATGTCTAAGCACAAGGTGGGGGACAGGGTAACACTGACCCTGATGAGGGTTGATCCCAGAAGCGGCAAGAAGAGCAATTACACCATTAGCTGCAAGCTCACCGAGTACAGCGAATAACCCACAACTCAACCCCCCTCGGCTGAAAGCCGAGGGGGGTTAATACTGCTCTCAAGTAAAAATCAAGACATCTTTGCGGTCTGTTTTCCGACATACAGCGTTGTTGTCGTCGGCGGGCGTCAGCCCGCTCTCCTCCTCCGCCTTGCATGACGAAAAACATCCTCGCAAATTTTGTCTCACCTTTTACTTGAGAACAGTATGAGACAATAAAATAGTATAAAGGGGCTGACGCATAAATCAGCCCCTTTTTTGTATAGATATAATGAGAGCAGTATTAAACCTTTTTGCTTGATTTGTTGGAAGTTTTATAATCGAAATTAGTATCAGGATTATACTTAATATTGTCGTGATCACTGAGATACCAATTCCGGCGGTCAGGCCGGGAACTTTAAAACGCAGGGAAAATGAATGTTCACCGGCGGTAACCGGAACCGCAACAAATGCCCCGCCTACGGCCATCGTCTTTACCGGCTTACCGTCAATGTGCGCCGACCAGCCTCTGTCCTGCGGAACCGATGTGAATAATGCCCCCTCTCTCGGGGCTATAAACCGCCCGCTTACCAGCGGTTGACCCCATCCGTCTTGGGATACCGTCAGTTCATCCGGGGAGTGTTGGGCAAGCCAAAATGCTAGCTCAGAGAATTCATAATACTCAAAAGCGGCGGCGCTTACATTGGAAATCCGGTGTTTGCCTTCGGGAACCGAAACAGATACAACCGCCTCACCCGGGTCAAGTTCCCCAAGCTCGATTACCCCCCTGACAAGCCGTTCACCCGAAGTGTTAAGCAGCCGACCGTTTAGATAAACCGGGCTGAATTCATTAAAATTGCTATTAAAATAAAGCAAAACATGCTGCCTTCGGGGATTATTAATTGAAAATGACAGCTCCGCCGATCGCTCAATACAATAATTCTCCCCGGTTACATCAATCTCTTTTCCGTCAAAATATGTTGTAATCTCCAAGGGAGAGTAGTAGCTTTTGGGTTCCCCCCCCAAGGCGGATAAAAAGCTGTTCAGCGTTTTAAAGGGCTTGGCAGGCTCGCTTTCTAATTTTAGAATATCCTTGTCTGCAAAGAATGCAAGGGGCAGGGCATATTGATTTCGCCAAAGGGGAAGGTCCCCCGCACTAATTACGGTTGGAATATAGCCGGCTCGGCGTTCGGATTGGCTGAATACATATTTGACCCCCAAAACAGCATCCAATGGGGTTGTTGAGCCGTAATATCTGAATATTTTATAGTCGGAAAGACACATAATCCCGCAGTTGTTTAAAAACTCAAAGGTGTCACGATGGGAAAACGAGGAGTAGTGGCTCAATGAATGATACCCAACCGACATGCCGTCATTTGCATTGCGTGCATTAGTGTTTTCCACCCGATAGAATGATCCTTCCTCACCCTCCACCTGTTTGAGTGCCGCCCGAATATCCTCTCCCTTATTCATAAAGCTGACATAATCGGCGCGATTTGAAAACTGCAGCTCACCGTCCAGGCTGTTCATCATCGAAAGGGTATTACCTATCAGCTCAGCCCCCACGCACAGGGC
>JAQWBK010000134.1 GCA_028706415.1 Oscillospiraceae bacterium | reverse complement strand
TTTTCTTGCATCCAACCGACATAAGCAAGCATAAAGCCATCACCAAAGAAAATGCGGTTATCTTTCTCATGATTTTTCCTCCAATAAAATATAATCTCTCAGGGATTGCCCTTCGGCATCCTTCAGTTTAATTTTCCACATTTATTGCTCCAATATACCAATCTAAATAAAAAGTTGCTTTTTGGTAATTCTAATTCCTGAAAGTAATGCCATTGATATGAGAAAATCAGCCTCTCTTGTGTTCTTCGTTATGACCAACCCCATAAATAATTACACACAGAAAAACCAGCCAAGAGAAATCCCTCTCGGCTGGTTTATTCTATCCTAATACTAATATCCGACTAAATCCTTAACATCTTTCCGGTCTTTTTTGCACCGGGATTATTTACAAATCGAAATTATTGCTTGTTTATCCCGATATCCTTAATCAACCCCCGAAGAAACTCGCACGATTTGTCCATCTTCTCCTGCTCCTCCCGGGTCAGTGACAGGCTGATAATCCCCCCGATACCGTTTCTGCCTACTATCGACGGCACCCCTGCATACACATTGTTTTGCCCGTATTCGCCGTTAAGCAAGGAGGACACCGTCAGAATGCTGCTTTCGTTGCCGAATATGGCGCGAACAATACGAGCCATGGCCATCCCGATACCGTAATAGGTGGCTTTTTTTGCCTCAATTATTTTTTGAGCTGCATTTTTAACATCCTGGCTGATTTTCTCCATGTCTTGACAGCAATAGCGATGCCCCGATTCTTCACACAGGGATAAAATCGGTTTGGTGGCAAGAAGGGCCTGAGACCAGGGCACAAACTCAGTTTCCCCGTGTTCCCCCATCACATAAGCGTGAATGTTGCGGGGATCCACCGAAAAATAATCCCCCAGCATATACCGCAGTCGGGCGGTGTCAAGGGTGGTTCCGGTTCCGATAACCCTTTTGGGGTCAATTCCGGATATCTTTTGGGTTACATAGGTCATGATATCCACCGGATTTGTTGCAATCAAGAATATCCCGCCAAAGCCCGACTCCATCACCGGATCAATAATGGAGCGGAACACCTCTGTGTTGCGCTGAAGCAGGTCTACTCTAGATTCCCCCGGCTTTTGTGCAACCCCCGCACATATGGCGACAATATCGGCACCGGCGCAATCATTATATTCCCCCGCATATATTTTCATATGCGAGCCGGAAAAGGCAAGCCCATGGTTAAGGTCCATGGCCTCCCCCATGGCGCGTTTTTTATCAATATCAATAAGAACCAGCTCATCACAGGTGCTTTGGTTTAGCAGGGCGTATGCAAAGCTCATGCCTACAAGACCGGTGCCTACAAGAACAATTTTACGAGTGTTTCTCATGCTATATAAATCCTTCCCGGGTTTTATGCGTTGTAAAAGAGCATAAATTCCAATTAAAAAGCCTGTTTTGACCGGCTTTAACGGTTTCCCTTCAAGCTATGCTTGCATCCTTTATTCCTGTTCATACCCGTTGGGGTTTGCCGACTGCCAGCGCCATGAATCACGACACATATCCTCAATATCATGGGTTGCCTTCCACCCCAGCAGCCGCTGAGCCTTAGAGGGGTCGGAATAGCAGACCGCAATATCCCCCGGGCGGCGCTCGGCAATCTCATAAGGCACCTTTACCCCGTTTGCCTGCTCGAAGGCCTTGACCAAATCAATCACGCTGTACCCCGTTCCGGTTCCGAGATTTATTGCCTGATTACCCGAATTGTTGAGGGCGTATTCAACCGCACACAAATGCCCGGTCGCCAGATCCTCAACATGAATATAATCCCTTACTCCGGTGCCGTCGGGGGTGTCATAATCATTTCCGAAAATCGATAGCTTTTCAAGCTTGCCAATGGCAACCTGAGAGATATAGGGCATCAGATTGTTGGGGACACCGTTGGGGTCCTCCCCAATCCTGCCGCTTTCATGTGCCCCGATGGGATTGAAATAGCGCAGCGATACGACCGACCATTCCTCATCCGAGGCGCAGATATCCCCCAGGATTTCCTCGATAATATACTTGGTGCGGCCATACGGATTGGTTACCGCCCCCACTGGCATATCCTCGTTGAGGGGGGAGGGATTGTTCATGCCGTAAACGGTGGCAGACGAGCTGAACACCATCCTCTTACAGCCTGCCTCTGCCATAACCCCACAAAGGGTAACCGTACCCCCCACATTGTTTTCATAATAAGTCAGGGGCTTACTAACCGATTCCCCAACCGCCTTTAATCCGGCAAAGTGAATTACCGCATTAATTTTATGCTGATCAAATATTTTTCTCAACCCGTCTGCATCCCTGATATCACACTCATAAAAAGGAATCTCGCTTTGGGTGAGCTGCCGTATACGGCGAAGGGATTCGGGCTTTGAGTTGTAATAATTATCGAGTATCACAATATCATAGCCTGATTTTTTAAGTTCAACTGCGGTATGACTTCCGATATACCCGCACCCGCCGGTAATAAGTATTGCCATTTTGTTCTCCTCCTAGTATAATAATACTTAATTGTTCTTTTTATTGTTCTTTTTTGCATTGTTTCTCTTGCCTTATATTATACAGGAAACAATTCCCTGTGCAATAGAAACTTGATGCATATGATTAATAGAACCAAATACCCGTTCTTATTTCCAGATACATATATAGAACAAAGCGGTATAATATGTATTATATAAGGAGCTGATGAAAATGCGTAAAACAAATACCCCGGTGGAAAATCCGTCTCTTGTCATTATGGCGGCCGGAATGGGCAGCCGTTTCGGTGGGCTGAAGCAGATCACCCCTGTGGGTCCATCGGGCGAAATGATAATTGATTATTCTATTTACGATGCCTTGTCGGCAGGATTTAATACCATAGTCTTTGTTATCAAACGGGAAATTGAGCAAGCCTTTAAGGAACAAATAGGCAACCGCATTGCAAAATATGCCGATGTAAAATATGTATATCAGGAGCTTGACAACCTGCCCCAAGGGTATAGCATCCCCCAAGGAAGAACCAAGCCGTGGGGTACCGGTCACGCCGTTCTCTCCTGTCAAGGCACACTCACCGGCCCCTTTGCCGTCATTAATGCGGACGATTATTATGGGCGGGAATGTTATGGCCTGATGTATGATTTTTTGACAACCACCCCCGCAGATAATTGTCTGCACTTTGCCATGGCGGGATATATCCTTGAAAACACCCTCACAGAAAACGGTTATGTATCCCGCGGGGTCTGCGCTGTTGACAAGGATGGTATGCTAGAGGATATTGTGGAACGCGTGCAAATCGAACTACGGGACGGACAAGCCATGTTCACCGAGGACGGCGGAAGCAGCTGGACCCGCCTCCCCCTTGATTCAA
>JAQWBK010000038.1:7461-14057 GCA_028706415.1 Oscillospiraceae bacterium | reverse complement strand
TCTTCATATCCACGCTCAATATGCTGAATTTCTTCAATTTCGGTAACCCCTTTTGCCACCAGCGCCGCGATTACCATTGCAATGCCCCCGCGTAAATCGGTTGCTTTTACAGGGGCTGCGGTGAGATAATCCACCCCCTGGAAGACTGCCACCTTGCCGTCTACCTGGGCTTGAACCCCCATCCTCCTGAGCTCCTCAAGATATCTGAAGCGGTTGTCATACACACCCTCGGTGAGGATGCTGGTGCCCTTAGCAATCGAAAGCAATACCGCAAACTGGGGCTGCATATCGGTTGGGAAGCCGGGGTGAGGCATGGTTTTAACATTGCATTGATTAAGTGGGTTTGGGCGGCTGACATGAATGGAATCGTCATATTCTTCAACCAATACGCCCATTTCCTGCAACTTTGCTGTTATGGATTCAAGATGCTTGGGGATAACATTTTTTATAAGAACGCTCCCCCCGGTGGCGGCTGCGGCCGACATATATGTCCCCGCCTCTATCTGGTCGGGAATTATTGCATAAGATGTGCTGTGTAATAAATCAACACCGTATACCTTTATTACATCGGTACCCGCTCCGCGGATATCGGCACCTGCCGAGTTTAAAAAGTTTGCTAAATCAACTATGTGCGGCTCCTTGGCTGCATTTTCGATAATGGTAATGCCCCTTGCCTTAACCGACGAGAGAACTGCATTAACGGTTGCCCCCACCGAAACAACATCAAGATAGATGGAATTACCTATCAGCCTGTCCGCCACCACTTCTATCATTCCGTTTTCCATGGGTGAAACCGAAGCCCCAAGGGCGGCAAAGGCTTTCAGGTGCTGATCCACCGGACGAACCCCGAAATTGCAGCCACCGGGCATTGATACACAAGCATTGCCGAAACGCGAAAGCAGAGCACCGATAAAATAATAGGATGCCCGCATACTCCTTGCCAAATCGTAAGGTACAATATTATTATGCAAATTACGATTATCAACCTCAACCGTGTTTTTATTTATATATTTTATCTGGGAACCCAGTAAATTTAATATTTTCAAGGTTGTTGTAACATCGGCAATGTTGGGGATGTTTTCTACGCGGCATATACCATCAACAAGCAAGGTAGCCGGAAGAATGGCAACAGCTGCATTTTTTGCACCACTTATCTCAATTTCGCCGACCAGACGATTGCCGCCACAAATATGAATTTTTTCCAAACAGCCCACTCCTCATTAAAAATAACATTCCTATTATATCACCATATTGACAAAATACCAACCCTAAATATTCAAAGTGACTTGTTTTTTAGTTTAACAATACAAATAATTGATTGTCAATTAATATCAGTATTTTTTCCACTTTTTTCTTTATTATTCAATGCGGGTTTGATATACTGATAACAACACGATTTTACTAAAGGCCACCTCTAAAAAGAATTTTAGGATGAAAATCCAACGAAAGGACAATAATTATAATGGAACAAGGGTTGATACATCTTTATTGCGGGGACGGAAAGGGCAAAACCACCGCAGCCATGGGATTATGCCTCCGGGCGGCAGGGCAGGGACTTGGCGTGGGCATTGCGCAGTTTTTAAAGCCCGGCAATTCGGGTGAGCTTAAAATCCTGGAGGAAATCCAGAATATTGTTATATATCCCTTTTTAAAATCGGTAAAATTCACTCTCACCATGACCCATGAAGATCGAAAACAGGCATATGAATTCTATACAGCTTTATTCAATAGAATAAAGGAATCGGCGGTAAATCTGGATGTGCTTCTTTTGGATGAGGCTGTATCAGCCGTTACGGAAAATCTGCTTGATGCCGATTTGCTGTATGATTTTCTGCAAAACCGCCCCCAAGGGCTTGAGGTCATAATAACAGGGCGAAATCCACCCGAGCGGCTTATGGACATGGCAGATTATATAAGCGAAATTAAAATGATTCGTAATCCTTATGACAAAGGGATAAAAGCGCGTAAGGGCATCGAACTCTAAACCGTAACCCTATTGGCGGCGGCCGGTCATGCAACATTTTTTTGCTTTTACTTGAGAACAGTATTACCTGCTGCGGTTTATCCGTATAGCCCTATACCGCGGCTTCTGCACCAAGCTTCATGCTCTGCAAGTGTTCTTGAAAACTTTGTTTCTCCTGTTTTCATATCGGTGGCAAAGTAATAACGATCTTTATATTCATCATCATCTGAGGGATTAATGGCTGCATCAATGGCATCCAGCCCTGGGTTGTTTATCGCTCCAACCGGCAAACCCTTTCGTTCATAGGTGTTGTAATCCGGGTTTTTTACCCTCTTGCCGTTGACAGGCGGGGTGATACTGTCTATATACCTCAAGGTGGAATCACATTCCAGCCTGGGGAACTTATCGGGGTTAT
Organism: Oscillospiraceae bacterium; assembly: GCA_028706415.1. GTDB lineage: Bacteria > Bacillota > Clostridia > Oscillospirales > Acutalibacteraceae > Avimonas. Next base: position 11,679 of record JAQWBK010000038.1, on the reverse strand, counting down.
TAAGCCTGTTATGGAGAACACGCGATACCCCGTACATATCATCGATTTTGGCTGCCTCCCACTGGATAATTGAGGCGAGAATTATGGTGTCGTTAAGCTCCATTCCCTTGGATTTTATTTTGGCACGCATGGTCGTATCAATCCGACTGTTAAAGGCATTCAGAAATTTGCGAAGCGCCGTTTCCCCCGAGCTGCCGACATAGAAATCATAGCTGTCCGGGAAAACATACCCCTCTAACCTTTCAAATCTTCCCTTATATTTGTCTCCCATTGGGATTTCTTTTAAAAAGTCATAGTTCAAATTATCTTTTTTCATGGCTATATAAAAATCGCTCACCGAGCATACCTTGTTTTTCTCAAGCTTTGCGGCAATTTCTTTGACCGTCATTCCTTCTGGGAAGGTTACCCGCACTATTTCGCGTTTGGCAGTTTTGAGTATGTTTATTATTGCTTTATACCCCATATCCGGAGATAACGATGCCTCATCTTGGGGAAAGAAGCCCTTACCCGAACCGGTTACCTTGCAGTAAAGGCTGAAAATCATGGGCTGGTCGATTACACCGGCCTTTTTTAATACGCGGGCGACCTCATCAACATCCTTGATCTGCTCGGCCGTAAGGGTTACCGGCACCTTTGTGTCGGATCTGAACAGACCTGTTAAATCAAGCCCGCCCACAATTCCGAAATAGGCCAAAAAGCCGGATGCCACAAGCACCAAAACACCGTATATTATCCCCCGTGTGCAGCCGAAAGAGCTTCGGGGGGCTTTTTTCTTTCTTTTGCCTGTTTCCCCCTTGAAACCGTCGGTTTTAACAGGCTGCTCGGGAGGGTCGAAGGAATTGTCTTCAAAACCATCGGTTCTGTCTGCAGGAGGATTTTCACCTTGGGTTGGGGCGGGTTCGTCACCTGCCCGTACCGGTTGGGCGGCCTGCTCATCATTGGACGATTCAAGGTCAATATTCAGCTTAAAACCCGACACCTTATTATGCCGTTCCTTTGCCAACCTTTGGGCGGTACTCTCATCGATACGAAGCGAACGACGGATTGTCTCCTCCTCAAGCAGTTTTGCCTGCTTTTTCGCCTCAGCATCGTTTAATAATTTTTCAAGATCGTCCGACATAATAATGACCTTTCCTTTCCGTCATTTCTAAGAGGTAGGGCTATACCGCCCTGTTCGCTGGGTTTTACGGATATAGCTCTCGCTAACCAGGAGCTCAACCGGCCGGTCATATTTCCCGTGTGGCAGACGGCGGCGAATACAACTGCTGTAAGCAGCACCAACCATTACTCCGTCATAAGATGCAAGAAAGCGGTCATAATACCCCTTCCCGTAGCCCAATCGATATCCTTCCCAATCATAACATAAAGCGGGCACAAGACACAAGCTGTCAGAAAAATTTATTACCTCTTCACTTTCATTCGGGTCGGGCTCCTTAATCCCGAAATAACCCGATTTCAGCTGGTCTAAGCTTTCAATATAGTAGAACTTTATTATACGGGTGCCATCAATACATTTTGGAACCGCCACCCGCTTATTATCGTCAAAGGCCTTTTTAATAAGCCCTATTGTATCAACCTCTTTTTCAGTCGATACATAGCTTAACAGCAAACTGCACCGTTCATACTGCGATAATCCCGTAATCTTGCGGGTAATTTTACCGTCATACTCGGCTTTTTGCTCATTTGGCATATCCAGCCGAAGCTTTTTATAATGCTCCCTGAGCTTGGCCTTGACCGGCCGAATATCTAGCATTGCATTGACTCCCTGATCGATTGTGCCTGCTGGGCAGACACCAGCTTTTCAACTATACGAAATGCAAATTCCAGGGCGACCCCCGCCCCTTTTGCGGTTATATACCGACCGTCCTGGGCCACTCCCTCCAAAACAATCTTCGCCCCTTTTAATTCCTGCTCAAATCCCGGGTAACACACCGCTTCCCGCCCGCTCAGCAGGCCACGATGCCCTAATATCAAGGGGGCGGCACATATTGCGCATATCGGGAGATCCCTCGCGACCGCTACATCAATAAAGTGCTGAACCACCGGGGATTTTTCAAGATTTAATGTGCCGGGCATTCCCCCGGGCAGAACAACTGCCTGCAATCCGTCATCGGTAATGTTGACATCCTCAACATCAGCGGTAACAAGAATTCCGTGGGAACCGCGAATCGTGTGACCTCCGATTCCCACCGTTTTTACATTCAATTCGGCGCGGCGAAGTATATCCACCACAGCCAGTGCCTCGATTTCTTCGAAACCCTCGGCCAAAAACACAACTACCATATTAAATCCACTTCCTTTTTGAGTTTCATGCCCGGGAAGGACATAAAACCGAATTGAAAAAGGGATTGACGATTATTCCTTCAAGGTCACCTCAAGTTAATATCCCCGTTTAGTCAAATGCCGGTCCCATATAGGGGAGCCTGTCCTTATATTCATCAATCAAATTATCTGCCCCATTATTGAGGGGCTTAATCATGCCAAAAACATGGCTGTTAATATCCTCGGGACGGGCGGGCCGTCTGAGCTCAAAGCCCGAAACCTTAAAGCGTTCTGCCACCGCCCTGCCGAGAGCCGCCTCATACCCGGGACGGCAAAGCCACTCCCTTATCCAAACCTTGTCTCCATCCTTTTCGCAAATAGCAAAACCCTTTTCATGGGGGATAGCCGTTCCGCCAAATCTTTGGGCCTGCAAAACCGCCAAATCCAACAGCCCTTCAGGCCACTTTACCCAAACAGAATGATCTTTCAGCAGGCGGTTTCTAAGGTCTGCTATTTTTTGCGGCGATTCTGCAGAAGCATCAAGGCTTATATCCCTTCCTCCGCCGCTCACCTCAAAATTTCTTCCCGTCTCAATACTCTGGGTTGTATTATAAAAATACGGTTTATAACCAAATCTCGGATAATAGTTGAAAAGGCTTGGCTGTGCAGGCCGGAGGAAGCAGGCATCAACCCCCCTGCCCCGCATAAGCTCATGCACCCCGGTTAACAGGTTGCCGAAAATTCCGCGCCCCCTGAATTCGGTAAGGGTTGCCGCCGCATAGATATATTTAAGATCAAGCTTTCTGCCGTTTGAAAAAGCCAATTCACCGGGGAGAAGAAAGACCATAGATACAAGCTGTCCGTCCTGAACCCAGGCAGCACAGCTTTCCGAATTCAAGGCATGGGAAAAGAAGAAATCCACATCCTCCGGACCGTCTTCCGGAAATGCATCAAGCCAGATTTTACGCAGGGATGGAGCCATATCCATGCCCGCAAACACCAACGGCATATCAACCCCACCCTTTTATTTTCTTGTTATCTTTTCGGTTGCAAGATATTTTTCAACAATCTGAACCGGACGATAGGATTTTTTGGCACGCCGCAGCCCCTCGATCCCTAAATCATTTTCGCGATTAATTAGGGGATACTTGTCCATTATCTCCCGCTGGGCGAATTCCGAATTAATAACCGCATATGCCCCACCATAATCCGACAGGGCTTTTTCAACATGAACATCAAAAACCTCATCACTTATGGGGGAGCCCAGTGTCATGGCAACCACACTGCCATCAACCCTAATCAGCCCTCCGGATATCGAAAGCTTATTCATATTTTTAAGTGCCTCTGCGATTGATTTGCGCTCACTGCGAAGGCCGGGATCACTGCAATTCCCCCGCTCATGGCACCACTTTGTCACCATATCAAAAACTTCATCAGAATTGTCCGAGTTTATAGACTCATAGCTCCAATCATACTGATTGCTGAATGCTGCAATATGGTTGCGTTTGCTGTGATACTTCTTGCCTTTCAGGAATGCCAGATCCTCGGTATTATATATATAGTCAAAATCCGCTTCGGAGGGTTCCCAATCGAAGTTGCCGGGGAACCAGTTTTCAATCTGTTCCCTTATATTTGAGTCTGCCCCAAAAATCATTAACTGTTCGCCTTTATCATGCTGATATTTCTCCAGGAACTTTATATTCTCAAGCATGTCGCCCCCTACCGGCAATAAATACAGCGGTTCCACATCCCCTGAGCGTATAAAAATGACCTCACCTGCGCGGGCAATCTCATTGCCGTAGTATTTGCGCCACATCCATATTGTATTGAAGGAAAACTCACATATTTTCATGCCGGCGTTACGAAGCATGGGGCCAGCCCAAATGGCATCGTCGATCGTCGGCTCCTTGAATATCAGTTCCTTTGTATCTATAGGCATATTAATATACCTTCCTT
>JAQWBK010000038.1:0-7361 GCA_028706415.1 Oscillospiraceae bacterium | reverse complement strand
CGACAGACTTTTATAATAAGCCCGCATTTCGGCGGCTTTTCCGCATGTCATCTTGCCCTCGGTGCAACCTCCCCGCAAGCAGGGCGGCCCTGAGCGGTGGAAAAGATGGGGAGCTGCTTCAAGGCAAAGCCTGAGCATTTTCTCGGCAAGCTGGCGTATTTCCCACTGCGCCCTGTTGCAGCATCTGTGTGCAAAGAAGTTTTGCAGGCTGCGGGCATTCATGGTGACAATCATTTTTGTGGTGCAGGAGTTGGGAAGCACAAAACGGGCATCCTCAATGGCTGCCTTTTCTGCTGTGCGGGAAGCCTGCTTCTTGTCCATTCCCTCTTCCAGCAAGACCGCCATATGCTTTGCCTTTAATATATCGCTTAACTGCTCATAATATGCCTGGTCTTCCTCCATCGCCTTAATATATAATTCTCTGGCTTGGGGGAGGAAATCAATTTCGGGGGGGACAACATATTCAAATCTGCTCTCCCGAACATATCGCTGACTTTGAACGCTGAATGAGGCGATACGGTGGCGGGTTATCTGGGCAAGCAGTGAACGAGATACTCCCTCGATACCAAAGGTGAAAACCGCATGTTCAATTGGGCTTTCGTGGCCGATTTCAGAGAGCATATCAACAAATGAACCTGCCTTTTCGTCGGTAAGCCCTTCCCGCAAATCATCAATTGACGAGGGGGAGTAACAAAGCTTGGCGGCGGCGGCAACCGTATGTTCCGGCTGGGGCGTATGTGAAATAAGCGAAACCTTTATCATCAGGTATTTCCCTCCATAATGGGCATTAATTTGTTGGGTCATTATTATACAAACCATTCATTAATAAATATGGTGTTATCCCATTCTAAGGAAAAACGCGAAAACACCATTATCATACTGATTCCTCATTAAAACCTTACCAATAAATCCGCACAAAAACCCATATATCAAAGCTTTTTGCTTGATTTATTGGAAGTTTTATAATCGGAATTAGTATCAGATAATATTATAGCAGAATTTGCAAAGGGCTTCAACAAATCTTATGTGATTATAAAAGAACAACACGGTTAAATCGTCACCGTGTTGTTTAATACTGCTCTCAAGTAAAAATCAAGATATCTTTGCGGTCTGTTTTCCGCCATACAGCGTTGTTGTCGTCGGTGGGCGTCAGCCCGCTCTCCTCCTCCGCCTTGCATGACGAAAAACAACCTCGCAAATTTTGTCTCACCTTTTACTTGAGAACAGTATGAATTTTATTTTGCAGTCGTGGTACCGGTAACAGTGGTTGCGGATGTGGTGCCCGAAGAGGTGGTAATCCCGGTTGTTGTGCCGGAGCTGCTTGTCGGAATGGTGCCCCCTCTGAGGGTTGCAATGGCCGCTATCAGCTGAGGGTCATTCTCATGGGTTAAAAAGCGAAACCTATTTTTCAGTTCGGCCGGCATTTCGGCCTTCACATCGGGGGCAATTCCCTTCCCTTCCAGTGTGGCTCCGCTTGCAAGAGAGAGATAAGCGACCGATATTTTTATGGCGGCTCCATCGGCTTTCAATGTGTAATACTGTTGCACCATACCCCGTCCGGCAGTATTAACACCGACAATAGTGGTCTTTTTTGATTCCTTTAATGCTCCTGCAAAAAGCTCGGCTTCCCCCTCGGTCTGGCTATTTACCAGGGTAACCGACGGCTTGGCTATTTCATGAGATCCGGTAGACATAAGATCTTGGGTTGATTCGGTTGTCACCCGGTGGGCATAGCTTCCCCTGGGAATGAGATAGTTTAATGCTTCCCCCACAGCCTTTAGGTGGCCGCCCTTATTATACCTTAAATCGAATATATAGTTTTCCGCACCTTTTTCTTCGAGTGATTTATATGCATCCCTGAACTGCTGAGGGGTATTGTCATAAAATGAATTTATGACAATATATCCCGTGCTACCTATCATGCGGCTTTCAACACTTGTAATGGTGTATGGGCTTTCAGAAATTTCAAATGCTATCGAGGTTTTACCCCGGGTAACCGAAAGCTCCAGCTTTTGCATTTTACTCAACTTGTAATTCACCTGTGAGTATTCCAGAGTCTCTATATCATTGCCGTCCAGCAGGGTAATAACATCTCCCTTTTGAATTCCAGCCCTATCGGCAGCAGAGTTTTTGTGAACAACCGAAATAACCACCGAATTGTTTTCAAGCCTGACCGTCTCAAGCCCCAGTCCGGTCCATCTTCCCGAAAGGCGTTCGGTTTCTCTCCTGTATTCTTCGGCCGATAGATATGAGGCATACGGGTCGTCAATCCCGATAACATATCCTTTGGCAAGCGAGGCGCGTAAAGCACCTTCATCAATTCCCCCAAGATAATTGGTGCGAACCTCTTTGTCTACATCGGCAATATAATCGAACATTGCCTGCCGCTGGCTGACTTTATTCATCGTATAGTTGAAATTCCGCATTGCAACAACCATGGTAACCGAAACGGTAAGAGCAACCGAAATTATGATGAGTGCAATGGTTGCGCCCAGAGTAATCTTTTTATTCATACGAAAGCCTTTCTGTCAGTTCATCTTGATATAACCATTTGCGATCGGGTCAACAGCCGAGCCGTTAACTCGCACCTCAAAATGCAGATGAGGTCCGGTCACATTCCCGGTTCTCCCTGCCTTGGCAATAACCGTCTGCCCGCCTATTACCTTGTTACCCACTCTTGTGAATACTTGGGAGCAGTGGGCATACAGTGTCGATATCTTCCTACCCTTGCTGTCCACGCCGTGGTCAATAATAATGTGATAACCGTATCCGCCGCCCCATTGATTGGTGTAGTTTGCATATATAACAACCCCGCTTGCTGCGGCTACAATGTTTTGGCCGTAAACGGGAACGCTGCCGTTTGCAATATCAATTCCGCGGTGCATACCACCCCCACGCGGGCCATAAAATGAAGACAAATTGCGCACCGCAGGTACAGGCCAGTACATGGTTCCCCCGCTGTATTTGCCCTGTGAGGTGTTTTGGTCGATTATCCTCTTGATACTATTTTCAAGTTCTCGAAGTTCCTTATCTGTCATTTTCCTTTGCTGTTCATAAACCTTTATATCGCTTTGCATTTTCTGTATGGCGAGATTTGACTTGCCGTATAATACATCAAGCTCGGCTTTTCTCTGGTTGGCCTCTTTGTTCAGAACCTTCACATCGGCAAGCTGCTTGTTGACATCTGCTTTATCCTTGGCGAGCTTTTGCTTTTCGGCATCGATTATTTGTATTTTCGCCTCAATTTCATCCATAAGTTTTTTGTCGTTTTTAGCCGTGCGTTCCATCATTTTGGATTTTATAAGATAATCGGTATAGCTGTCGGTGTCCAGCAGCATTTGCAGCTTAGAGGTATTACCTGTTTTGGAAATCGCCCGCAGTCTCTGCCTGAGAGCCTGAAAACGATCCTTAATTACTTCTTCCTTTTGCTTGATTTCGGCTTCTTTTTTTTCAATGTCACCATTCAAAGACTTAATCTGCGAATTCATCTTATCGACTCGATTAATCAAAAGGTCTATTTGAGCGGCGGTGTTATCTATTTTACTGTCTAAGGTGTCTTTGTATGCCTTTTGGTTGGTGAGGTTTTTTTCCTGGTTGCTTATTTTCCCGTCCAGTTCCTTTGCCTTTTTTTGCAGTTTTTCACTTTCAGCCTGCATCTCGGCAAGGGTCGCCGCCTTTGCTTTGGTGGGCGAAAATGCTGTCGGTGACATTATAATTACAGCCACAGCAACCATCACACAAACTATACGTCTGATATTCCCTTTATATAACACTCGAAATACCCCCTTCATCCTTGAGATATTTACCCATGGATATAGCGCTTCCGATCATTCCCGTAACGGTGCCCATCACCAAAAAACCAAATAAGACGAAATGCCATACCTCTGAGAAATCCACAAGACCCCCCATTATTCCCGTTCCCGCCATCTCACTAAGCTTATCATAAATTATCTTAATCAGTCCAAACGAAAGCAAGCCTGACACAATTCCCAACACAACACCTTCGATGATAAAGGGAATTCTGACAAACATGTTGGTTGCCCCCACCGACTTCATGATTGATATTTCAAGCCGCCTGCTGTATACCGTGAGCTTGATTGTATTTGCGATGATAAACAAAGAAACAACTAATAACACTAATACTATCGAGCCGCTAACCATCAGAACAATCCGGCGCAGGCGGGTCAGCGTCTTTGCAATATCCTCATTATAAGCGGTACTATCTACCTCGGGAATTTGTTCTATCTGGGTCAATGTTTCCTTAAATGTATTTAAATCCGAAAAGGTTATTACATAAGCATCAAGGTAAGGATTGTTTTCCCCTTGCATATCCTCATAAACCGATTTGGGCATGGTATCCTTATATTTAAGCAGAGATAATTCCTTTGAAACAAACTCTACATCTTCTACATTTGTGATCCCCTTGATTTTATCCAGAAGAACCTTGCTTTGCTGGTCGGTGCAATCCTCCTTGGCAAAGGCTACAACCACATTCTGACCGTACACCCATTCGAACGAATGATCAATATTAACAAAAAAGAGGTAAGAGGCCCCTGTCAGCAGCAAACATGATATGAGAACGCCGATCGAGGCAAAAGCCATAAATCGGTTTTGCCATATATTCCGAAAGCCCTCCCGTATTAAATACCGCAGGCTACTAAGACTCATAATTAAAACCATCCTTCCTTGACTGCGGGAAAAGACCTGTAGTATCTACCGCGTCAGCTTCAAACGATGAGAAGGTGGTTTTTTTATTTTGGGGTCGCCGGTCAGAAACAACACAGCCTTCGCAAATCTCAATTACCCGATGGGGGAACATCCTTACTAGGTCACGCTCATGTGTGACCATGAGCACGGTGGTTCCCCGACGGTTTATCTCGGTCAACAGCTCGACAATCTCATACGAAAGCTCGGGGTCGATGTTACCGGTCGGCTCGTCGGCAATTATCATGGACGGATTATTCACAAGCGCGCGGGCAAGCCCGACACGCTGCTGTTCTCCCCCTGAAAGCTCGGGGGGATAGCTGCGGGCTTTATTCTGAAGCCCTACCAGCCCCAGAATATACGGAACCCGCTTGCGCACGGCTGTATTTGATGAGCCGGTCACCCGCATAGCAAAGGCTACATTGTCGTAAATCGTCATATTATTAATCAGTCTGAAATCCTGGAACACCACCCCCATGGTACGGCGGAGATAGGGTATTTCACGACGCTTCAGCTTGGACAGCTTAAAGTCGTTTACGATTACTTCACCGGCGCTGGGGAACTCCTCCCGCATCAACAGCTTTAGAAAGGTACTCTTGCCTGCGCCCGACGCACCTATTATAAAAACGAACTCGCCCTTGTTAACATAAATACTTACATCTTTAAGGGCTTTAACTCCGTTATGATAGGTCTTATGTACTCCTTTGAATTCAATCAAAAGGCCATCCCCCTTGCCAATTTGTCACATATATACAATAAAGCCGAAAAACAACGCGGTAATATCTAATATAATCCTAACCCATGACAGCCTGTTAATTCAAGATATAAAAAATTCCTGATTGAAATTTTAAAATACAGAAAACAGGTGGGTATGAATTGTATTTGCAAACCACCTGTATCTTTTAAAATTATTTTTGACAAACCGACAAAACACAGGTTTATGCAACCGTCCCCTGCCCCTCCCGCAGAGCATCGACCGCCCGCAGGAAATACAGGTTTTATTCCGCACTTGTTAATCTATCAATATTTTACGGGATTTGACATAAGGTATTTTTTAACCATAAGTGCCACCTTGAAAATAATGGCATCATCAAATTCCCGCAGGTCTAAACCTGTCAAACGCTTGATTTTCTCAAGACGATAAACAAGCGTATTACGGTGCACAAAAAGCTTGCGCGAGGTCTCGGATACATTCAGGTTGTTTTCAAAAAATCTCTGGATGGTGAACAAGGTTTCTTGGTCGAGTGAATCAATCGAGCCTTTTTTGAAAACTTCCCGCAGGAACATTTCGCACAAGGTGGTGGGCAGCTGATAAACCAAACGGGCAATCCCGAGATTATCATAACTGATTATTGTTTTTTCGGTATCAAATACCTTGCCTACCTCAAGAGCGACCTGTGCTTCCTTGAATGAACTCGCCAAATCCTTTATCCCCTCTACCACGGTTCCGATGCCCACGGTTGCCTGGGTATAGAATTCGCTACCGAGTGTATCCACAATGGAACGCGCCAGCTTTTCAAGGTCACGGGATTCTATTCCTGAACGGATTTCCTTGATAAGAACGATATCATTTTCGTTTATGTTGATAACAAAATCCTTGTTTTTGTCGGGAAAGAGATTTTGTATAACATCATAAGCCGAGATATCGTTGCGGGAGGATATCCGAATTAACAAAGCTACACGGTTGGCATCATTGTTAAACCTTAGCTCCCTGGCTTTGAGATAAATATCCCCCGGTAGGATGTTATCAAGAATAACATTCTTAATAAAATTGCCGCGGTCATATTTCTCATCATAATACTGTTTTATGCTGGAAAGTGATATTGCTAAGAGAGCCGCATACTTTGCCGCCTGATCGTCGTTGCCCTCAACAAAAAGCAAATATTCGCTGCGCGGGCGTGAACCGAAGGATTTATAGGTATATCCCCCGCTTACAAATGCATCCTTGATTAAAAAAGAATCTGTATTAACAGCGTCACTTGACTCCCCGATACGACCGAGATCGCTGCAGGCTATAACAGCCATGGATTCATCTACCACGCCAATGGTACGATCAATGGTATCCTTCATCTGATGCACAACACCCTGAAAAAGCCTGTTGGACATGTTATTTCCCCTCTTCATTTTTGTTTTTATACTGTTCTCAAGTAAAAGGTGAGACAAAATTTGCGAGGATGTTTTTCGTCATGCAAGTCGGAGGAGGAGAGCGGGCTGACGCCCACCGACCTCAACAACGCTGTATGGCGGAAAAGACCGCAAAGATGTCTTGATTTTTACTTGAGAGCAGTATTATATCTAAACGCGTTACATTGATTAACCCAGACCCGCTTTGTTATACTACGGGCATTATGTTTTATAATACACAATAATCATTTATTTTTCAAGGATAAACCCAGAAAAAGTCTCAATGAACGACAGCTTTTTTTCACTCTTTACAATTTAGACACACAAAATAAGCAGAAAACACCTTTTTTCTCATTTCAGACACCGCAAAGCGGTCATATATATCCCCTCGTCACGGATGATAAATCGCATTTGATAAAACGCCATGTAATACTGTTCTCAAGTAAAAGGTGACCATAATAATCTTTTCGTAACTATACGGACACGCAACGCGTGTCCGTATAGTTCGCCAGCCGTTATAAACCGAGGGAAAG
>JAQWBK010000037.1:2709-14198 GCA_028706415.1 Oscillospiraceae bacterium | reverse complement strand
CGGAGGTCATTATCCTGTTTTCCATATCCATTTCCATTATATTATCACCCTACCCCTAAAGGTTGCGTTTCGCCAGCATTTTCAAGGCCTCCCGGACAAGAACTTCAACCGGCTGTGTGCCGTCCAGCTTGCCGACTGCAGCCGAAGCCTCGCCGGATGTAAAACCCAAAACCGAAAGTGCGCCTACAGCCTCGGCAAAATTGCCGGAAGCCGACGGAATGCCGGTATCAAACGACCCGGTGGAAAATTCGGAGGTTTGCAATCCACCAAATTTGTCTTTTAGCTCGAGTATAATACGTTGTGCCAGCTTTGGACCGACGCCGGATGCTTTGGTCAGGGTTTTATAATCCCCCGAAGCTATGGCTAAAGCTACCCGTTCAGGGGGAAGCTCTGATAAAACGGCTATCGCCACCTTGGGCCCTACACCCGAAACCGAAATAAGATGCTGGAAGCAACCCAGCTCGGCCCTGTCTGTAAATCCGAACAGCTCAATGGCATCCTCCCGTACATTCATGTAGGTGTAAAGGCGGGTCTCCTCACCCAGGGGTGGAAGCTGGCGGGCGGTTGTCATTGTTATTCTACAGCGGAAGCCAACTCCACCGCATTCAATAACGGCAATTAGTGTATCCCTGTGAATAAGCTTGCCGTGTAAACTATAAAGCATGGCTTGTCCTCCATTCAGGTGCATAAGAATTCATTTCAGATTTGCAAGCCGCCTTTTAAGCGGCGTTCCGCAGCATTGAGCGTGGCAGATAGAAATTGCCAAAGCATCCGCGGCATCATCAGGCTTGGGGACCTCTTTATATCCAAGCAGTCTCCGGGTCATTTCCATCACCTGAGACTTTTTTGCATTGCCGTATCCGGTAACCGCCGATTTTACCTGGAGCGGGGTATATTCAAAAATAGGAATTCTGCTTTGCTTAGCGGCAAGAAGGATTACCCCTCTGGCTTGGGCAACATCTATCGCCGTTTTTTGATTATTCTTAAAATAAAGCTTTTCAACCGCCAAAAAGTCCGAAGGATACTTTGTCAACAGGGCGGACAGCTCGGTATGTATACACTGCAGCCTAAGCGGAAACTCCATATCTGCAGGGGTTAATATAACGCCGAAATCAATTGGGGTAAAACGAGAGCGTTCATACCTAATACAACCCCAGCCTACCGTGGCATAGCCCGGGTCTATCCCGAAAATAACCAATCTCTCATCCCTCCCTGTTCGAATGATTATAGCATATTCCACCATAAGGAGCAACAAAAAACGGTTCATGTAAAGGTATGATATAAAATTATTTACAATTTACCCGATTACCAAAATTATAATAACCATTGATAAAATTTTGGTTGACAAGATAATGATTAGTTGTTATAATAGCAAGGCAATAAAGAAAGCAGAGCGATGCCCGCTCTCACCGCCGGATTTTGTTCCCAGGTCGGTTAATACGGCTTTTCCTGTTTTACGGGATAGGATTGTAGTTATATGCGGGCAGTTTATCTGTCCGTATTTTTTGTATTTATATCAATATTATCAACTTTTAAAGTGGAGGTGCTTACCCATAGCAATTAAGGAACTGCAGATTAATGACCAAATCCGTGACGACGAGCTTCGTGTCATTGACGAAAATGGTGAACAGCTCGGTGTAATGTCATACGGTGACGCCCAAAATATTGCTGATAAAAAGAATCTGGATCTGGTGAAAATTGCGCCCATGGCCAAACCGCCGGTTTGCCGCATTATGGATTACGGTAAATATCGTTTTGAACAGTCAAAGCGCGAAAAAGAAGCCCGTAAAAATCAGCATGTTGTTGACATCAAAGAGGTTCGGTTGGGACTTAATACCGATATCGGAGATTTTAACACCAAGGTGAAGCATGCCGCGCGCTTTTTGGGCGAAGGCGATAAGGTGAAGGTTTCAATCCGTTTCCGCGGACGCGAGCTCGGCCATCCCCAAATCGGATATGAATCCATGAAACGGTTTGCTGAAGCATGCGAGGAATTCAGCATTGTTGAGCGTCCGGCCAAAATGGAAGGGCGTAATATGATGATGTTCCTTACCCCCAAGCCGGTAAAGTGAGAATTAAAGGAGGATTATTTTAATGCCGAAAATTAAAACGCACAGCGGCGCCAAGAAACGCTTTAAACTAACCAAGACCGGTAAGGTTTTGCGCGCCAAGGCGTACAAATCACATATTTTGAACAAAAAGACAACAAAACGCAAAAGAAATCTTCGCAAGACCGCTGTTGTTGATGTGACCAACGCAGCACAAGTCAAGCGCCTGATACCCTATAAATAAAAGAGTTTAGGACGGAGGTAACCAATAATGGCACGTATAAAGGGCGCTGTTATGACGCGCAAAAGAAGAAAAAAGACGGTTAAGCTTGCCAAAGGATATTTTGGAGCCAAATCAAAGCTGTTTAAAATGGCCAAACAGGCCGTTATGAAGTCCGGTCAATATGCTTATGTCGGCCGCAAACAGCGTAAGCGCGATTTTCGCCGCTTGTGGATTACCAGAATTTCTGCCGCTGCCAAGTTAAACGGTATGAATTATTCAACATTTATGAACGGTCTTAAAAAGGCAGATATCCAACTGAATCGCAAAATGCTCTCAGAAATTGCGATCTGCGATGCCGAAGCCTTCACGGCTCTCACCGAAAAGGCAAAAGCCGCACTGTAAAAAACGCAACTCCCTTAAGGAAAAATCCTTAAGGGAATTTTTTTATCCAGTATTATTATATTATAACCAAATAAACTACCATCACCGAAATCGCACTTAGTAGGGTGCCAAGCAAATAATACTCGGCAAATGCTTTATTGGTTGAAATTTTATCATACCGGGCAATCGACTTTGCGGTGAGAACCAGACCGATGGCCGAATATTGACTTATTGAGAGTAAGACCAACATCACCAATCTTTCAAGTAGCCCTATAAATCCGCCTGCGTTTTCTTGGGCGTTTTCGTTTGCGTCGTCGGGTTTATACATAAAAAGCAGTTTCTTTATTGTTATATTTGTCGGCTTCCAAATTAAAAGCAGAGCTATCATCCATAAAAAGCACTGTTTTAATGGTATCCCGATTGTATCGGTGATATTTTTTAAGGGTGGTAGTATCGATATCGTATATTCATTGACGGTAAATATATATGTAATGGTTGAAATAGCCATCAAGTGCAGAGCCTGATCCAAAATATAAATATTACGCTTTTTATTCCGAGTTATTTCCTTATGATATTTCATATATAAGAATTTTAACAGATCAATAACACCATGAGTTACAGACAGAAAAATACAGCCGATGAGAAGTCTGCTATTAAAAACGGGTATCACAACAATAAAACATGAGAAAGTATAAATCACACAATGCTTAATCAAGGCCTTAATACTTTCGGCTTTTTCATCTGCAAGCTTACAGCTTTGGAGGTAATAATCACCTATTATATGGGCGAGTAAGAATAGTAAAAATATTATTTTAAACATCGTCTCCCTCCTTTATTGTCTCAACTATTGGTTTAAAACCTTCGCCTTCCAGGCGAAGAATTTGAGACGGTGTTGACCGAAAAATTCTTCGCGCCCTTTGGAAGCGTAGGTTTTAAACGTTCGGCTGACAGCTGGCGCACAACGGTTAGCAAAAGAACTTTAGTCGGCTTCCAGCCGCCAGCCGAACCCCTCGGCTTTCAGCCGAGGGTGGTTGAGTTTTGATAGTATGGATGATAACTTGTCCATACCGTTTTTATAGGTATAATAATCGGCATTCAAAAGGGCTCTGCTCACGCCGGATTGTTTAATCCCAAGTTTTGCGGCGGCTTTATGCTGATTATAATCGCACTCCATGTAAGCGGAAATGATCTCCCTCTGCCTTGCAGTCCAGCTTTTCTTAATTGTTGAACACAAGGAGAATATAACATTTAACAATGAATCTAAAGAATCATTGTCCTCCTGGGCTGAAATCATTATACTTGTTTCATATGTCCCTTGCTTATTTTCCAGATTTTTTATAAATTCAACCACTTTGCGGGCGTTATGATAGGCGGGTCCGTCTGCACCCAGCGGCATCTTTCTGTTTATTCCGGTGGTTATTTCACCAATGCCTATCCCAAAGCGTATATTTACCGGACCCATCTTTTGCTCAATCTCTAGTATTATATTTATAATATTATTACCGTTATTTAAAAGCCCCTGGAACTCATCTCCCAAGGTAATCATAAAATCAGACTCTATGTCTTGACTATATTTTTTGTTCACTAAAGTCAAGACTTCCTGCATTTTATTTTGTATTTCTTTTCTGTCATGCAATTTTCTTGACTTTTTTATATCGCCGATTACAGCTAGATACGGATTAAAGCTGAATGTATACATAAAAAGTTTCCATTCCTTTCTGCCGTTGGGGAGTTGTGCGGTTGAAGAATTATTTTCAACCTAATCACCTCTTTAAGGTATTATATACCATTATTTATATAAAATCAATGTATCCGTAGGTACATTATACTCAATAATGTACCCACAGATACATTTTACTCAATAATGTACCCACAGATACATTGTTATGATTATTACCCTATAAAATACATTAATTGTAATTAGGGATTAGTATAATACTGATTCCTCATTAATACCTTACCAATAAATCCGCACAAAAACCCATATATCAAAGCTTTTTGCTTGATTTATTGGTAGTTTTATAATCGGAATTAGTATAATACATAATAAACAGGGGCTGCACAAATGCAACCCCTGTTTGTTGTATTGTATTATTCTTCCGAAGTGCCGGTGTTCTTATACTGTTCTCAAGTAAAAGCCCGCCGACGACAACAACGCTGTATGGCGGAAAACAGACCGCAAAGATGTCTTGATTTTTATTTGAGAGCAGTATCATTACTGTCATTGAAAGTAAACCCGTTTTCGTCCGCATCCACTACAATGTTACTGCCTGTTTTGAATTTGCCCTCCAGAATTTTTTCGGCCATAGCATCTTCGATTTTAGACTGTATTGCTCTGCGCAGCGGACGGGCGCCGTAAATCGGATCAAATCCCTCCGCCGTTATTTTATCAACCGC
Source organism: Oscillospiraceae bacterium (assembly GCA_028706415.1). Lineage (GTDB taxonomy): Bacteria > Bacillota > Clostridia > Oscillospirales > Acutalibacteraceae > Avimonas. Next base: position 9,149 of record JAQWBK010000037.1, on the reverse strand, counting down.
CGCATCGGTTACCGAAACACGAATATCCATATCTGCCATTCGCTTATTCAGCTGACTTAACATACGGTGGGCAATCTCGTGGATATCCTTCTTCGAGAGTTTCCGGAACACTATAATCTCGTCAACACGGTTAAGAAATTCGGGTTTAAATGCGCGTTTAAGCTCTCCCATCACATTTTCACGGATACGCTTCTGATCTGCTTCATCGTTTTCATCCCCCTCACCCCGACCGCTGTTACCAAACCCGAGACCATGTTTTTCGGTTATGAGACGCGCACCGACATTGGAGGTCATTATTATGACTGTGTTTTTGAAATCGACCCGCCGCCCCTGAGCATCGGTAAGAATTCCATCCTCAAGTATCTGAAGCAGAATATTAAATACATCGGGGTGGGCTTTTTCGATCTCATCAAACAGTAATACCGAATATGGTTTACGACGGATTTTCTCGGTAAGCTGTCCGCCCTCGTCAAACCCGACATAGCCCGGAGGTGAACCCACAAGTCGAGATACCGTGTGTTTCTCCATATATTCAGACATATCCAGCCTTACCATAGAGTTTTCATCACCAAACATAGCCTCGGCCAAAGCCTTGCATAGCTCGGTTTTTCCGACCCCCGTAGGCCCCAAGAAGATAAACGAACCGGTAGGTCTTTTGGGGTCTTTTAGTCCGACTCGACCGCGGCGGATAGCTTTGGATACGGCCGTAACCGCTTCATCCTGACCGACAAGCCGCCGGTGGAGTATTTCCTCCATGCGAAGCAGTCGTTGTCCCTCCTCCTCGGTAAGCTGAACCACCGGAACACCCGTCCAACTGGACACAATTTCGGCTATTTCATGCTCGTTTACCTGGCCGGTAATACCCGAATTTTTCTCCTGCCATTCGCCTTTCATGGACTTCAGTTTTTCTTCGAAATCCTTCTGTTGATCCCTAAGCCGCGCGGCACGCTCAAAATCCTGTTCATTTACAGCCGATTTTTTCTCTTCATCCAGCCGCTTGACTTCGTTCTCAAGCTGCTTCATATCGGGAGGAGCAGTGAAGGCGCGCAGCCGTACACGAGAGGCCGCCTCATCCACAAGGTCGATTGCCTTGTCCGGCAGATAACGATCCGAAATATACCTTACCGAAAGCCGGACGGCAGCCTCCAGTGCTTCATCAGTAATCTTAACCTTGTGATGTGCCTCATATCTGTCTCTAAGTCCTCGTAAAATCAAAATTGCTTCATCGGCGGTTGGTTCACCCACCGTAACCGGTTGAAAACGGCGTTCAAGGGCAGCATCCTTTTCGATGTGCTTGCGATATTCATCCAGCGTGGTCGCACCGATTATTTGCAGTTCTCCCCGCGCAAGCGTAGGCTTTAGAATATTGGCAGCATCCACAGCCCCTTCGGCTGCCCCCGCTCCGATGATGGTATGAATTTCATCAATGAAAAGAATTACATCCCCTGCTTTTATAACCTCATCAATGGCGTTTTTAATACGCTCTTCAAAATCTCCCCGGTATTTTGTGCCTGCCACCATGCCTGTGAGGTCAAGAGTTACCACCCGTTTCCCATGCAGGAGCTCGGGCACCTCATCCGATGCTATTTTTTGTGCGAGCCCCTCTGCAATTGCGGTTTTCCCGACTCCGGGTTCTCCGATTAGGCAGGGATTATTTTTCGTGCGACGGGATAGAATTTGAATGACCCGCTCAATTTCGGCCGACCGTCCTATTACCGGGTCAAGCCGCCCTTCTTTGGCATAGAGTGTCAGATCCCGTCCGAACTGGTCCAGCGTGGGGGTTTTCCCGCCCTTGCCTGCCGGGCTTCTACCCCCTCGAATATTCTCGGAAGCTGTTTGGGGTGTGCCTGAGCCGATCGCCTGAGATATATCCGAAAAAAGATCATCTGAACGCGCACCAAGCGAAGTCAATAGTCGCACTGCCACACTGCTGTCATCACGAAGAATGGCAACCAAAATATGCTCGGTTCCGACATAACCATGTTGCATGGCGGTGGCTTCGGTGATGGCCATTTCCATAGCTTTTTTTGCTCTGGGAGTGAAATCTTCGGGTGCAAGTTGGCTGCGCTTTCCCGATGATTCTGCCTGCGAAATAGATTGCTGATATTGAGCAGCGGTAACTCCGCGCGCCCCCATAACCGAAGCGGCAACCCCGGTTCCCTCACGCAGTAGACCCAGAATGAGGTGTTCGGTTCCGATGTAAGTATGTCCAAGCTCCTGTGCCGATTCTATCGCAAGGTTTAATGCTGCATTTGCTTTTTCTGTAAAACCTTTAAATCTATACATTTTTATAGCCATCCTCTCGAAGAATTCTTGATGTTTTTTGGGCGTTCCTGCCCTGTCATTTATTAGTTTCAAGTCTGGCGCGAACCATGTTAGCCCGCTCCATATCACGCTCGGTGGATTCCATATCCTTTCTTGCCGCAGCCATAATGGTTGCCGGCTGTGCGTCATTGATAAGCCCACTAATCGTATCCATCCCGATATCCGGCACAATACCCAGTGCCACCCCCACACGCAGATTTGAAATCAGCGTCATAAACTCGTCGTGGGATATAAGTCTTGCCGTTTGCATAAGACCGAGGGACCTCCATACCATATCCTCAAATCTCGGGTTTTGGCGGAGCCTTTCTCGACCTGCCCGCTCCTCTCGAATAATCTGGGCGGCAATACCTTTTAGATTTTCAATAGCAGACTGTTCCGAAATACCCAGGGTTACCTGATTTGAAAGCTGATAAATTGCACCCTCGGGCTTGCTGCCCTCGCCATACAGCCCTCTTATGGTAAGCCCCAGCTTTGACACTGTATTTGCCATCTGCTGAATTGCTCCTCTTTCATGTAGGGCGGGCAGATGCATCATTATGGACGCGCGCATTCCGGTTCCCAGATTGGTTGGGCACTGGGTCAGATAACCCAGCCGATCATCAAAGGCAAAAACGAGCTGTTCATCAAGGAGTGTATCAAGACCGTCTGCTATTTTATATGCCTCATCAAGGTCCATACCCGGCCGCATAACCTGAATGCGAATATGATCCTCCTCGTTGACCATTATGCTGACCGACTCATCCTTTTTAAGTAAAAGGGTGCTTCCCTCCACCCCTCGGGAAAATTCGGGGCTGATAAGATGACGCTCCACCATTGATAGTGCATCCCTTGAAGACATATTGCTCATATCGAGATAATCATATTCATCCGAGTTTTCTTTGGATTTCAGAGCCTCGCGTACCCTCTGGGATACTTCGCGTTTTCGCTCATCGCTGAGCCCGGCCGGAAAGGGTACATCAATCAGGTTGCGAGCAAGGCGTACTCGGGTACTGATTATCACATCCCCCTCTTCCCCGCTTAACTGATACCATTTCTTGGTTTGATTATTTTTCATTACAATAACCATCCCTTCCAACATGAAAGTTTGAGTATGTTTTCCGGCTGAATGCCAAAATACCGCTAAGTTTTATATTATCAAAATTGAAGTTTCTCAATTTTTCTCCTCCTCCTCAAGCTCACGAATACGGTCACGAAGCTGGGCACATTTCTCATATTGCTGGTCGGCTATGCATTCCGACAGCTCCTTTTGCAGATGATCGATTTCCTTTTCCTTTTTAAGCTTTTCACCTGCACCTGACGGAACCTTTCCGGTGTGACCTGTTTTACCATGAATGCGCTGAATTGACGGTAAAAGACGATCATAATACGCCCTATAGCAAGATGGGCAGCCTGCCTTTCCTGATTCGGCAATCTCTCGGAAGCTATGACCGCATCCCTCGCATCTGACGGTATCGGCAATTGAGCGTGTGGAGGGTTCGGCAAACAGGCTCCCCCAGAAATCTCCCAAATCAAACCCGAAACCATTAATCATGGAATCAAACCCTTGCTTAGATGCACATTCGGCACACAGATGCCACTCCTTGGTGTTGCCGTTTATTGTTTTTTTGATAAAGGTTGTTGCAGTGTTTTTTTCACAGTTTTGGCACAACATAATGTTTCATCCTTCCCTTAATATGTTAATAGAATAAAAGATATCTCATTAATCACTAAGTAATAAGTGCGGTCAGCATCTGCTTTAACAGGCTTGCTCTGAGCTTATCACGCTGCTCCACAGATACATCACGGTATGCTTGATCCGACAGAGCGGCCAACATTATACGCGCAGAGCTTGGAGACACAATCTGCTGATATAGCAGGTTCTCAATTATTGCCTGTGCCGAGGCTGCATTTAAAGAGTAACCCACCGCATTTACGATATGCATAAACGGAGATACCCCACTATCCAACTTTACCCGTCGTACCCTAATGTATCCGCCCCCGCCCCGTCTGCTTTCAACAATATACCCCTGCTCCGGGGAAAAACGAGAGGTTAATACATAATTAATCTGGCTGGGTACGCATCCAAGCTCCTCGGCAAGCTCATTACGCTTAAGCTCGGCTTCCCCATCACCCGCACTTTCCATCATGTGTAGAATATAGGCAGCAATCTCGTCGCTTAATCGCATTTTTTATTCTCCTTTATTATCTCTACTATTGCTTATACTAATTTCAATAAGAAGCATTCCGGCCAACACAGCCCCGACAACCGGGCAGAATGGCTGTCACGGTTCTGTTGGCATGTTTATAATCGGAATTAATCAAGTTATATTATATAATAATAGTAAACTGACCTTCCCTGACTTACCGACTACATTATAACCGCATTGGTCAAACTTAGTCAAAGTCAAAAATGGTCAATTTTTCTTTATATTTTATTTATTTAGCCGTTTATTCTTGATTATCTCATGTTTGCTCAATATTTTTCTTGTTTTCTTGGTTTTTCATACCAGAATGATTTTTCGGGTATTTAAAGCGTCTGGCATGTATACGGGTGTGTTCTACTTCCGAAAAAGGATCGGGCGATATCTCTTCTGCTATCTCCCAATCGCTATCCGGCCTGTAACTGCGGCTTTTTGGCTGTCCAAAATACGAATTTTTCATCCTCCACAGCTTCCTTTCTGAAAACATATTATCTTGGATTAGCCTATGCAATATATTATACGATTATTCGGTTGTAACCACATGTCATAAATAATCATATTATGTGTCGAGAGCCAATGAAAGGGGGTAATACTATGTGCCTTAAAAATTTATTTAATGACCTTGATTGCTCATGGTTGCTTTTTATCATTATTTTAATTCTTCTGCTTGAGGATTAATCATGGTTTTCCTGTCTCGATGCTAACCACTCATTAAAACCTTGCCGAATAGTCGTTAATTTAAGTATAGTGTAGCCTCCTTAAAATATTCGGTAAATCGCTAATATCAATATATTTTTCATGAAAAGACGGATGCAGCATGCACCCGTCTTTTTGATGTCTGGTGAATTCGGTATAACAGTAATACTTTATGTTAATAACCCAAACTTTTTCCCGCAAGGTCAAATTTGGGGTTGCAAAACAACACTTTACGGTGTAAAATAATCGTTGACTCTTACCGCGGTCGGTTTTACATTCGGCTGCTATTTCATTATTCCGCGGTCAGCTTGTTATTCCAAATTAGCTTACTATTCCAAGTCAGTTTACTATTCTAATGTAAGTTTAGTATTCCAAGTCAGTTTTGTATTTTACCAATACCCGCCCGTGGCGAAGCTGGATATCGCAGCAGATTCCGATTCTGAAGGCCGGGGGTTCGAATCCCTCCGGGCGGGCCAATAATGAAAATCCTGTCGAGCAATCGACGGGATTTTTGTTTTTTAGTTCAAGACGGAGGGATTCGAACCCTGAGAGGGTGAGGGGCGCAAAGAAAACAGTCCGGTGGACTGTTTTTAGCCCCGAAGTCCGCAGCGACTATGTCGCAAGGACGCAAGACGGCGAAGCCGGCTGTATCCCTCCGGGCGGGCCAATAATGAAAATCCTGTCGAGCAATCGACGGGATTTTTGTTTTTTAGTTCAAGACGGAGGGATTCGAACCCTGCTTTACCAATCCAAAACACCATTGGCACAATATTAGGGATGCATTTTCAGGTGCCTATGCTGACCGGACCGCTTCGCTTTTGAACAACGGTTCAAGTCCCGAGCCTTACAAAAAAACAGAAGCACCCATGGCGTTGCCACAGGTGCTTCTGTTTTTGGTGCGCCACAAACAGTCAAATCCGAACCGAAAGCTGTACTTGAAACAGCAACAGTGTTTATATCCTCAAGGAAAATTGTTTTCGTTCCCTCTTTATAATTAAACGTAATTACAAGGTGGTCGTCATAAAGATAGATACCATTCACAAAACTGTCAATCAAGCGTTGTCTTTGCTCTACTTTCGTGATATCCAGCTTACGGAAACGGTGAACCCAAAAGGTGATATGCTCTCTTTTCAGTAAAGGGCTGTGCATTTCTTCTTGAATAATTTTGACCTCTAAATCACTCTTGATGGCTTCGAGCTTGTCCAACCTGTCCTTCGTGGACTTATTAAAAATGCCCTG
>JAQWBK010000037.1:0-2609 GCA_028706415.1 Oscillospiraceae bacterium | reverse complement strand
GGGTCAAGCTGAAAATATTGTTCGCTGTCAATGGCATAGCCTACAGGCAGTCCGCCGCCATTGTATTTGCACTTCAAGGCGTTTTCAGTCAGCCCTCGGATTACCTTTTCGGATAATTCAGCGGAATAAAACTCGGCATATCCCTCTAACAGAGATTCAAGGAGAATGCCCGTGGAATCCTCTGAAATGGATTCCGTAGCAGATACCACCTTAACGCTGTTTAGCCGCAGAATCGCCTTGTATTGGGCACTATCGTATCGGTTACGGGCAAAGCGGTCTAACTTCCAAACGATCACGACATCAAATAACTGCTTTGCACTGTCTTTTATCATACGCTGAAATTCTGGACGGTTGTCGGTCTTTGCGGATAAGGCGCGGTCAATATAGCTGTTTAGAATGGTAATGCCGTTCTTTTCGGCAAACTCTTTACACTCCCGCAATTGTCCCTCTATACTTTCCTCCCGCTGATTGTCGGAGGAATAGCGGGCATAGATAATACCTTTCATTTGCCATCCTCCTCAAAAAGTGTAATAATGCTCTGCTTTAGTCTTTCGCTCATGGGCGAATCCTTGTCAAAACACATTTCAATAAACTGCCGTAAATCCCCATTTGGGATATTGGGCTTAAACTCATATAACCTGCCTTGCGGGTTATCCGTGCGGCAATAGATGTAATCCATTGACACATCAAAATAATCCGCATACCAAAGTAAAATACGGCATGGCGGGTCTGTTTGGTCGTTCTCATAGCGATTCAGCGTGGATTGGTTAGAGTCAAACATCTTGGAAAGGTTGTCCTGCGACTTACCAGTAGTCGCTCTTAATTCTTTTAATCTACTCCCTATTGTGGGCATAACAATATCCTCCCATACTAGGTTTGGATATTATTATAACCCATACGCGATTGTTTATCAACCCATAAATAAGTTTGTTTGCCGGATTACAGAATAAGAATGGCTTTTGTAATTTCAAGATCGGAAAAATTACATCCTTTCGTTATAATACCCCTAACGCGATTATTTGCAATAGTGAAAAGACTGTTTTGTCAAAATATTTAAGGCTGCTGAAAATCTGCCGCCCATTAGAACTAATGAAACTCCAAAAGGCCGTGTCGCGGTGAATAAATAAGCCATATTTTCATTTCTTCAAAGCGACGATTTTACGGTGAAGCGGCGCGGGATGAATGTATCAGCTTGATGGAAGTGAACAGATCGAACTATAGTTTACTACATTATGCATAAATTTATATATCTGTACATAAAATTATTAGTTGACGTTTATGTATATTTGTGTTAATATTAAATTAAAGGTAACAATTTACAATAATGGAAAGGCGGCGGTTCCCATGTTTTCAAAAATATTGGCGCAAACCAGATGTCAAAAAATCTAGAGAGGGTTGTGTAATATCATGAAAAAACGTTACTTATCTTGTCTGCTTGTTTTTTTGATCATTATCAGCCTTTTTTCATTCTCATACACATCCGCCGAGTCGGTTGAAATTGAGGATTTAACTCCAGCGGAAAATGCAGTCGCACTATCGGAAGTCCCCGACAATATCAAAAGCCTTATTCCCGATCACAAGGCGGATAAAGTGTTTTTGGTTTCAGACACTAGTGACGAGGCGGAAATATTCACCTTGCGCACAGAAAATTCCGAAACCGGTGAAGGGACATTGACTGTCCATTCGGTTCCCGTTAAATACATGGATCGCGAGGGCAAACTGCAATTTATCGATACCTCGATGAAACCTATCGCTTCGGCGGAAAGTGCTAGTAGTGGCTTCATTTATCGTAATTCCGCAAACAGTTTTTCCGTTGAGTTCAGTAATACCGCGTCCAAAGGAATTAACTTTAACAACGCATTCACGTTTGAAGCAGATGCGGATACCGCCGGAAGCAGATCCGGCGAAGCCCAGATCGAAAAGAGTGCGGGAAAGATCACTTATCCCAGCGTATTCGGTTTCGGCACAAGGATGGAGTACATCAACACTGAAAATGGGATCAAGGAGAACATCATCCTCGACAAGTACACGGGGCAGAACCGCTTTGATTTCATTTTCCGTTCAGATACCCATGTTCCCATTCTCACCGAAAATAGGATGAATATACTGGTAGCGGACAAAAACGATCCTAAAAAAATTGAATACCGTTTTTTGAGCTTGTATGCATATGATTCATACGACCCGGCCAACGAAGCCGAGCGGCGGGATTCGGATTTCCGCCATCTGAACGAGGAACCGTATTATGAATTGACAGACAACGGTGACGGAGCATATACTATAACCGTAGTAGTGCCTGAAGAATACCTTACCCACCCAGAAACAGTATATCCCGTGACAGTAGATCCAACAGTGACATTGGTAAGTAACAACAGCAATGCACATGACACATTTGTTAATGCTGCAACTCCCAATACGCAAAACAACAGCGGACTTGACTATATCCGTTTCGGTAAAGTGAACGGTTATAAGAATTTCGGTTATCACCGTTTCACTAGTTTGCCTAGTCTGCCATCCGGATCGATTATCACCAGTTCTTATTTAAAATTCACTTTTCGTTCTGGACAAACAACACCCACAGCGTCATCGGGAATATCAATGTGGACGCTTCA
>JAQWBK010000036.1:1665-14283 GCA_028706415.1 Oscillospiraceae bacterium | reverse complement strand
CAAGATAAAATAACGACTTGACAATACATACCTATATGGGTAATACTAAGCTAATAAAAGATTAAGGAGCAGGCAAAATGGCAAAACGGTTTTTTACATCAGAATCTGTAACCGAAGGGCACCCCGACAAGGTATGTGACCAGATAGCTGACGCTGTTCTGGATGCAATATTGGAACAGGATACAACGGCACATGTTGCCTGTGAATGCATTGCAACCACCGGCCTTGTGTTGGTGATGGGGGAAATATCGACAAGCTGTTATGTTGATATACCGAGAATTGCGCGGCAGGTTATTCGTGAAATCGGATATGATAACGCAGCTCAAAAGTTTGACGGTAACACCTGCGCTGTCCTGACCGCCATTGACGAACAGTCCCCCGACATTGCCATGGGTGTAAACCAAGCACTTGAAACACGCGAAAGTTCGGGGGCCGAGTATGACCGGACAGGCGCAGGGGATCAGGGCATCATGTTCGGTTATGCATGTGATGAAACTCCTGAGCTTATGCCGCTGCCGATTTCGCTTGCTCACAAAATGGCCAAGCGGCTGGCCGAGCTTCGTAAAAGCGGACAGCTCCCCTATCTTCGCCCCGATGGGAAAACCCAAGTCACGGTCGAATACGATGACGGCACACCTGTTCGGGTTGATACCGTTGTCGTCTCCACCCAACATAGCGAGGAGATAGCCCTCGAGTTAATTCATGAGGATATCGTCAAACATGTAATCCTACCTGTCATACCCGAAGCTTTAATTGATGATGACACCAAAATATTTGTGAACCCGACCGGGCGCTTTGTGGTTGGCGGGCCCCAGGGGGACAGCGGACTTACCGGTCGCAAGTTGATTGTTGACACCTACGGGGGGTATGCCCGTCACGGTGGAGGCGCATTTTCGGGAAAAGACCCCACAAAGGTTGATCGCTCTGCCAGCTATATGGCACGATATGCCGCCAAAAATGTTGTTGCCGCCGGCCTTGCCAAACAATGCGAGCTTCAGCTTGCTTATGCAATCGGGGTTGCCCATCCGGTTTCCATTCTTATTGATACCAACCGAACAGGGGTACTGCCCGACGAACAGCTGGCTGCCGCCGTTTCTGCTGTGTTTGATTTTCGCCCTGCTGCAATTATCGATTATCTTAATCTTGCAAAGCCAATATATCGTAATCTTGCATCATACGGTCATATAGGGCGAGAGGATTTAGGCGTTGCATGGGAAAAGACCGATAAAACACAAGAACTGAGAGATTATCTTGGGCTGTAAATGAACTACCCCGCGGCAAGCCGCGGGGTAGCCAAAAGATACCGTTCAATTTTCGCTTTGAAACAGCGACCGCCGCTTCGCAGCGGGGTATTGAACCCGGAAGTTCATAATAAAAACTTCGAAATACTCCTCATCCTTTCGGTGGAAGGATGAGGAGTATTTATGTCAATTATATATAATAATACTGCTCTCAAGTAAAAATCAAGACATCTTTGCGGTCTGTTTTCCGCCATACAGCGTTGTTGTCGTCGGCGGGCGTCAGCCCGCTCTCCTCCTCCGCCTTGCATGACGAAAAACATCCTCGCAAATTTTGTTTCACCTTTTACTTGAGAATAGTATAATACAACCATTAATAAATGATAACAGCTTTGTAACAATAATTGCATAGACTATGGTAAATATGATATAGTCAGGATATGGATATCATATTATTTCCCTCGGTATTAACATACTCGATTTAAACGGGAGACTTGGGGTAAGCATGAAGGAAAGCACCCTGAAATTTAAAGATAAGGTGAAGCAGCCGTGGGTAATGGCTGTTCTTTTTGCTGCCTTCATCCCTCTGCTCCCTGAATATTTTGCCCCCATTCTTGCCGCCTTATCCCTCTGGGCGGCATATTACGATAGCCGGTCATCGGGGCGGGGCTTTCGGGTTGGAGCAATCGGGAAAATCCTGCTGATATATATTGCATATCTGACTTTGGGAATTCTCTACTCCCCCGAGCTAATGTCAACCCTTGCCACGGCGGCCATGTGGGCTGCCATGTTCATGGTATATCTTTCATTGACAACCGTATTAAAAAGCCGCCATCGCTTTGATACGGCATTATTGGCAATCAGCCTGATGGCAGGTCTGATTGGGTTTATCGGCTGCTTTCAGTATATGATGCGCATTTCTCTTGGCTTTCAATTTCCCGACAAGCTCTGGAGTTTTATTGACGATATCATACTTCCGATATTCCCTCTCGTCATAAAGAATGGCGCCAGCGGAGCCCGTGTTTCCTCCACCTTCAACAACTGCAATATTTTCGGAGAAGTCATGGTCGCTCTGCTTCCGGTTGTCGCTTACTACTCGTTTTACGGAAGGCGCAAGAGCACCCACCTGTTAAATCGTTTTTGCCTTATGATGGTAGCCGGGGGAATTGCGTTTTCATTTTCCCGCGGCAGCTATTTGGGACTTATCGTTATTGCCCTTATATTCACCATGGCAAATCTGCGGAAGATTGTCTATCTGTTGTTGACCTTGATTTCAGGCTTTTTGCTTGTCCCTCCTCCTGTAATTGCACGGCTTTTCACAATAAATGATGTTGATAACTCTGCCAGTGAGCGCATGAATATATGGGTTGCAGGTACTTCATTTATTAAGGATAATCCGCTTTTCGGGGTTGGAGCAGGAATAAACAATTCATGGAATCTTCTGCTGGAGCAGGGGATTAATGCCCCTCATATGCACAGCCTTTTTGTCCAGCTTCTTGTAGAAGGCGGGATAATAGCCCTGCTAATATTCGCGGTTTTAAGCTGGAAGATAGTCCAGTCGGGTTTTTCTATGCTTGTTCATGAGGGTGAAGCTCGTATGTTAGGCGTCGTGTTTATTGCCTTTTTGTTCGGATTCTTTACCGACGGGCTGTTTGATTTCCCGTTTATGACCCCCAAGCTTGTCGGGATTTTCCTGATTATGATGGCGCTTGCCGACAGCGCTTCGCGTTTATTTCTTAATAAAGCGACCGCCTCCCTGCAGGAAGTGCTGACCTTTCAAAAACAAACGGCCGGCATAAAGGGTAGCCGAATTGCCTGTTCAAAAGTCGATAATGCAAAATAATACTAATCCCTGATTAAAAATGTTATACAATTTGCGAGGATGTTTTTTGTGTGTTAAGGCAGACGACGCAGGCGGGCCGGCGCCCGGCAAGGAGGATAACGCAGACAGACGAAAAACAAACCGCAAAGACAGGATGATTTTAATTAGGGATTAGTATAAGTTCCTTTTACACACTTTGCCGTCGGTTCAAAACAAATGAACCGACGGCATTAATTAATATATTGGTTTAAAAACTGTAATTTATCCAACCATATAAGCATACGAATAATCAATAATCTTCTTGACACATGGTTGAATATGATGTAGCATGGTATTCAAAATCATACTAGTCCCAATAATAAAAGCCTATATAATAACTTGGTTTATATTATACGAATATCCGACTAAAAGCTTGATGATATATGGTTATAATTAGTGCTTGGTATAATGCTATTTTGTGCAGATACCCCGCTTGAAAGGAATGATATGATGAGCTACCGTATCACCACCGATTCCACCAGTGATCTACCCTATCAGTTTTATGAGGAGAATGGTATTGAAGTTATTGGTCTATCATTCTTGCTTGATGGTCAGGAGTACAACGAGAGCAAGGATATAAAGATGTCATCAAAAGAGTTTTATGATCTTCTCAGGTCCGGAAAGACAGCCACAACCATGCAGGTTAACACATTCGAATTTGTTGAATTTGTCGAACCTTTTCTGGCTGCCGGCGAGGATGTTCTGCATGTCGCGTTTTCAAGCGGTTTAAGCGGAACTTATGAATCATCCATGCGGGGAGCTCAGGAATTGGCCGAGAAATATCCCGACCGCACCTTGATTATAATCGACACCCTTGCCGCATCTATGGGGGAAGGGCTGCTGGTCAATTATGCCATTGAAAACCGTAAAAACGGAATGTCTATCCGGGAAAACGCGGACTGGCTGGAAGAGAACAAGCTGCATTTATGCCATTGGTTTACCGTGGACGATTTAATGCATCTGCATCGTGGCGGGCGGGTATCAAAGGCTTCGGCAATTTTCGGCTCATTGCTCGGAATAAAGCCTGTATTACATGTGGATAATGAGGGGCACCTTATTCTTGTCTCTAAATCCAGGGGACGGGCTGCCTCGATAGATGCACTTGTGAACAAGCTCAAGGAAACAGCAAACGATGATATAACCGATCAGATTGTTTTTATAAGTCACGGCGATTGTCTTGACGATGCAGAGCTGTTGGCAGAAAAAATTCGCAATACCGTGGGAACAAGCCGGTTTATAATTTCCAATGTCGGGGCGGTAATCGGCTCACATTCAGGCCCCGGTACCTTGGCTTTGTTCTTCTTGGGAAAACAACGCTGATTTATCTCAGAAAATATTGCCCGTCTATAAAACTTATGCTATACTTATTTTTAATTAGTATAACATAAGTTTTTTGTTATCATTCAGTGAAGAACACAAAGAGAAGGAATGAAGTTTATGAGAAATAAGATCATAACAGCGACGCAGGTTTATAAAATTATTATTCTTGCTGTCGTGTTTTTATCTCTTACCTGCCTTTTATATCTTGGCTTTCGTCAAGACGAGCAGCTAGTATCCAAAGGCCAAAAGCTGGTTTTCTCTGTGGGCATGGGCGCATTGCTGGCAGGTATGGCTACCTTGCTTCTTAATGCTCAAATAGACGATGTCCGCCCCGTCCCTAAAAAGTGGTGGTTTTATCCTCTGGTCTCGGCCCTGCTTGGGCTTGGCTGTATGTCGCTGGCATATTCATATTTGGGTGTATGGCCTGTGGGTGAACGCAGTGTCATGATTGTTGATATGCACCACCAGTATGCCCCTCTTTTGTCCCAGCTTCGCGATATGCTGACAAACGGAGGGAGCCCCTTATATTCATTCGATGTGGGCTTGGGTGCAAGCTTTATCCCTCTTTTCGGTTATTATCTTGCCAGCCCTTTTAATATTATACTTGCATTTTTTCCAAAAGAGATGCTTAACGAGAGCATTTTAATTATTACCCTTTTAAAAAATGCACTGACTGCCGGATTTTTTGCTCTTTGTATTCAATATATATACCGCCGTCGCAACATATCGATAGTCATAGTATCCATTCTGTACTCCATGATGATGTACCTGTTGGCATACTCTTGGAACATCATGTGGCTGGACTGTATTATGGTATTGCCCCTGATTGTTATGGGCTTTGAAAGGCTTATGCGGACAGGCAAATATCTGATTTATGCTCTGTCTCTTGCCTATGCTCTCTACTCAAATTATTATATCGGATTTATGGTCTGTATCTTTATGGTGCTGTATTTTATTTGCTCAACCTTAAGGCAAAGGAACACCTCCTCTTCCCTCGGTATAAGCTTTGGCAGATTTGCGCTAGGCTCGGGGCTTGCAGGCGGGCTGGCCATGTTTTTGCTTTTACCGATATATTATTCCCTTGCGCACACCTCGGCGTCGGGCGGAACCCTCCCCGACATGGCCAGTAATTTCAACATGATTGAGCTTTTCGGTCGCCATCTGTTTGAAACCTCCCCTACCATTCGTTCGGGTAACCTTCCCAATATATACTGCGGCCTTTTATCCGTGCTGCTTCTGCCGATTTTTGCAACCATGAAATCAATTTCCCTGCGCCGCAGAATTGCATATTTGGGGCTTCTGAGCATAACGGCTTTAAGCCTGGTAATCAATCAACTGGATTTGATTTGGCACGGACTTCATGCCCCCAACGACCTGCCATATCGTTTTTCATTTTTATACAGCTTTGTGCTTATACTGATTGCTTACGAAACACTGCTTCACATTAAAAACATTAGGTTTGCACAGATAGGCGGCTCGGTTGCCGGAATTGTCGGCCTGATTATGCTTAGAGAGCATTTCGGCGGGGATGACTATGATTTTAATACTATATATATCAGCCTGCTTTTGATAATTGTTTTCGGAGCGGTGCTGGGGCTTGTTTCCCGCAAAATTCTAGCCTCCCGTCCTGCGTACAATCTAATTCTTCTGATTGTTACGGTTGAGATGGTATTTAACGCCGGTTCATCCTTTAAAGCCATGCAGTCAAATGAATATTTCACGGCACGGGCGGATTATGTGGCAAATGACATTACAAAAGCGTTGGACAAGGCGGTTGAACGAACCGAGGAGATTGGTGATTTAGCCGCAAAGAAGTCGTTCTATCGCATGGAGTTTCTCCCCCGTCGCACCACCGTGGATACAGCCATGTTCGATTATCGCGGCATGACGGTTTTTGCATCCAGCAGCCCCCAAAGTCTGACCAAATTTCTTGGCTTTGTCGGTTATGCGGGGAACGGGGTAAACAGTCATCTTTATAAAAGCTTTGTGCCCATGGTGGATTCGTTGCTTGGAATAAAATATATCATACTTGATTCCTCACTCTCATCCGAGCTTTCAAACGACCCCTATTTGAAATATCTTGATCAGGTAAAATACCAAGACACAAGCTATTCAATTTATGAGAGTACCAAAGCCTTGCCTCTGGGTTACTTTGTTGAATCATCCATTCGTGAGTGGAGCCCCACAAAGTATAATCCGTTTGCCTCCCAGAACCACCTATATTCACAACTGACCGGTAAAAGCTCCGAGCTATATGATTTCGCATCTGTGGATGTTGAGAGCGGAAACGAGGATATTGCAAGCGTCACGGGTGAATACAGTTTTTCCGTAAACGCCGAGGAGGGCAGCAACACCGGAAAATTTGTCGCAAGGGTTAAAAAATCGGGTCAAACCTATACCTTTATCGACTGCGGTGCCGCCGAAAGCATTCATGTGTCCACACTAGGCGGTAGCTGGAGTATCCCGGCCCATGAGCCCTATATAATAAATACCGGATTACTGAACGAGGGGGACGAGCTCACGATATCGGTTACTGCAAAGGGCTCCTGCTCCGGAAATATATATGTCGGGACCCTTGATCAACAGGTATTTGAGAGTGCTTACGATTTCATGTCGGCAAATTCCATGAATGTAACCGGTTTCACCGATACAAGAATAAACGGACTCATTACCGCGCCCAAAAACGGGGTTGTCTTCACCTCCGTACCTTATGACGAGGGCTGGAAGGTGAGGGTGGACGGAAAGGATGTTAAAAGCTTTGCAGCCTGCGATGCCATGCTGGCGTTTGATGTTAGCGCCGGAGAGCATAAAGTTGAGATAAAGTTTAATACCGTCGGCTTTCTGCCGGGGTTGTTAATCAGTCTGGGGTCGCTTGTGGTTCTTATTGCGCTTTTGATATTCATTAAGAAGAAGGTTGACCCCAACGATCCCCATGATAATGAATTTGCAGCCCTTTCAAGGATAATTTTGCCCCAAAAATCCGAGGCGGTGGTGGCTGGGCCCCAAGATTACCCTGAATTAGAAATCCATGAAGCCAACATTCAATTACAGCCGGAAGAAGCGGATGAAATCCCTGCGGTTGATGAATATCTCCCTACTGAACAGGGAAAGGAGGAATCGGAATCTTGATAACGATTCTGATGCCGGTATATAATGAGGGCGACTTCATTTATAACAATGTGATGGCGGTGGATAGCCTGCTTGAACGCGAGGGAATTGATCACCAGTTTTTGCTGGTTGACGATGGGTCTCGTGATAAGAGCTGGGCCGAGCTTTGCCGACTGGCCGATGACCATGAGCAGGTTTCTATTATCAGGCTGTCCCGCAACTTTGGCAAGGAAGCCGCATTGTGTGCCGGGCTTGAAAACGCCGGTGGGGATGCGGTATTGGTAATGGATTCGGATTTGCAGCATCCACCCGAGCTTATCCCCGAAATGGTACGCCTTTGGCGGGATGAGGGGTATGATGTTGTTGAAGGTGTAAAGCAAGATCGCGGGCGGGAATCAATTCTCGCCAAGCTTGCCGCCCTTATGTTTTATCGCACATTCCGCCGAACAACCGGAATTGATATCGGAGCGGCCTCCGATTTTAAGCTGATGGACAGGAGTGCCGTCGAAGCATGGAAGAAGCTCCCCGAAAAGAACACTTTTTTTCGCGGGCTTTCTGCCTGGGTGGGATATAAACGCTATTCCCTTCCCTTTAAGGTCGCCCCGCGGGCGGGCGGTCAAACAAAATGGTCTGTACGCTCCTTAAGCAGATTGGCGGTAAATTCAATTACAGCATACACCGCCGCTCCGCTGTTTATTATATTTTGGCTGGGTCTGCTAATGGGAATTGGTGCAATCATAATGACCGGCCAGACCTTGTATATGTATTTTGCACATCGTGCAGACCCGGGCTTTTCCACCGTCATCCTGTTGCAGCTTTTTATTGGCAGCGCAATCATGATCAGCCTGAGTATTATCGGGCTGTATATCGCAAAAATCTATGACGAGGTCAAGGCAAGGCCGCGTTACCTGATACAGTCAAAACGCGGAAAAGCGCTGGAATAGTATAAAGTTCTTTTACTGGAGAACAGTATGAGACAATAATAAATGGCGTAAAACAATCTTTAAGGTGATTGCTTTACGCCATTTTTATCGCCAAAAGCCCCCGCCAAATGACGGAGGCCATTAATGCCAATCTCAATTAAAACTTTAATGGAAGATTGGTATTTGCAATTATGCTCCAACCTTTTTGGCAAGGGCGGACTTTCTTCGGGCTGCTGTGTTTTTGTGCAAAAGTCCTTTAGCTACAGCCTGATCAATCTTCTTAACCGCCTCACGAACGACCAGTTCCTTGTCGTCTGAACCGGATTCAATAGCAGCATTTGCCTTTTTAAGCTGGGTCCTCAGTTCGGAACGATTGGCTTGATTGCGTGCTGTTTTAACCGTAAGAACCTTAACCCGCTTTTTCGAGGATTTAATGTTGGGCATGGTCACACCTCCTTGCTAATTTTATCAGCAAAAGTTATATTATCATGTATTCCAAAAGAATGCAACTCTTTTTTCCTGCATCGGCTGTACAATCTCGATTTTTCATGATAATTATGGTATACTCTACTTTATTCTATATATCATATCGGGGGCACTAAGATGAAGTCAGATAAAAATAGTATAAAAAACAATAGGTCATTCCCCTCATTTGTAAAACGGTTTTCCTCGTATTATCGGCCGCATCTGAGGATTTTCATACCCGACCTTATATGTGCTCTGTTTATCGCTCTAATCGATCTTATCTTCCCAATGGCAACCCGTATCGCACTGCAAAACTATCTGCCCGGCTCATATTATTCGGCTTTTTTTTCAGTGATGGGTATTCTTGTGGTTGCATTTTTGATTCGTGCAGGGCTGCAATACTTTGTGGGATATTGGGGGCATGTGCTGGGGGTAAATATGGAGGCCGATATGCGGCGCGACCTGTTTTCCCACCTGCAGACCCTTCCCTTCAGCTTTTATGATAAAAATCGCACCGGTCACCTTATGTCGCGGGTTGTAAACGATTTGTTCGAAATCGTGGAGCTTGCCCACCATGGGCCGGAGGATTTATTTATTTCTTCTGTAACCCTTATCGGAGCGTTTATTATACTTCTCACCATCCAATGGCAGCTTGCTCTGGTTGTATTTATTATTGTGCCTGCAATTGTGATATTCACAGCCCGCAGACGGCGCAAAATGTCCGAGGCTTCAAAAAAGGTTAAGGAGCGTACGGCCGGAATTAACGCTGATATAGAATCCAGCATTTCGGGGGTGCGTGCATCCAAGGCGTTTAATAATGAGCAGTATGAGCTGGAACGCTTTGATGAGGGCAACCGGCGTTTCCGCGGTGCAAAACAGAACTTTTATCGGCAGATGGGCATTTATATGTCGGGTATGGATTTTCTGATGAATGTAATGAATGTAGCCGTGATAGCCTTCGGCGGTTTTATTATCATGGAAAAGAAAATGGATTTACTCGACCTGATTACCTTTACCCTTTATATCGGTGCATTTCTTCAGCCCATCCGCCGTCTTTCGAATTTTGTTGAACAGTATACGGTGGGGATGGCCGGCTTTGAACGCTTTATCAGTCTTTTGGAGGTGCAGCCCGATATAGTAGACAGTCCGGATGCCGCTCCCCTTGGTAAGGTGCGGGGGGATATTGAGTTTAGAAATGTGACCTTTTCCTATGATAACGATGTTCAGGTATTAACCGATGTAAATCTCAGGGTGGGGGCGGGTAAAACCCTTGCACTGGTAGGCCCCTCGGGGGGCGGGAAAAGCACCCTTTGTCATCTTATCCCCAGGTTTTATGAAACAACAGACGGAGAAATCACGATTGACGGAATAAACATTCGTGATGTGACCATCTCCTCTTTGCGCGGCGCGGTGGGTATTGTCCAGCAGGAGGTTATGCTCTTTGCAGGAACAATCATGGAAAATATTCGCTACGGCAGGATTGATGCCACCGAGCAGGAGATTATCCAGGCTGCAAAACGGGCGGAAATTCACAATGATATAATTCATATGCCGGATGGCTATCAAACCTATGTGGGCGAAAGGGGAGTCATGCTTTCGGGTGGCCAAAAGCAGAGAATAAGTATAGCCCGAATTATTCTGAAAAATCCCCCTATATTGATACTTGACGAAGCAACCTCGGCGCTGGACACCATTACCGAGGCACGCATACAAACGGCGTTCGATGAGCTGTCAAAGGGGCGGACAACATTGATAATTGCCCACCGCCTGTCCACCGTACGGGGGGCGGATAGCATCGCATTCATAGACACACAGGGTATTAGAGAGATTGGCGCCCATGATGAGCTTATGAAACAACACGGGCTTTACGCTTCGCTTGTTCAGACACAAGCGCTTACCGAGAGACAGGGTTAAATCGTTTCGGTCATTGGGTGATATCAATATTTCCATCCGGCTTGGGAATTGGCCTTCCAGAATTTTCTGTATTGCGTTCTTGTGCTGCGTGTTATATACTTGTTCAGTCGGCTGATTATTAACCATGGGTTGGCCTTCGCACATACTTCTCATATAGAAAGGCGATACTTAATGAAAGTGCGTATTCACCGCTATCTTGCAAAGCTCATTCGTGAAGGATGTGAGGGCAAGCTAAATATAAAGATTAACCCTTATTGGTTTGAAATCGGAAGCATATATCCGGATATTTCGCATCAGCGCATCTTGCGTATGCATGAAATAGGCGAGGCCGGGGGTATGGTAGGACGGATGATTCGCCGTTTTTGTAACAAGAGCCTTTACAGCGGTCAAAACCTGTCACGCTGGCGCTCCCTGAGATTGGGTGTTGTCATGCACTACCTCAGCGACTTCCTTTGTTACGCCCACACCGTCGGTTTTGAGGGTAATTTAAGGGAGCATTACTCATACGAGCAGATTCAGGGGGAGCTCAACCACATCCCTCATGTGCGGGATATATGTTCATTTTATGGAGTGGAGAGTTCCGCCGACCTGTTTGCAGAGTTAAAAAAGGTTATCCACGAACGCTCCAAGGACAGCTTTTCTCCGGACGACGACCTTGATTATGCCCTTTCTGTGGGGACAGAGATTGCCTATGCAATGCTTAGAATCAGCATGGGCGGCACGGCCCACCCCCCGCTTCGTTACCGTATTCCTATTATCGGGCCGCGATTGCTCAGTAATGCTATATATTAATACTCTTAGCCTCCCTGTTTAAAAGGGAGGCTTTTTTCTGTAATCTTTGATATAGGAGGTTTCCCCCATGCAAATGAACTACCCCGCGGCAAGCCGCGGGGTAGTCAAAAGATGACCTGGCTATAATGAGCCTACAAAATTACATGCAAAATGTATGCTTGCCGATGGTTGTAACAACCGGACGCTTACGAATCCATTGATTTGTAGCCGTTCTGGGGTTATAATAGTATATGGCTCCGCCAACCGGATCCCAACCGTTGAGTGCATCCTTTGCGGCACGATAGGCGCTTTCATGAACCGGTTCATTAAACTGCCCGTCAACAATGGCGGTGAATGCCCCCTTTTGATAGATAACAGCGGCTATTGTATCGGGAAAAGACGGGTGCTCTACACGGTTTAGTATCACCGCCCCCACCGCAACCTGGCCGCTATATGGCTCTCCTCTTGCCTCGGCCGAAATAATCCTTGCAAGAAGATTTAGGTTACTTTGCCCTCCTGTTGATGACGGGGAGGAGGATTTCGTAAATATCCCCATGGCAGCCAATGTTTGAGGTCCTGCAATACCATCCACCTTTAATCCGTTCTTGCGTTGGAACCATACAACCGCCGCCCTCGTCTTGGAGCCGAATATTCCGTCTACACTACCTTTATAATAGCCCCAGTTTTTGAGCTTGGTTTGAATTTGGCGAACCTCGCTGCCACTTGAGCCTTGTTTTGACAAGGTCGCCTGACTTCCTGACGCCGGAGCGGATGCAATAACGAACAGCCCGATTATCGAAATAACCATTACCTTTAAAGCTCTTTGCGGATTCCGCACCCTGGGTACGCTTAATTTAATTCCTTCCATTTCAATGACCATCCTCTTGCAGAAGTTTTAAATTTTAACTTATGACAATAGTATCTCGTAAAAATTAGTATTAAATCACCCGATATTTTCCATGTTTATTGCTTTATCATGACCATCCTCTTGCAGAATAAGTAATACTGCTCTCAAGTA
>JAQWBK010000036.1:0-1565 GCA_028706415.1 Oscillospiraceae bacterium | reverse complement strand
AGTATAAAACAGGAGAAAATCCCTTTATGAGAAATCGGAAATTTTTACTTGCCGGGCTAAATCATGCCTCTGCCATGTTTTTTACGGCAATACTGTGGACGGCGGCACTCATAATTTTTAAAATCTACCCCTTTGGCGAGCGTTCCATCCTGATAACCGATATGTCACAGCAATATATCGAATATCACGCCGCCTTTTATGATGCCGTAAAAAACGGTGACAGTCTATTATTCACTTGGAATTCCGGGCTCGGCATGAATTTTGTCGGGCTTTTTGCCTATTATCTCGCCAGCCCTTTCACCCTAATAATGTTCCTGTTTTCCCGCTCTTCCATCACCGAGGCGGTACTGCTTATAATATCGGTGAAAGTAGCCTTTTCTGGGCTTACATTTTCTGCTTTTCTCCGCCGCGCCTGTAAAACAAAAGGCCTTTTGAACATATTATTTTCTTCCCTTTACGCACTGTCCGCATATACGGTGGTGTATTGTTTTAATCTTATGTGGCTGGATGCGGTTATCCTGCTGCCCTTGGTTATCTTGTCCCTGCTTAATATGCTGGAAAACCGAAAAACCATCCCGCTTATTGCCACCCTTACCCTTTTATTTTTCTCCAACTTTTACACAGCTTTTATTGTGGGGCTGTTCACCCTGCTTGTCCTTATTGCCCTTCTATGGCTGCAAAACCAATCATTTCGCAAAAACCTGTATATAATGCTCCGGTTTTTGGGTGCGGCTGTTATGGCTGCCGGCCTTACCGCCTTTATCACACTGCCGACCGTTTTCGCACTTGGAGACAGTCAGGGCTCATTTTCAGGGGATTCGCTTTTTTTCGGTTTTGTGACCGACCCTCTTTCGATGCTGGGTAAATTCACATTCGGGGCTTATGATTCCATAACCGACAGCGGCACACCTTATACATACTGCGGCATTCTAACCTTTGTACTGATGCCGTTGTGGCTGCTTCATGGCGGTATCCCTAAGCGTGAAAAGATTGCCGGTGGGGCGATGATAGGAGTATTGCTGTTCAGCATGCTGTTCAGCATAACCGATTATCTCTGGCACGCTGCCGAAACCCCGGTATGGTTCCCCTGCCGTTACAGCTTTGTGCTTATTTTCGTGCTTATCACCCTTGCTGCCCGGGCGCTCTCCACCCCCGGCTTGACAAGGCTTAACATACTTGCATGCTTTGGAATATCAAGCGGACTTATTTTGGCAGTAAAAATCCCCGAGCTGCTTTTCCCCGATGTCTGCGAAACCATGGTAGGCAGCCTGTGGATTACCCTTGGCGGGGTTGCCGTATACTCTTTATTGCTGCTGTTCATGGTGCCCGGGCGGTATGGCTTCAGGCGAGTGGCATTACCCCTGCTTGCCCTGTGCGTGGGGGCTGAGCTGATAGGTAATACCGTTTCGATAATGAACAGCCTGGACGGTGAGCTGCAATTTTCAAATCGCGCCGATTATGTCAGCTTTATGAATAAGGGAGAGGATATTCGGGCGGCACTCAAACAGGTGGAGGGTGAGGAAGGATCATTCTATCGGGTGGAAAACACTAATGCACGCAATGCA
>JAQWBK010000133.1 GCA_028706415.1 Oscillospiraceae bacterium | reverse complement strand
TCAAACCTCCTCGTAATGCGGAAAGCATTGCTTCGTCGGCTTTCCTTGCCCGACAAAAATTCTGCTCGGAATCCGTTCAAAACAGGTTCTTAGAGGTGACCAAAATAACCAAAAGGAGCGATATCAATGTCTGATTGTATTTTTTGTAAAATAGTAGCGGGGGATATTCCGTCAAAAAAGCTATATGAGGATGACAGGGTGTTAGCGTTCTATGACATTGAGCCCAAGACACCGGTGCATTTTTTGGTTATTACAAAAGACCATATAAAAGGTGCCCTCGAAATATCAGAGGAAAACAGCCGGCTTGTGGCGCATATATTTGAAGTAATAGCCAAATTAGCTGCCGAGCTGGAATTGGGGGCTTTTCGCGTGGTTACAAATAACGGACCCGATGCCGGACAGACGGTATTTCATCTTCATTTTCATGTTTTGTCGGGTGGGGTACTCGGAGAAATGGCATAATAAACCCGCCCAAAACTGCTTTTTTGAGCTAGAATATTTTTATTGAATGGGTGACTGCATGACATATATTATTTTGGATTTGGAATGGAACGGTGCATATTCCAAGCGCGCACATGGATATTTCAATGAAATAATTGAAATCGGTGCGGTTAAGATGGATGAGTCATTAACTCAGAAGGATACATTTCATGCTGTTATCCGTCCTGTTGTAAGTCGAAAGTTGAGTTCAATTGTAAAGAACCTTACCGGAATAGAAGCCTCTGAGCTGGAGGAAGGGCGATCCTTTCCGCAGGCATTGTCCCAGCTACGCAAATGGATTTCCGACCCTGAAGCGGTTGTTATGACCTGGAGTACCACCGACATTTTGGTGCTTCTTGAAAACTGTCGTTATTTTCTTAAAGAGGATAGAATACCGTTTATAAATTATTATGTAGACCTGCAGGCATATTGCCAGTCGGTAATGGACATGGGATCATCACAGCAGATAGGCTTGGGGAAGGTGGGTGAGATCCTGGGTATAAACGGGGAGGAGCTTGCCATGCATCGTGCGCTTGATGACAGCATTATGTCCGGAAAGGTGTTTGCTCACATTTTTGAGCAAAATTCCTTTCGGCTTCATGTGAAAAAGGCAGATGATGATTTTTATGGACGCTTGCTATTCAAGACCTCAATAATCAGCGATATAAATGATGACCATGTTAATAAATCCGATTTCCGATTCAGATGTGATGCTTGTAACAGAAGATTACGCCGGACTTCTAAATGGGTTTTCAGAAGCCGTACCTTTTGTGCCGAGTTTTTTTGTCGAGGCTGCAACCGAAAATACTCTGCCAGGGTTCAGATAAAGCTAAAATATGACGGTGCACAAACAAATCGGAAACTTATAGTCCAGCCCGAGGAACAGGACAAAGCACAGGATAATGAAAAAACAGCGGAATAAATTATTTACACAAAAAGAAAGGACTGCTCTTAAATGAAAAAACCTAAAACTAAGCTTTCCGTCCCCAAACTGACCATACTGGAAGAGTTCAAAAAGTTTGCAATCAGAGGCAATGTTATCGATCTTGCCATAGGTGTTATTATCGGTGGTGCATTTCAGAAAATTGTTACATCGGCTATTAACGACCTTGTTATGCCCCTGGTCGGGATGCTGACAGGCAGCGCCAATTTCAACGACCAATATTTGGCGCTCAACATACCTGAAGGGGTAGAATTAAGCCCAAATACAACCCTGGCCGCCGCCAAAGAGCTGGGGGTTGCAACCCTGAATTACGGGGCATTTATAACCACCATAACCGATTTTATGATTATGGCGGTTATAATATTCATTATGGTTAAGCTAATTAACAGAATGTCCGATATTAGAAAGAAGCAGGAGATTATTCCGGCAGAACCTACAACAAAGGAATGCC
Source organism: Oscillospiraceae bacterium (assembly GCA_028706415.1). Classification (GTDB taxonomy): domain Bacteria; phylum Bacillota; class Clostridia; order Oscillospirales; family Acutalibacteraceae; genus Avimonas. Next base: position 1,574 of record JAQWBK010000133.1, on the reverse strand, counting down.
GCTACTGCCTGAGTGAAATCAGCATTAAGGCCACCCGCTGTCCCCATTGTACATCAGAGCTGTAATGCCAACTACCCTCGGCCTAAAGCCGAGGGTAGTGTATTATTATACTAATCCCGATATATTATACATATTTCGTGTTTCTTCACCATATATATGTTTCGTATGGGTTATGAACAATATGATACTGCTCTCAAGTAAAAATCAAGACATCTTTGCGGTCTGTTTTCCGCCATACAGCGTTGTTGTCGTCGGCGGGCGTCAGCCCGCTCTCCTCCTCCGCCTTGCATGACGAAAAACAACCTCGCAAATTTTGTCTCACCTTTTACTTGAGAACAGTATGAAACGATGGTGAGGAGAAATGTATTTAATAGTAAGGGGGAAAAGGTTGCTGGCCGTTTCGGTCTGCTTCACCTTGTTGGTTTTGGCTGCTGTTTGGGCATCAAACCTTTTTAATGAACAGTTTATTTCTACCGCTTCGGCTAATACAAACTGGGGGCTAAGCTTTCGGCAGCCCGGTCAACCCCCCGAGGGGAATGCATCGGCCGGCTTTCTTAAATCCTATGATGCTTATTATGTCGGTAGCAGCGATAAAAAGGTGATATATCTAACTTTTGATGCGGGATATGAAAACGGTTATACTCCCCCCATATTGGATATACTGAAAAAGCACAAAATAAAAGCGGCATTCTTTTTGGTGGGGAATTATATCGAAAAAAGTCCGGAATTGGTTAAACGAATGTATGACGAAGGGCATATTATCGGCAATCACACCTTTCACCATCCCGATATGTCAAAAATTTCGAGTAAGGATGCATTTTCAAAAGAACTTCAGTTACTTGAATCCGAGTATAAAAAGGTGATTGGGCAGGATATGCCCAAATATTATCGCCCTCCTCAGGGGAAATACAGCGAGAGCAATTTAAAGCTGGCAAAGGAATTGGGGTATAAAACGATATTCTGGAGCCTGGCATATGTTGACTGGTACGTAGATAATCAGCCCTCAAAGGAGGAGGCATTTAATAAGCTGCTGCCCCGAATTCATCCCGGTGGGGTTGTACTGCTTCACAGCACCTCCAAAACCAATGCCGAAATACTGGATGAGCTGCTTTCAAAATGGAAGTCTGAAGGCTATACATTCGGCACACTGGATGATTTGGCGTGATACTACCCTTTTCTTATACCCTTATGAAACTCCGACACAAACCATACATCCTCCAGCTTGTATTCTCGCCCTGTAAGATAATCGAGAAAACCGTTCTCATCAGAGTCAGATTCGGTTTTTTTGAAATCAAAAATAAGCCGGTATGAGCAAAGAGCCTGCTTATCAAATCCGGTTCCCTTGTTTAGTGCATTAGAGCCGTATTTACCGTCACCCAGCAAAGGGTGGCCTATCGAGGCAAGATGCGCCCTAATTTGATGGGTACGGCCGGTAAGCAGCTCGATTTCAAGCAGGGAAAGCCCATTCTTTTGTTCGATAACGCGATAACGGGTGCGAATAAGCCGGGTATTGTTTGATTCTCGGCTGTGAATGAACACCTTATTCTTTTCTTGGTCTTTTTCAAGATACGCTT
>JAQWBK010000035.1 GCA_028706415.1 Oscillospiraceae bacterium | reverse complement strand
AAAGTAATAAAGGATAATTTCACGAACCAAAGTCGCCGGAACAGACACAAGAAAAGTGTAAAGGACGATACAAATCAATAAACAGCGCATATTTTAAAGCATTTATGTCTCCGAACGTTATTTACACTAAAGTTATCCAGATATCATTTCACGCACAACACGGTCAGCCATTTTCACCGCACCAACGAGCACGAGCATATTGAAAATTAGTTCTCCAACATACGTCCAAACCATAGTTACCGCACTTGCTGCGGGGTCAACAGCGGGTGGACTTGATGCGAATACTGAGAAAATAACACAAGCAAGTACAATAATTGCACCTTCAAGGCACACTGCCGCATAGCTTTTCAAAAAGCTCTTGCCAACACTCTGGCTTGGTTCTCCCGCAAATGATGATAATGGTATTGGTGCAATTGCTGTGTAAAGATATAACTTGAAAAAGCGTCCGTATACGCTCATTATCATAATAAATGAAAGCACCGTTATAAATAAACTACCAATCAAGGTTACGGCCCAAAGTGGAATACTCTCGAAAAATCCGCAGTCATTTATTGCTGTAACAATCGTATCAGGCAATGTTGTTTGCTGTGCGCTACCAAAGCCTGCGGCATTCATTATAGTGGAGATCATACCTTGAACAATATTAAATAAAGCCATCATCAGCTCAAGCCCATAGGTAATTACCGATTTTGCCAGAACAAATCTTATAAATAGCTTTAATGCATGTTCCGGTTTTTTAATCTCTGCAAAGCTTCCGCAGGTTTTCACAACTCCAATTACGAAAAACAGCACAAGCAAAGCATATCCAACCGCTTGCAATGCACCATGAATATCAACAACTACATTCCATATCGTTCCACCTTTAAATGTTTCGGGTGATTGGGTGAGTAGCTGCCATATTTCACTTAACTTGTCGTTGTAAGAGTTTTGTCAAGGGGGTTTGTCCAAGTTTTGTAAAACCAATTTTATTTTGGGCTTTAAAATATAGCTTTTCGAACACAGCATTTGTCAAGGGATATTTTCAAATTTATAAAAAATATTTTTCGTACACTCGTTTTTCTGCGTTAGAAACTGCATGATGTCGAGCGTTTTTATATATATTCGGTTTGAAACCCGTTAAAGGCAATGAAGGCTTTATTTTAAAGAAAGGTGAAATGCCGCAACGTTTTCATTTGGTTGCTTTGTACATATTTTTGATGTATAATAAATTTGTAACATTTTGAGTGAAGAGAAGGTGTTGAATATGAACACTTTCAAAATTATATTTTCTCCCTTTCATTACATTAAAAGCAGGGATGACGCTGTTGATTCGGCTCTAAAAAATGCCGAATGTCTGCCCAGCTCGCGCAAGTGATTGGAAGTTTACAGGCTAAAAGCATTCCTTGCTTATAAATACGAAAAATACAGCCTTGTAGCTGACGAGGTATAAAAAACATTCCGATTATCGTGTTAACTCATAATAGGTCAATTTAGAAGAGGAAAGAGGGATTGTTGTGTTGATAAGCGATGAAACCTTATACCATCGCTATTCTGACGGTGATGAAAGCGGACTGGAATCGCTGATGGAACGATACGGCAACAGCCTGACTTTTTACATAAACGGCTATATTCACGATATTCACGATGCAGAGGATTTAATGATTGAGGCGTTTGCCCGCATGATCTTAAAACACCCTAATTTGCGGGACGGCGGTTTTAAATCGTATCTTTATAAAACTGCCCGTCATCTTGCCCTGCGCTTTCTTGCAAAGAATAAACTGTGCTACTGCTTTGATTTGGAAAAGCTTAAAAACGAACCGGAAAGCGAAATACTCATTGAGGACATTGTAAAAACACAGGAGCGTGACCAGATATTACATTTGTGTATGGAACAGTTAAGCCCTGATTACCGTGAAGTGCTGTATCTCGTCTATTTTGAGAATATGTGCCATGCCGAAGCTGCTGCCGTTATGAGAAAAAGTAAAAAGCAGGTTGCGGATTTGATTTATCGGGGGAAAAACTCGCTGCGAAAACGACTGGAAAGGGAGGGAATTACCAATGAGAAATACTGAGGAGCGTGTTGCTGCCGTGAAACTGCGGGCAATGGAAATCAGCGGGAAAAAGCGCATACGGCGGGGACGGATCATTGGTATATCCTCTGCCGCTGCCTGCTTGATGCTCATTACGGGGCTGTCCTTTGCTATGCCGGGGATTATGGAGAAGCTGCCCGGCGATTCGTATGCATATCCCGGCTTGACGGCAAGTATTTTTGACGAAAGCGGCCTACTCGGGTATATTCTTATTGGTTTGCTTGCTTTCACTTTGGGCGTGTGTTTTACGATTCTATGCTACCGTATTAATCTTCACAATCGAAAGCAGGAAAAGGAGCCGAAAAAACAGAAACAGGAGGATAATGATGATCGAGCTGATTGACAATGTCTCCCAGCTCGCTGTAACCTTTGCAGCAGGGGTAGGTGCGGGCATGTCGTTTTACAAAGCCCGTAGCCAGCCATACTTCTTGCTGACCTGTTTTTTTGGCACATTTACGCTGGGATCGCTCCACTGGAGCCTTTACATGCTTTTATTTAATTCTACACCTCAGGTTTTCTATGTGTCGGAGCTTGCTTGGATTGCCAGCTTTGTGTTTTTGCTCACCCTTGATTTTACCCTTTCCACTCCGGGGGAAAGAAGATTTCATCATCCCGCAGCATGGCTGGCTCCCGTCATTGGTGTTCCGCTGATGATTTTTTATATGACACACGGCGAAATATTAGGTAATCTCCTGATGTGCGGCATAACAATGGTTGCCGCATGGCTTTCGATTAGGGGGATGATCTTCGCCAGACGACAAAACGACGTAAGGCGAAACCGTCAATTTTTCCATATAGCGGTATTGTCTATTATTGTCATAGAATATGGTCTTTGGACAGCGTCCTGCTTTTGGGTGAGCGACACCCTTACAAATCCATATTTCTGGTTTGATTTTCTGCTGTCGGCATCGCTGTTTATTTTGCTGCCCGCTACGCGAAAGGCGGTGGAGGCATGACTTATATTGAAAATGTTTTTGTATGCATAGCTGCCCCTCTTCTGGTTGCGATGTTTTGCGTGGGCAAAAAGCACTTCCGAGTTTTCCTTTTTTTCATAGGCGGCATGAGTATGTGTCTGCTTTCCGCTTATCTCAACACCTTTTTCGCGGGATATTACAATGCAGATTTGCAAGATGCCACCACGCAGATTGCTCCGGTTATAGAAGAAATTATGAAACTGCTGCCGATACTTTTTTATCTGCTGATCTTTGAGCCAAAACCCAAAGAGGTTTTTGCCGCCATGCTGATTGTTGCCGCAGGCTTCGCCACCTTTGAAAACACCTGCTATCTCATACAAAACGGTGCGGCAGAGCTTTCATTTTTATTGATACGCGGCTTTGGAACGGGAGCAATGCACATCATCTGCGGCGCCATTGTCGGCTCCGGTATGGTGTATGTGTGGCAGCGCAGTTGGCTTAAAATGGCGGGCACCTTTGGGCTTTTATGTGCAGCCATCACCTTCCATGCGGCTTATAACCTATTAATTGCCTATGGCGGGTCTGTGCAATTTATTGCGTTCGCTCTGCCCCTTCTTACATTAGTAATCGGCAGGATTTTAGGCAAGCTATTAAAACACCTGCCGCAACAACCGAATTAACCGGAAATTCTTTTCGCTGCCGAAAGGCAGCTTTTTTTATGGAAAATAAAATATTTTTGATTTCAGGTGCGTAGTTTTTCGGTTTTATGTATTTATATAAGTGAGAGGACTTTTCGATAATTTCTAGGAGAGGGGATAAACAAAATGTATACGACCGCAGAACGCTTGAACGATGTCAAAACACTGCTAAAGCGATATCGCCGCAAAAGAGAAACCCGTATACAGGCCAGTCTTTCTGTTCTTTGTGTCCTGTTGTCGTTTTCACTGTTGAAAGCAATTGGATCGTTATCAGGCGGTGAACATGGCGACGAAATATCGGGAATGATGGGTGCAATCATGTTGTATGAAAATGTCGGCAGTTATATATTGGTGGGAATCATCAGTTTCATGGCGGCAGTTGCAATTACATTACTTTGTATTCGTTACCGGAAATAATAAAAAAACAAACAATATGAGGAGGATTTAAAGAATGAAAAAGCGATTTATGAGTGTGCTTCTGATCGTTTGTATGCTGTTCACAATGATACCTGCCGGTTTTATAACAATGGCGGCAGGAAGTGACATTCTTTATGGTGACGCGAACGATAGCGGCAAAGTAGAGTTAGAGGATATACTTCTGATTGAGCGATACATAAGCGGCGAAGAGGTTTCAATCAATCTGAAAAACGCGGATGTCAATGGCGACGGCGTTGTTGACAAAATTGATTCCGAGCTTATCAGAGAATATCTTGTAGGCAATCTAAGCAGTTTAACACCCGTATTGCATACCATTGGTTTTAATACCGATGGCGCGGACCCAATCCCACCCATTCAGGCAGGAGAAGGATACCCCTTTAGGGGGGAGATGCCGACACCCAACAAAGACGGGCATTTCTTTGTTGGATGGGTTTTGGCGGACGGTAACACATATTTCCAAAACGACCATGTGATAGAATCTGATTTTGTGCTTACTGCCGTTTATGAACAGATGGCCGTCATGCAGACGCTAAACATTACATCCTTTAGCTTGTCCGACCAGCTTCCCTCTGTAGGATTTGATGTTACCGGGGATTTTGATAGTGCCGCAAAGGTTAAGGCAAACCTCATTCTTGTAACAAAAGACGGTTCTGACCCTGTCAAAATTGAGGTTTTAGACAACGGTTTAAACTATACAGTCTTTGCACCGGAAGGATTTAAACCGGGTGCTACCTATGAATTAACCCTTGGAGATGGGCTTACATTTGTTGATAAAGAAGAAATGATTCGCACCTGTTATTTTATTATCGCAAAGGATGAAGCAGATAACCTGCAACACAACAACAAGGTTATATTTATCAAGGATACAGAGGAAATGAAATATACGGTGGGCGGCACCGTATATGATGTTCTTGCAGCTACATTGCTGGGCAATGGCGAAGGAGCAGAACACATTGCGGGAACATTCACGATGTCGGGGGGAAGCCTTGCGGTAGGCAATATTGTCTGTATTTACGAAAATATTCATCCCAACGACCGCGATTATACAAACGACGCCAATCACGCCTATGACAATGATGCTATCGCCTATATCCGAATTACATCGGTAAACGGAAACGTCTACGGATTTGAAAGTCTTAATGAAGACGATATAAAAGACGTTCTTCTATTGCCGGACACCATTGTATACAAAGTGGATACACTGCCCACTGCAAACGGCAGTGTCAATAAGCAGGATTATGATACGGCAGCCCGCGCTGCCCTTGGGCAAACCACGGCACCGGCGTTTGATATCGGCGATATTCTGGTTTTCTATACCGGAAGTTTTGATGCGGTTATCAGCAGCAACTATTCTGATGTTGTATACGGTCAAATCACAAGCGTATCGGGAAACCAAGTATCTTATAAGATTGTTACAAAAGAAGCCATTGAAAATCTAACGGGAATGTTTGTATATCAGCAGATTGACGGTCAAAGAATTGTCGATGAATTGACTGCAAAAGAAAAAGGTCAAATGCTTGAAAGCATCCGGGAACAAACCCTAAACAGCGGCTTTATCGAACAGGCGGGGGACTATATGATTAAGTCTGCTTTGGCAACCGAAGCTCTTCAAAGCAGGCTAAGGTCAAATTCTGCAAGCGATGGTGACATAGAAGACTTGATGAACACACCGAACCTCATGTTTGCCGCAACATCATCATCGAGCGGAAAACCTAAGCTTACCGTCGAGGGCGTGTCGGTAACCCCCACATTTATATATGCCAAGCGTTTCAATGGAGGCATAGGAATTAAATTGGAAGTATGTCTTACACTTTCAATTGATACGATGGTTACCCCTACTACAAAAAGCTCCCTTAAAATTGAACTGTCCGCTGCTTTCGAGGAGGAAATAGCGGTTGGCTTTAAAGTGGATGTCGATGATAAATGGGATGGAATAATTCTTGAGGAATTGGATGTTACCGTTTCGGTAGATATACAAAACTACACCTCTGTTTCGGTTGGCGCAAAAATTTATACTGTCGGTGAAACAGAAAAACAAAAATGGGAGGCACTTTCCGATAATTATATTGGTTCCAAGGCAAGTCCTAAGACAAGGGATATGATAAGACAGATTGATAAGCTTGCAAACAAGTTGGATGTACTGATGAAAACCGGGGAACCGGATGAAGAAGGCATTCTTGACAAGATAAAAGCCCTTAAAAACCAGTTGCCCAAGGTGGAAGTAGGCGGGGTGGAATACTCCGTCGATCAACTGGAAGCGGCTCTGGGAGCAAAAGACATCAGCTCTTCCTTTAATGAAGTTTTCAGCGCCAAAACCAAGCCTGAGGCAAAAGTTGGATTAGAACAGCTTATGAACCGCTACACAGAGATGATTAATCAGGAGAGCCAATGGGTAGAGGTTTTCAATAAGGAGCTTTTTGAAAAAGAATTTCATATTAAAATCATTGCTATAAAAATAAGCCTTAATTTTATTGTCCGCGCGCATGTTAATATCGCCCTTGGCGCCGATATAGAATACGAGGTCGGTAAACGCTATACTTTCTGGATTCATGTTTTTGAAAAAGAGGCAGGCTCCAGCGAGATTGATTTGCTCGATGAAAGATTTGGCTTTCAATTCTATGTCATGGGTACCTTAGGACTTAAGGTCGGTATTAAAGCCGAACTTGCCGTTGGTATCATCAGCACAAAGATTGCCAGTGTCGGTGCCAATGTTGAGTTTGGTCCTTATGTAAAGCTATATGGTTATTTCGTCTATATTTATCAAAAGCTCAGACCGGCAAACACCCAGAGTTGGAATGTATCGGAGGAGATGTTAGGCGCTTTATATATTGACTTCGGATTATACATCACTGTGAACTTCAAGGCGCAAGCCTTTGATGATAAGTTTGTGTATGAACCCACTTTGTTTGATGGGGAATTTCCGCTGCTTACAGTAGGGACACGGCAAAACGTATATGATTTTTCCTTCCACCCCGACAAAAAGGATATTTTGTACATAGATGATGAAGACGCCGATAGTTCCACCGGCATCACCATGTCCCTGCCACAGGTTTATCGAGGTATGCAGACAATTGATTTGGTGACAGGGCAAAAAACACAGAAAACCTATTCTTTCGACAATTATCATGTTACATTTAATGACTCCCGCTTTTCTATAAACAATAAGGGGGTGATTAATGTTCATGTTCCGTCTACCGGTGTCAGATACATACAAGCAGAAATGCGTATTGTTTGGAAGGTGGATAAACTGGCGTTCAGTAAGTTTGATACGGACATTACCGTGCCTGTTATTTGGACAAATATGACCACAACCGAACGGAGCGAGAAATTTAATGTGAGTGTCGCTGTGGGCAACCTTGAGGAGGGCTATCAAACGGTATGGAACGACCGCTACTCTCGGCTTGATGTCTTTGATTTGCCGACAGAGCAAGAGATTCTTGAGAGGATTCTTTATCCATTGTATGATGATAACGGCAAGAATTTAAGATATGGAGAGGTTATCGGATACAATGACCAATCAACAGGGCTAAGTATAACCTCTGACCGGGTGTTTTTATTCGATATCTCACCTAAAACATACAACATTACTGTTAAAGATGTTCATCATGCCGACGGAAGCGTCACCGACCTTACCCTGAAAACACAATATGGAAAATCATTTAATTTTGATGAATTAAAACAAACAGGTAAAGATAACAGCGCTGCAAGCGAATACACATCTTTCAGCAATTTGCTTGATAAAGACGGCAATATGTTTGATATGAGCAGCATAGTGAATTTAGAGTTTATCGCAAAATATGGTACCAATCCGGAGTTTACAGCAAACTATATTGACAATGCCAAAACTGCCACCTGTACCTTTGTCGGTGTCGTTGGTGTAGACCCGGTAACGATTACGTTTAAATCAAGAACCATCCCTAATTTAGGTGATTTAAACGCGTATGTAAGAGAAAAGGCCGGAGAGGGTGCCATAATTGCAGATATATCCCCCGTTATTGAACGAACGGAACATTCCATCAATTATGTCGTTACTTGTAAGTTGGCAGAGCCGGCCCCGGTATACTATGTTATCTTTGATACAAAGGGCGGAGACCCCATAAAGACTCATGAATATATGAAAGGCTCTGTGCTGTTCCCGGTGGAACCAACGCGTACAGGATATACCTTTGCCGGTTGGTATTACGCTGTTGACCATACACCGTTTAGCTTTGATGGGAAGTTGATGCCCGCACATAATCTTCCGCTCTTTGCAACATGGACTGCAAATACATATACACTCACCTTTGATCCGGGCGATTATGGCGAAGTTACCACACAGGCTCAGGTGTATGACCAACCAATTTACCAGTTTCCGCCCTCGCCTACCAATGATATGTTTAAGTTTTTAGGTTGGTATGATGGAGACGGCATCAAAATGCAACCCGGCGTGTTATACCAAAAAGCATCAGATCAAACCTTTGAAGGTCATTGGGAACTTAAAAAGACTTTTAACCCGGATTGGATTATTTGCAATGCAAATCAAACATCGGACTACAACAAGCAGGTGCAAGCCGTCAGCTTTTCCATGGCAAGCGGATACGAGAGTTTAAAATCTTCGATAGTTGTTGAATACAAGCAACAAGGTGCGGATACTTGGACATCATCAAAGCCGTTCAACGCAGGCGGATACGATGTTAAGTTCACAAGGCCGTCTGATGGCAATTACCTTGACATGGGAGAAAAAGTGGTCAGCGGAGCGGTCATTATCAAAAGAATACCTATGGTCACAGGCGGCGGAAACCTTGCTGCGCCGGCCGTATACGCCCGTGGCGGTTCTGTTGCGATAGGCCGTCCCACCGGCATTTTGGGTGACGGTGAGATATCTTACATCCTGCTTAAATCTGACGCAAGCAGGACATACACCAACACAACAGGGTTTTTCACCGATTTGCCCGCCGGCACCTACATCGCTTATGTGTCTGTAGCAGAGGGGAACAATTACCTCGCGGCAACTTCTAACGCTAATAGCATTACAGTTACAGGCTACCAGAGCGGTCCTTACAGCGCACAGATACGTATTGTTACCACAGACGGAACCGATGCCCAAATAACAGGCGGTTTGTATGTGAGAACGCCATCAGGCCTTAAAACAAAATCTCATTCAACCATCTTGGATCATGGCGGCAATGATTTTGAAGCCGGTGACGATCATACTTATGAACTCGGAGGCGGGCTTGTACCTTGGGGCATTACCGGGGGATGGATATTTAAAGGCAGCAATAAAGGCGTTAGGCCGGCTTGGTCTTTCACATCGTATCTTAGAATTTATGGGGACGGCACGAAATGGTCGGGCTGGGTTAATAATTATATATCCGGCAATGAGGTTGGCGAAAATGTGACCCTTGAGAAATATGATGAAAACTTCCTGCGGAGGAATATCACCACCAAAGTGCCTTTGTCGGATAATATCGGCAACATTGATTTGGCACAGACAACCAACTACAGTTATTCCCATGACTGCACTATTACAGACCAGTTTATGAATAACTATAACCCCATGGATTATGTCGGTTCGCCAATATTTTCAGTGACTTCTGGAAATCCGGCATATGACAGCTTTATCATCTTAACCGGAATGACATCCTTTGAGATTGATAATAAAGGTTTGGCAGAATATTTAAAACTGTTCGGAGGAGAAGCGCCCAAATATACGATAAGTCTTGAATATCCGAGAAACACGGTCAATAACATAAACAATGTCGACAGAAATAAAATAGAAACCGTCCTTTTGTCAACCAATATCCCTGCGCAGGCTTATCAAGGAGCCAATACCGGCACACAGCAAACATCTTTTGCAATGCCAATGTCATTAATGTTAAGATCCGGAACCGGTGCAGTAAATTTGCTTATCGACGCGGATGACGTGGTTCTAAACCGCGGGAAGGAGTTTGAGGTTCCCCTGACTGTTAGCACAGATACGCCAATCTGGGGTGTTTTGGCCGGTGTTAGTTTTGATATCAGCGTTCTGGAGTTGACCGAAGTTGCAACCGGCAGTATTTTCAGTGAGGAACAGTTCACATTGCAAAGGGATTTAACCACAGGGACTTTTAGATTTTTAACAACAAGAACTACACTGGATACGGTCGTTCCCGCCGGCACCCTTATCACCCTTCGGTTTCTTGTGAGGGATGGTGCGGAAGATAAGGCAACGGAGATTTGCATTGAATTGCTTGAAGCAGTAAACACCGTCGCTTCCGTTTCGGTTGAAAAAGGTGTTAACATGAATGTCACCATAGACAATACGGCCCCGATATTGACGGGTGATATAAACGGAAAGACATTCTGTGAGGCTACTGAATTTATCGCAGCGGATGAAAACATCGATACGGTAGAGGTCAACGGGCAATCGGTTGAAATCGTGAACAACACATTCACCGTTCAGCCTTTTGATGGTATTTCAACCATTGTTTTGACCGATAAGGCGGGCAATACAACGACTGTTACTATTACGGTGAATGACGGGCATACTTGGACACCGGGGCAAATTACAAAGCCGGCAACATACTTTGAAGACGGAGAGCAGGAATGCGCCTGCCGGGTTTGCGGAGAAACGAAGTTAGTTGCTATTCCCAAACTTATTGACACAACTTCGCCGGCGGGGAACATTTCCATAGACACGCACAATTGGAACAGTTTCCTTAATACCGTTACATTTGGTCTTTTCTTTAAAGAAACACAAACCGTTTCAGTCAGTGCAAGTGATGCCGAAAGCGGTGTAGATAAGATATATTATTCTCTGTCCGACAGAGCGCTGTCTGAAACAGAAGCTGAAAACATCGCAGATTGGGCGGAGTTCAGCGATTCTTTCAATATTGACCCCAATAACAATCATGTGGTTTATGTAAAAATCACCGACAAAACAGGCAATAGCACGATCATAAACACAGACGGCATTGTTCTTGACAACATCATTCCCCAAATCAGCGGCGTAACGGACGGTGCAGTCTACTGTGAAGCCGTTACTGTGACCGTGTCCGATGACAACTTGCATACGGTTACATTAAATGGGGAGGAAGTAAGTCTAAACAATGGACAGGTAACCGTAAATCCCGCCGCAGGGGAACAAACCATCATCGCAACCGATAAATCCGGAAACAGCACATCGGTTACGATAACGGTTAATGATGGACATACATGGGATAGTGGTGTGGTGACGGTGGAGCCGACAGCAGAAAAAGAAGGTTTAATAACCTATACTTGCACGTTCTGTGGTGTAACCAAAACCGAACCTATTGAAAAACTACCCCCGAGTATGACCAAAGGAGAAGGCCGTTCCTATCGGTTGGGAGACGGCGGCACCCTCATCTTTCGCTCAAATGCTGCCTTTGAAGATTTTATACATGTCACGGTGGATGGCGATGTCCTTCATCCGAGTCATTACAATCTCTCCGATGGAAGCATTGTTATAGAGCTAAAAGAGGAATACCTCGAAACCCTTTCGGCGGGAACATATACAATCGGTATCGTCTCAACAAGTGGAACGGCTTCCGCTGAATTTACTATTGAAGAGAAAAAGCAAGATGATAAAGCTCCTAAAACCGGGGATAACAGCAATATGTATTTATGGTTCGCACTGCTCTTTGTGTCGGGAGGAATGGCTATTGCATTGAACATCAAAAGCAAAAAAAGAAAGGCAGTAAAATAGATTCATAACATTAATGGAACCGCCTTTGGGGCGTTCGCACAGAGGTTTGTAAAAACTTATTTGATAGCTACTTCAAGCGGAGCAAAAGGAGAGCAGGTGTGTTCAAGCGTGATAATCCCCTATTGTTAGACATTAATCTAATCAATTAAATCGCTGCCTTAAAATCTTGAACAAGCGGTTGGAATTTCCAGCCGCTTGTTACCTTTTTAAAAGGGTGATTAAGAGAAAAACAAAGAAGCAATTAGAGCGTGTTCACGCTACCGTTCAACGCCAATCTTTTGACGGATTTCAAAATGTCTGCTATATGCAAAATAACTAATGAAACGAGCCGGGTGCCGCAAAACGGCATCTTCAATTTGTGATTAGTATTAAATGGCGAAAAAGAATAAAAATTTAAAAAACGCCAAGTTTTTGCTTTCTGCCCCATAGGCGGCAATTATTAAAATCACCGCTCCATATCTCTTGACCTTGGTTTTTTCTGCGGAAGATTTTTCTCCGCCTTTTTAACCTCCGCTTTTAAAGCCGAATATGCGGCATACGCCTTGTGCCTTTCGGGTAAAATTCCGTTATATTCTTCAGCCCCGTTTGCGGATTTCAAGCGCACATCAACCCGCTTCAAATTTTTATGGGCGGCTTCAAAACGCGCATATAAATCGGCAAGCGGGGGTGGCTCCGGGTTTTTCGTTTCCGCAACCGCTTTTTTGTATTTATCAAGCTGCGTCATGATGGACGGCTTTTCTGCTTTTGTGGTATTAACGGCGGGAGCAACCGCCGCCTTCAACCAGCCCTTAAACTGTTTCAACTTCGCTTTAATTGCAAACAGAATTTGATTTATGCGGGAAATTTCCCGATTCATATTTCCACGCTCGGTGACAATACCTTTGCGTTCCATCTGCGTGGCGGCGACACCCATGTGAACGGTTGGGATTTGTTCAATGTTTTGCCGTTCATATGAGCGGTGGTCGATACGGGATTCGTGACTGTACTTTTCCAAAGCGGCATTGGCGGCGATTTCCCATGCCGCCCGCCATTGCTCCGCTTTTGTGGGTTCGTTCCAGTCAACTGTGTTGACTTTATAGGACTTAAATTCGCCGCTTTTTAATTTAATACGTTCTCCGTTTTCATCTAAAACATACTCCTTTCTCGATTTCGCGCCCCATGTCCCGCACTGTTCAAATGGGCGCATGGTTAAAAGAATATGCGCGTGAGGATTACCGCTGCTGGTATCGTGAATACAAATATCGGCACACATTCCTGCCGAAACAAAATGCGTTCTCACATAATCACGGGCAAGGGAAATATTTTGCTCCATTGTTAGTTCAGCAGGCAGGGCAAGTTCAATTTCACGAGCAAGCTGTGAGTTTTTTGCTTTTTCTATTTTTTCAACCGCATTCCATAAAACGGCACGGAGCGAGCCGCTCTGGCAGTTTACATATTCAGCAGGCGCATTATCCAGCAACAGTATTTCAGTATGAACAACACCGCTTTTTCTGGTGTAGTCATGGGTGATTCCGTCATAATCGTTTGTGATTTTTTCTCCGCTCCGATAAGCGGCTGCAGCAACGGCGGATTTCCCTTTACCGCGCGAGATTATTTTGATGCTGCAATGATATATTGCCATTCGGCAGCACTCCTTTCGTCGTTCTCTGAAAATGAAAAAGCGGCAACCGGTATCCGCACTGCGGGATACTGATTGCCGTCGCGTTCGTTTTGGCGTGGGGGTAGGAATCGTTGTGAAAATGGCGGTCAGTCAATTTTGCAACACTTCCGCAGGGGGCGGCGCACGCCCCCTGTTTGCGACGAACGGCGCAAAGGCTCTCCGCAGGAGCGCCAGTCGGGCGTCCGACCGCACACACCGCGAAGCGGTGTATAAGTGCGCCCTTAGTAAACTAAGGGAATAGAACGCTGCTCACCATCTTGCTCCGTGACCGCCACTTTTTCGGCTACAGCCGTTGTACCGCTGTTTACCCTCCATTGTGATTTTTCATCCGCCGCCTCCTTGCCCTGTACAACCAATCCGTCAAGAATTTTTCGGGCGTGTTCGGTTGCGATGGTCTTTTCAAGAAAAGCTTTAATTTGGTCGTTGGTGAAAGTGTCCGCACCCGAAATAAGGCTTTCCAAAATTGCCCCGCGCTCAATCAACCGCTTTGTCCGAGCTTTGCGGTCGGCTTGCTTTTGTAAATTAAGAAGCCGCTTTTTCTCGTTTTCAAGCTGGGATATTTTTTCTTGCAGGGTGTCGATTCTTTCGGTGGTGGTTTTTGTAGATGCCATAAATAAACTCTCCAATCGTAATAAATTTGGACGCAAAAAGGCGGCTACGATAAAAACCGTAACCGCCTTGTGTCTGATTGATATATTGGCTTACGCCGTTTTTCGTTCCTGTGCCGCTATCTCTGCGGCTTTTTTCTCGGCTCGCTTTCTGCGTTTGTATTCACGCTGATATGCGCGCTCTTTTTCTTTTTTAGGGTCTTCTTCGATAATCGATTCCGATTCCCCCGGAACATCAAACTGCCCGATATAGTTGAGATAAATATCTACCCGCTGAACACGGCTGCCGCTGGATTTATCGCCCTCGTGGACGATGACCTTTTCCACAAATTCATAAAGCATAGCGGGAGTCAGCTCCGAAAAATCGGTGTACCGTTTCGCCAATTCCACAAACTTGTCGGCGCGGAAGGTGTCCGCTTCAAACTGCGCCAGCTCCGCTTTTAATTTATCGGTCTGTGTTTCCAGTTGCGCTTGCTCGGATTCATAGCCCTGCGATAA
>JAQWBK010000034.1 GCA_028706415.1 Oscillospiraceae bacterium | reverse complement strand
GTCTTAAATGAAGCTTAACCTGCTGCTCAAGCTCGGAATCTCCGATTACCGTGGTGCGACCGTCTGTGTATTCCGCATCCACCCATTTCTTAATTTTTGCAACGCCATGGCTCCGCTTATCGACACAGTCGGTGCCTGTGAGCATATAATACGAATTAATCCAAGCAGCTATCCCCGCCGCTCCCGAGTGGGCATCCACAACCACAATGGGCGGCCTGCCCAGAATATCTGTTGTATTAAAAATATTGTAGATTTCTTCGTCCTTCATTAAACCGTCAGCATGGATACCCGCGCGGGTAGCATTAAATGCCCGTCCAACAAAAGGAGTGCGGGGAGGAATTTCGAAGTTCTGATCGTTTTCGAAGTATTCCGCAATTTCGGTAATTACCTTTAAGTTCATTCCCCCGTTATTGCCTTTAAGCTGACAATATTCAATAACCATGGCTTCAAGCGGAGTATTTCCCGTTCTCTCACCTATTCCCAGCAGCGAAGTATTAACCGAAGCACAACCGTACAGCCAGGCTGTCACCGCGTTCGGAACGGCGTTATAAAAATCATTATGCCCATGCCATTCAAGCTGCTTAGAGGGTACACCTGCATAATTAGTAAAGCCATACATAATCTGCTGAACGCTTCTGGGAAGCACCACTCCCGGGATGGAAGAACCCAGCCCAAGAGTATCGCAGGCACGGATTTTAATTGGAATACCGCTGTCTTTAGATAATTCCATTAGTTTTTGAGCAAAGGGCAGTACAAATCCATGCATGTCTGCCCTTGTAATGTCTTCAAAATGGCAGCGTGGAACAATCCCTTCGTTAAGGGCGGCTTCAATTACTGCTATATAATTCTTTATTGCCTCGGAGCGTGTCCATTTCATTTTTTTAAAAATATGATAATCGGAGCAGGAAACCAATATACCGGTTTCTTTCACTCCCATTGACTTGACAAGCTCAAAGTCCTCTTTACGCGCCCTAATCCAGGCGGTTATCTGCGGAAAATCATATCCCATTTCACGGCATTTTTCCACCGCCTGTTTGTCCTTATCGGAATAAAGAAAATATTCGGTCTGACGGATTATTCCGCTACCATTATCCAGCTTATGAAGCAGGGTGAAAATATCACAGATCTCTTGAACCGAGTATGGAGAGCGGGCCTGCTGTCCATCCCGAAATGTGGTGTCTGTAATGTAGATATTTTCAGGCAGATTCATGGGCACAATGCGGTGATTAAAAATAAGCTTAGGAATATCGTTAAAGGGATACATATTACGAAATAGATTGGGCTGGGCTACATCTGTAAATTCAAACCCCAGCTCCAGTAATCCGGACTTTTCATTCAATTTTGGTTTCATACTCGCCATAATTTCCTCCAAAACACCTTCATTTTTTTTAGTTTGTATCCCTTATTATAACTTAAATTGCACTGTGTTGTCAAACCGACCGAGCTTCTCGGTCGTATTTCGTCTGGATACGGCAGAAATATTGCGAATTATACAAAAACCGCACCAATAATTCTAAATGATTTTATTAACAAACTTTTAATAACTTATTGATTTATTATTAATAATGCCATATACTTAAAAGTATAATTTTTCCTTGAATAATAAGGGAAAAGACTGAAAAGCAAAAAATTGAGGAGGAATAACATGGAAAAGTTCTTTAAATTGAAGGAAAACGGTACCAATGTGCGCACCGAAGTCATTGCCGGTATCACCACCTTCTTAGCGATGGCCTATATTCTGGCCGTCAATCCCCAGATGCTTGCCGAAACAGGCATGAATCAAGGGGCAGTCTTTACTGCAACAGCTGTTTCCGCCGCGTTTGCAACCCTGATTATGGGTGTATTCGCAAAATATCCGGTCGCTCTTGCTTCGGGTATGGGTCTTAATGCATATTTTACTTATACAGTATGCACAGACTTAGCCGAACAGGGTATTACCGACCCATGGAAAGTTGCACTGACTGCAATATTGGTTGAAGGTATTATTTTCATAATCCTTTCACTATTCAAATTCCGTGAGACTCTGGTTAACTCTATTCCTACAAATCTTAAATTTGGTATCACCGCCGGTATCGGTCTTTTCATCACCATAATCGGTCTGAAAGGCGCCGGTATTGTTACGTCGGATGCTTTTGCTGTTTCGATATCCGAAACCGAGGCTATTGCCGTTTCATCCACCCTGGTCCAGTTGGGCAATTTAGCAAGTCCACAGGTTGTGTTGGCTTTTGTGGGGCTTATTGCAATTGCCGCAATGAGCCATTTTAAAATCAAGGGTTCAATTCTCTGGGGTATTCTATTAACATGGATTTTGGGCATAGTTGCCCAGCTTGCCGGCTGGTATCAGGTTGATATTGATAACCAGGTTTATTCCCTTATTCCTTCCTTTGATGGGGTAAAGGATATTATTCCTCCCTCGGTTGCCCCAACATTTTTGCAGTTTAATTTTGAATATGTAGCCAAGAACTTAATGAATTTTGTCGTTGTTGTCTTTGCTTTCCTGTTTGTCGACCTGTTTGATACTGTTGGCACCCTTGTTGGGGTTGCAAGCAAGGGCGACATGCTTGATGAAAATGGCAACCTTCCGCGTGCAGGTCGTGCACTGTTATCCGATGCTGTGGGCACAGTTGCCGGCGCCTGCCTTGGTACCTCCACGGTTACCAGCTATGTTGAAAGCTCTGCCGGTGTAGCCGAAGGCGGACGCACAGGACTTACTGCTGTTACAACAGCCGTTATGTTCATTATTGCACTATTCCTTTCACCGATATTCCTTGCAATTCCTGCATTTGCCACCGCACCTGCCCTAATTTTTGTCGGTTTGTTAATGATGTCTGCCGTGCTTAAAATGAAATTTGAAGGTGATATGGCAGATGTACTTGGCGGTTTCATGGCAATAATCATGATGCCTTTTACCTATTCCATCGCAAACGGCATTATGTTTGGTATACTAACATGGGTCATCCTCAAGCTTATAACCGGTAAATTCCGTGATATTCATCCAATCATGTATGTATGCGCCGTATTATTTGCAATTCGAATAGCTACCATTATATTGTAATTATTTAATGAGCAATCAGTATTATAAAGCGCTGCGGCATTTTGTCGTGGCGCTTTTTTTTATGCAGTTTATTCCGCGTTTTTATTTACCAAGAGAAATCTGCCTTCCAAGACGGTTTATGGTGTAGTTATCTTTATGTATCATTTCGGACATAGGTATAAAAGTATATCCCTTTTGATTTAACTGTTTAATAACACTAGGTAATGCATCCAGTGTATTTTTTCCATCTGTATTAAAGCGTATAATAGAACCGGATGCCGACTGGGACACCACCCTTTTGATAATTGCGCCGGTATCCAATCCTTTTATATCAAAGCTTTCAACATCCCATCCAATCGGATATATATCCAATAATGCAAGTGTTTCGAGAAGATTGTCATCGTATTCGCCATCAGTGGGACGAAAAAATATCGGGCGTTTTCCTGTAATGGCTTGAATTTTATCCCCGCCTGCATTTATAAGATTTATTGTATCGTTTTCAAAGAGCGAGGTCATACTGCTGGGTTTATCAGATGCATTCATAACTTCCTGACCCGAGTCGACAAGCTTTTTCATCGAGTTGAAGCAGCGTTCTGCCCATTCGCCCGTAACAAAGAAGGTAGCTTTTATATTATTTTGAGCCAATATTTTTAATAGCGGATCAATTTGCTCATCTGCCCTTGATGTGTCAAAAGTCAAGCATAAAACATTATCCGCTCTGTCGGTGCAGCATATGGGCTTATTTGTATCAGGGTCGGTTATTACCGAGGTTAATACCGCTGGAATTGAAGATACAAGGGTCACCGATAAAGCCGCAATGACAAAAACTACAGCCAACAAAATAATAGCCTGCCTTCTGTTAATCACATGATAAACACCCCGTATCATCGACTGCCCTCTTCCCTATATTATAATTTATACTAATTCCGATTAGAAACATGCCAACAGAGCCGTGACAGCCATTCTGCCCGGTTGTCGCGGCTCTGTTGGCCGGAATGTTATACTGCTCTCAAGTAAAAATCAAGACATCTTTGCGGTCTGTTTTCCGCCATACAGCGTTGTTGTCGTCGGCGGGCGTTTCTTATTGAAATTAGTATTATATATATGCCCCAGAGTAGCAGAACATGCCAAATAATACTTATACTGATTACTTGAGAACAGTATTAGACTAACCCCTGATTTAAAAGGACTGTTGCTCAACTTTCGTTTTGCAACAGTCCTTTATCATTTTATGCGTTATGCTCTTTTAATGCCCGTTCGGCTTCGCGTTTCATATCCCGCCGTGCGGCATCCTCCCGCTTGTCATATAGCTTCTTACCACGACAAAGCCCAATTTGTACCTTGACAAGGGAATTCTTAAAATATAAAGACAGGGGTATGAGTGTGTAACCTTGTTGCTTCATCAATCCATAAAGACGGAGTATCTCCCCTTTATGCAACAAGAGGCGGCGCACCCGCATGGGTTGACGGTTAAAAATATTCCCCTTTTCATAAGGGCTGATGTGCATACCATTTATAAAAACCTCACCCGAATCAATCGAGCACCATGCATCCTTTAAATTCACCGTGCCCTGTCTCAGCGACTTCACTTCGGTTCCAGACAGCTCGATACCCGCCTCCAACGACTCCTCAACAAAATAGTCGTGAAACGCCTTTTTATTTTTTATGATTGTTTTAAAATTTGATGTTTCGGCCAATACAGATCACCTCGGTTATATCAAAGTATGTTACGGCCCTCAAGCGAACGCCTAAGCGTAACCTCATCAGCATATTCCAAATCCCCACCAACCGGAATTCCGTATGCTAATCTGGTGACCTTTAAGCCAAAGGGAGTAAGTAGTTTTGAAATATACATTGCGGTTGCCTCCCCCTCAACGGTGGGGTTGGTGGCCATAATAACCTCTTCTACTTCCTTGTTTGCCACCCTTGAAAGAAGCTGCTTAATGCGGAGCTGTTCCGGCCCGATACCGTCCATGGGAGATATGGTGCCGTGCAGGACATGATAAAACCCGCGAAATTCCCTTGTGCGTTCAAACGCCACTATATCGCGGGCATCCTCAACAACGCAAATAATTGATGCATCCCGCCCGCCCGACCGGCACACCGGACATAAATCTTGGTCGGTAAGGTTACAGCAGACGCTGCACTCGTGTATTTTTTCGCGTGCATCGATAATTGATTTCACAAATACCTCTGCATCTTTTTCAGGCATATTAAGCAGATAAAAGGCTAACCTTTGGGCGGATTTATGCCCGATTCCGGGCAGCCTTTCAAACTGTTCTATAAGGCGCGCAAGAGGCGCTGCATGATATGACATGATCAGAACATTCCGGGCATGTTAAGCCCGCCCGATATTTTTGATATTTCGGCTTCCGAATTGTCGGCAGCCTGACGGATTGCCTCATTTACAGCCGCCATTATTAAATCGGATAGCATTTCAACATCCTCGGGGTCAACCACCTCGGGTTTTATTTCAAGGTTTAATACCTGATGCTTACCGCTTACGGTTGCACATACCGCCCCTCCCCCGGCCGACGCACTGTATTCACGAACATCCAGTTCCTCTTGTAATACAGCCATATCCTCCTGCATTTTCTGTGCCTGCTTGAGCATATTTTGCATATTGCCCGGGCCTTTGTTTGAATACCCATCTGGAAGTCTTGCTTTCATATTTATGACCGTTCCTTTCTGGAAAGTGATTTATATAATTTATGGTTTAACCTCGAGGTTTACTCCCTTTTCTATGCTGGAACGAATAAAGGCTGACAAAGGGTCGCTGTCTTCTTCGGATTGGGCAATCGGCTTTTTCTTTATCCCGATACGGCATTGCTTTCCGATAACGCTTTTTATTGCTTCGGCTAGCTTGGCTGTATTCCCATCCCGCGAGACCAAAGTTTTAAACACTTCATTGTCGGTATCGATCAAAACAATATTCCCACGAAGCACCGCGGTTGAACCCTGAAGTACCGCGAAAAGCGGCGGACATGAGTTCTCAAGTATTGCAATAACATCGTTCCAACCTGAAAACTCTGTTTCAACAACATTCGACACATCATTGTTATCAACCGGTTCGGCGGGTGGTGGTTTTATAACATCTTTTATTTTGTTCTGGTTTACAGCCTTTTCAGGTGCTTTTTGTTCCGGCTGTTCATTTACGGTTATTTTCCCCGATTTTACGGCAACCTCTAATGCTTTTATACGCCTAAGCAGGGCTTGGCTGCCTGTGTCAAGCTCGGGTGAACACAGCCTTAAAACGGCCATTTCCATTCCTACCCGCCTTGATGCTCCCGAAAGAAGACCTTCAAGCGATGCCTGCAGAATATCCATACAGTGCAGTATGGTGGTCAGCTCATAAGCAACCGCCTCATCCCCAAGTTGTTTTAGCTCGTCAGGCGGGGCAATGATAAGACCATCGGGTTTGGGAACGCTTTTTATAACCATAAGATTGCGATAAAAATCGATCAGCTCGGCGCATAGCCGTTCCATATCAAGCGAAGCATTATATAACCGACCGATAATCGCCAATGCAGCCCCGCTGTCCCCTGTACGAACCGCGAGTGAAAGCTCAAATAAATAATCTCTACCCGCAAGCCCCGCCGCTTTGGCAACAGTATCAGCGGTCAGCTCACTCTCTTGTGAAACACACTGGTCTATAAGTGAAAGAGCATCTCTCATGCTACCATCCGAAATCCGTGCAACAAACAAAGCCGCTTCATCTGTAATGGTGAACTGCTCTTGCTGGGCTATATATTTAATACGCTCGGAAATATCTTCAGGCGGGATGCGACCGAAATCAAAGCGCTGACATCTTGATAAAATGGTGGCAGGCAGCTTATGCACCTCTGTGGTGGCCAGAACAAATATCACATGGGCAGGCGGCTCTTCAAGAGTTTTTAAAAGGGCGTTGAAGGCAGGCAAAGACAGCATGTGAACCTCATCGATTATATAAACACGATAGCGCGCCACAGCAGGTGTAATATTTACCTCCTCGCGCAGGTCGCGTATGTTATCAACCCCGTTATTGGAAGCGGCATCAATATCAACCACATCCAGAATCATTCCATCATCAATACCGCGACATATATCACATTGATTGCAGGGGTCTCCATCCTGAGGATTAAGGCAGTTTACAGCCTTTGAAAGGATTTTTGCACAGGAGGTTTTACCAGTCCCGCGGGAGCCTGTAAACAGATAGGCGTGCGCAATTCGGCCGGTTTTAAGCTCATTCTTCAGGGCTGCCGTAATCATAGGCTGCCCGTATACCTCAGAAAAGCTTTGCGGCCTCCATTTTCTGTATAGCATCTGATACATAGAGCGTCCTCCTTCTTCTCAAAGAAAAAAACGCGTGCCTTCGGGCATACGAACGGACAGGTTTACTGCGGCGCACGGCAACAACCGCTTAATGCTGCTCGGTTCCCCGCCTGACATGGTTCACGGAGCTCCGTCGCACAGGACCCGCCCGTCCGTATGCCCCAAAGCACACGGTTATAAAGGATAAAGCAGGTTTAATCCCGCCTTTTGGTTGTTGGTTTATTATACACGTTTTTATAATAAAAATCAAGTTTTTAGGTGGCGGGATTAACTTGAATTAATTATTTAATTATTTAATTCCTGCCAGCATCTCCCGGGCTGCTTCAAGGGTTGCTTGGGTTACAGTGCCACCGATAATTCTTGCAAGCTCCTTTTCGCGGCCTTCATTGTCCAAGGCGGTAACATCGGTATAGGTGCGGCCATCATGAACCGTCTTTTCAATCAAGTAATGATTATCTGCCTGCGCCCCTATCTGAGCTAAGTGTGTAACACAGATAACCTGTCTGCTTTTGGAGGTTTCGCGCAGCTTTATACCAACCTTATGCGCGGCTCGACCGCTTATTCCGGTATCGATTTCATCAAATACCAGGGAATCAATATCATCCGCATTTGCCATAACCGATTTTAACGCCAACATTATGCGCGAAAGCTCACCCCCTGATGCGATTTTTGCAAGCGGGCGCGGAGTTTCACCCGGATTGGCCGAAATTAAGAATTCCACGCTGTCTATTCCATTTGGGCCCGGTTCAACCGTCTCGATGGATATACTCAGCCTAACCCCCGGCATATCAAGGAAAGCAAGCTGCTCTTGCACCTTTTGTTCGTATTCAGTCGCCGACTTACGACGGGCGGCCGATAGCTGCTGAGCCAATTCCAATGCCGTCTTTTTCGCCTGCTCCAATTCACCTTGAAGTCGGGCCGCAAGCATATCTGATAATTCGATAGAATCCAGCTCCTGCCGCGCTTGCTCAAGGAATGCAAGCACCTCTTGCTCATTTCCACCATATTTTGAAATTAGACGGTGAATACGATCCAGCCGTTCCTCCACAAGCTCAAGCTCGGCGGGTTCAAAATCAAGATGGGACGCAAAATCCCTAAGCTCTTGGGCGCATTCTTCCATATCATATAAAATGCCTTCAACCCGACGGCTAAACTCGGCCATGTTTTCAACATAATGTCCGGCGTCCTGCAAATATGACACGGCATCCGACACCATTGCAAGAGAACCTCCGCCTTCCTCATCCCCCGAAAAGCACCGGCGGGCACCGCCGAGAGAAACCGCGATTTTTTCGGCATTTCGGTAAAGCTCACGCTGGCTCTTCAGCTCCTCCTCCTCACCCGGTTGAAGCTCTGCAGCCTCTATTTCATCTATTTGATAGCGCAGCATATCTATTCTTCGTGCCTTTGCTCCCTCATCCATTTTGGTTTTTTCAAGCTGCCGCCTGATATCGCATAAATGGTCGTATGCCTCAGAGTATTTTTCATGCAGAGGCAACAGCCCACCAATCTGCTCCAAATAATCCACATGTCGTTCTGTGGACAAAAGCGCCTGATTTTCGTGCTGTCCGTGAATATTAACCAGCATACGCCCAATTGTTCTGAGGATGGAAACCGTGGCAGGTTGACCGTTAATCCGGCAGCTGCTTCCCTTGCCATCGGCGAAAATTGTCCTTTGAATAAGTAAAGCACCGTCCTCATCGGGCGGATATCCAAGCTCTTTTAGTGCAAGACAATTCCTGCTTGATATATTGTTAAAAACCGCGGTAACCAGCGCCTGCTGACTGCCTGTGCGAACCACATCCCTGCTTATTCGTTCGCCAAGAGCGGCATTAATGGCGTCAATTACCATGGATTTGCCCGCACCGGTTTCGCCGGTAAGCACGTTTAAACCGGAACCCAGCTCGATTCCGGCTTTTTCAATAACTGCAATGTTTTCTATGTGCAGACTGGTCAGCATAGATAATTAGCCCTACCTTTCCGCGCCCCGGTCAAATAATTATATTCAGGCACAAGGTTCAAAAATAATCATTTAAGCGATATCAGATATAGAAAAAACGGCCTTACTCCCTAAGCTTTTTAAGCTCGCTGACAAAATCAATGGCATTATTTTCATCCCGCATAACACAGAGAAATGTATTATCACCCGAAATCGTCCCGACAATATTCGGGCGATTGAGAGCATCAAGAGCGGCGCAGGCCGCCATGGCCATTCCGGACAAGCATTTAACCACGACAATATTACCGGCATAATCAATATTTCTTACCGTATCCGAAAAAAGTGAATAGAATTTGGAAGAAATATTCTCGCCTTCCTGCTGAACGGTCGAATAATGATAATTCCCATCCCCACCCAGCGTCTTAATCAACCTGAGTTCCTTAATATCCCGTGAAACGGTAGCTTGGGTAACATTGAAACCGCTCTTGTTCAGATATTTAAGAAGCTCTTCTTGTGTGTTGACCGAATATGAGCGAATTATGTCGAGAATTTTGGCATGCCTTTTTGCTTTCATCTAATATCTCCCCGTATCATTAATGACGGCTTATAAGCTTTTTATTGAGAACTTGATAGAAGGGTGTTTCATCTATGATTATTAGGCTTGCAAATATTTCGGAGCGGGAAATAACTAAAACATCGTCAGCTCGGATCTGCAAGCCCTCCTCGCCGTCAACAATAAGAAAAACTTCCTGTTCCTGAATATTTTTTGTTTTAAGATAAATCTGTGAATTTTCATCAAATATATATGATCGCGCATGAAGCGAGTGTGCACAAATGGGAGTCATCAAAAGGCAGCGTACACCCGGGTCGATTATTGGCCCGCCTGCCGAAAGAGAATATGCGGTCGAACCGGTGGGAGTTGCAATTATTATCCCATCTGCCCGATATGCCAGAACATGCTCACGCTCACTTGATACCTCAAATTCAACCATTTTTGAAAGCGCACCACGGGCAACGACCGCTTCGTTTAATGCATGCAGCGTGGTCTTATTACCTCTGGAAGAATTAATTTCAATATTAAGCATCATCCGTTTTTCAATTGTATAGTGCCCGTTCATAAGGGCCGAAAGCTTTGATAGCTCATCACATTCCAATCCTGCCATAAAGCCCAGCTGACCGCAGTTAATACCTAAAACCGGACGGTTAAAGTTGGCTGCTCGTTTTGCGGTATGTATTATTGTACCGTCTCCGCCCAGAACAACCACCATCGCACAAGCTGATATCAGCTCATCCGTTGCGTTTAAAGGAAACTCGGTCCCCGCCGGAGGGGTCAAAACCTCGGCACCAAGCTCCTCAAGGGTGGAAAATACGCGTTTATACAACGATTTTGCCTCTGCCGCTTTTTCATTTGCTATAAGCGCAATCCGCATGAGACCCTTCCTTTCGTTGCTAGTGCATCTTTCAGATTGTCCGAGCCCATGGCCTGACCTTCTCTTTATCCATACAGTCCGCCCGCACAAGTTCTTGTATGCTTTTTGCATCCAGCCCTGCTTTTTCAAGCCCTGACTGGGTGCGACACGATGGAACAAATCCGTCGATGGCAACATTTCTATATTTCCCGGTATATCCCCGTTGTAAAAGTATCAACCCCAAGCTCTCACCAATCCCGCCTGCCCGAATACCTTCTTCAAAAAAATAGGTCTGTTCATAGGAAAGTGCGATTTCTGCCCATTCCTCTTCAAGGGGCAAAATACGGGTAAGCTTCAGAACCGAGACCGAAATTCCGGATGCACGAAGGCTGTCTGCAGCCTTTTTAACATTTGCAAAATTTCGGCCGTAGGTTATGAGTAAAACCCGTGCGCCGGCAGCCTTCAATAAGGTGCTGGGTTTATAATCGGGCAGATAATTCTTCAGGCCTTCCGGTTCCCCTCCGCGTGGATAACGTACAGCTGCCAACCCGGTAACATCATAAATAGCCTGGCGAAGATTGATACGAAGCTCGTTATAACATGACGGCGAATAGACGGTAACGCCGGGTATTGTTTTCAAAAACGCCACATCAAATAAACCCTGATGTGTTACGCCATCCTCCCCCACGATACCGGCGCGGTCTATTGCTAAAACAACATGCTCTCCGGATATGGCGGCATCGTTAAGGATTTGGTCATAGCTGCGCTGCAAAAAGGTAGAGTATACCGCAAAGACAGGAAGTGCATCATTATGAGCAAGGCCGGCAGCAAAGGTTACGGCATGCCCCTCGGCAATTCCGACATCAAAGCAGCGGTTGGGAAAGCGTTCACCGAATTTATTTAGTCCTGTGCCGGATTTCATTGCGGCGGTAATCGCACAAATTCGCTGATCCTGCTCGGCAAGAGAACAGAGCTCCTCACCGAAGACAGAAGAAAAGCAGCAGGATGACGGCAAAGCTAAACCGGTTTTAGTATCAAATCCGGAAATACCATGGTATACATCGGGGTCTTTTTCGGCGTATTGATAACCCTTGCCTTTAACGGTTGCAACATGCAGCAGTACGGGCCGGTCAAGCCGCCTCGCCGCCTGAAAGCCCCGAATTAAATCCTTTAAATCATGCCCGTTTAACGGACCTATATAATTAAAGCCCATTTCTTCAAAAAAGCTGCTTCGGCTGTACATCACCTTTTTCAGCTTTGTTTTAAAATGTAGTAAACGGTTGCGAATAGGAGCCCCGATAAAAGGAATGGAGGCAACTATATTGCTGAACATGGTTTTTGCCCGAACATATCTTGGACGAGCGCGCAGGGTTGCCAGATGACGGGCAACAAAACCGACATTTTGGCTAATCGACATACCGTTGTCATTAAGCACCACAATAAGACGATCCTTGCTGCGGCCGGCATTACTGAGACCTTCATACGCCAGCCCTCCGGTCATGGCCCCATCACCGATGACTGCAACCACCGTACCCTCACTGCCCAGCAGAGCCTTAGCCTTTGCCATACCGTTTGCAGCCGAAATGGAGGTGCTGCTGTGCCCTGCAATAAATGAATCGTGCTCGCTTTCACACGGATCGGGAAAACCCGACAGCCCCCCCTCATTGCGAAGGGTATTAAAAAGCTGGGCGCGTCCGGTCAGCAGCTTATGAACATAGCATTGATGACCCACATCCCAGACAAACTGGTCTTTGGGTGTATTAAAAACCTTATGCATGGCAACCGTCAACTCAACAACACCCAGATTTGACGAGAGATGCCCGCCGGTTTGAGATACTGTATTTATCAGTGTATCACGGATTTCATTACAAAGCTCGGTCAGCTGTGAAATCGTCAAACCCTTTATATCCTGCGGCGACTGAATATTATCCAGATAATTAGTATGGGTATTCTTTGTATCAGACATATACAGACAAGCCTCGCTTTCTCTGCCGATAAATAAATATAATTGTCTCAACCCTCGCTCGAAAGTCGGCAACGGTTGAGATTGCGGCATAGATTTTTTTTGTAGGGCGATCGGTTTTATACCGGTATCAGTATTCCGATTATAATGCCCAGCAAAACGCCGCCTAACACTTCAAGAGGAGTATGCCCTATAAACTCTTTTAATTCAATCTCGTTTACCTTTACATCGGGAATACCATCCCCGTCTTTATCAGCTTTTAGCGCTTCAATCTCGTTGAGGTATTTATTAAGCAGTTTCGCATGCTCTCCGGCTTCGCGCCTCACCCCCATGGCATCATACATGGTGACAAAGGCAAACATTACTGCAAGTGCAAACAAAGGTGTATCAATACCATGAATACGCGCCATAGATATGGTCAGAGCACATGACATTGACGAATGGGCACTCGGCATTCCCCCCGAACCCCAAAGTCTTTCGGGATTCCACTTACGGGTGAAGACGAGAGTATACAGCAGTTTGGCAAACTGTGCGCAAAACCAGCCAAGAACTGCAGCAGCTAAAACCCTATTTTTAAAGATATCAAAAAGGACCGTCATATCCTTTCAAGCCTTTCCAGCGCCGGAATAATCCGCGCGACATCTATTTGTTTCTTCTTAACAGCTCGTTTGTCAAATCCCGAAGTCCGTCAGCTTGGTTGCCGAATACTTCAAGCGCCAAAATCGCCTGCTTCGTTCTACTTAGCGCAAATGACTCGGCTTCTTTAAGCCCCAGAACCGAAACATAGGTCGCCTTACAATTTTGGCTGTCACTGCCGGACGGTTTTCCCAGCTGTTCTGCGGTTGCAGTTTCGTCAAGGATATCATCCACAACTTGAAAGCAAAGGCCTAGCTGCAACCCAAATTCACCAGCAGCATTTATTTTTTTATCATCTGCTCCTGCAATACAGCATCCCATTCGGCAAGCGGCAGAAATAAGTGCTGCCGTTTTGCCTTCTTGTAGTTGCTCTAATGTGTAAATGTCAATAGCTTTACACTCACTTTTCAGGTCAATCACCTGACCTCCGACCATACCCCCCGCGCCTGAGGCTTTTGCAAGAATAAATGCCGCCTCAATTGCAGATTCCGTCGAAAGCCCTTGTCGATTGGCAGGGTCAAGCATAACCTCAAAAGCGCGATTAAGTAGCGCATCCCCCGCCAGCAGAGCCATGGTTTCACCGAATGCGGCGTGTGTCGACGGACGGCCGCGCCGTAAAGGGCTGTCATCCATACAGGGCAGGTCATCGTGAACCAATGAATAGGAATGAATCATTTCAACAGCACAGGCAAACGGCAGAGCTTTTTTTGTATCCCCGCCGCAAACTCTGCAGAATTCCATCAAAAGAACCGGCCGCAGCCGTTTCCCCCCGGCAGCACAGGAATACTCCATAGCATTAAATAATTCGCCCTGCAAGCCCGAGCTGCTTAGTGGAATAAACTTTGGAAGAGATGATTCGATTATATTAAAGTGCTGCTTCATATCATCATTGTATATCGAATTACTCATTTATTCAAACCTTTCCGTACCTGTTAAAATTCCTCTACTGTTCGGGCTTATCCTCGTCGGCTATGTTGGGTAAATCTTCGTCCTTCTTACCGTCGGTATCCGCCGATGTAAGGCGCACAATCTTCTGCTCGGCTGTTTTTAGTGCCTTTGAGCAGTATGCTGTAAGCTTAGTCCCCTCTTCAAACAGCTTTAGCGACTCGTCCAATGTGCAGCGCCCGCCTTCAAGCTGAGCTACAATATTCTCCAGTCTGGTCATTGCTTTCTCAAATGTCAACTCTTCCGCCATATGGCACTTCCTTTCTGATTAAATATCAATCAACCGTGCATTTTATAGTTCCGTCACTAACACGAAGGGAGAGACTGTCCCCCGAATTAACATCCCCGACATTTTTTATAACCCTGTTGTTCACATAAGGTATCGAG
>JAQWBK010000132.1 GCA_028706415.1 Oscillospiraceae bacterium | reverse complement strand
AGGCGCTAAAGTTATTCTCCCTGCTGCTACATAACAACCGGAATACCTGTTTTTCAGTCACCTTTCCGGTGGCTTTTTTGTTATGCCCTTTTGGACTTGGGCGACTTTGCAATTCTTTCAACCTAATGCCTTGTTTATAAAAAGCGAAAGCAATATCCTGCTGAACTCTTTTATCGAAAATCCTGCTATAACCGTAATAGCTTTGATGGTTTTTTGAAATATCCCGCATGGCATAAAAGAGTTCCCTTACTTCGTCCTTCTCCTGAGACACAATTTTTTGGGGCTTTAAAACAAATTTACCAACCCCCTCTATCTGGCAGGAGTCGTATTCAATCTCGTAAAACATACCTTTATCAACCAAAACGGACTTTCCTGCCTTGTTTTTTTGCGTATTTTCATCCGCCTCCACCGAGCTCTTGTGCTGCCGGTCGGGGATTTTTACTGGATTATACATTTTGGCTGTTTCATTAGAGTTCATTTAATGATGTATCCTTTCTGATGCTAATCTCAATAATAAAAGCCGATAAAATGGAGTGATTCGTTCTTTAAAGAAGAACGCGTCTTGAGCGACAATTTTATCGATCCTTTTATTTGAGGTTAGTATGAGGTAGCTCAGAATAACGAATTTGTGCCTGCTTATCACGGTCTTCACAAGGGGCAACAATCACATCATAATCCATATTGGCAATATCTTGGGGGGTAATCCCTCCAGTTAGCCAGCTTTCGAGTTGGTCGGTTCTAAGTAAGACTGGCACCCGATCATGTATTTTTGCCATTTCACCGATGGCCTGCTTTGTGATAATAACAAATTCCCGTCGGTTATCAATGTCACGATACAGTCCGGCCATAAAAAGCAGGTTGCTGTGTTTATCCCTGACATAATATTTTTTCTTAACATTGGGAAGCCGCTCCCATTCAAAAAATTCGCCGGCAGGAACAACACAATACCCTGTTTTTAACAGATGCGAAAATGTGCTTTTATTTTTAATGGTTTCGCTGCGGGCATTAATAATCACTCCCGAGCTGTTCCATTTCATAAAACCCCATTTTGCACTTTCAAAGAGAATACCATCATCTTTTTTAGTAATAATCGGAGCATAATATGTGGGGAACACTTCCCCCCGTTTTTGGTCATAATTCTCAAAATCATCTCGCACAATCCGCATAGAAAGATCATGTAAAATCTCGCGAACCTCAATAATCTCATCCTCGGTCAATACGGTGTATCTGCCACACATAGCTATATCCACTCCTTTGATGTAGAAGTTTTTTCTAGACTAAGCCTCCCAAATCTTGCTGTCAGCTTTTTAATACGCTCATCTATATCCACACAAATATTTGCTTCTTCTTTAAAAAGTGAAAATTGCAGGTAATCGCCCGAGACTAAATTGTTTACACGCACCCCAACCGACCGCAATGGATAATAAAAGCGGTAATTCCGCTGAAACAAGGCGTATGCTTGGTTAAAAATTATATTTACGCTGTTAGTTGGGTCAGAAACACTGCATTGTCTGGTTATGGTGTTAAACCGGTTATCCTTTGTGGTGATGCTGATACAACATGCTTTCAAATTATGCCGATTTAGCCGTGTTGAAATGGAGGTGGCAATCAGATAGAGAATTGCACTTACCTCCTCTGGGGTGTGCAAATCCTCCGGAGGGGTTATTGTATTACCGATGCTGCCGATTTTGTCATTATCGGGTTTGAAGCTTCTGTCGTCACCGTTTGCAAACTGCCAAAGGTCATATCCCACCTTTCCCAGCAGCTTATTAAGGGTTTGCGGCTCTGCCAATGCAATATCACCTATTGTGTGAATACCGATTTTGGACAGCACCTTTTTTCGCTGCCCACCTACAAACAAAAGGTCGGATGCAGGCAGCGGCCACAAAACCTGCTTATAGTTTTCTCTTGTAATCATTGTTGTCGCGTTGGGTTTTTTATAATCGCTTCCAAGCTTTGCAAAAATGAGATTGTCGCTCACCCCAACCGATGCACTAAGCCCTTGGGTGTACATGATTTCCAAGCGGATTATATCGGCTATTTGTTTGCCGTCGTTCAAGGAGACACCGGTTTCGGTTAAGTCAATCCAGGATTCATCCAATCCATACGGAATAATGGTGTCGGTATATTTTTTATATATCTTTCGGGCAAATTTGGTTTCGGCAAGATATTTATGATAATCGGCTTTAACATATCCAAGTCCCGGGCAAATCTCCTTGGCTTGATGAAAGCTGATACCGGTGATAACACCTGCTTTTTTTGCAAGATTGTTTTTTGCCATAACAATACTGTGCCGCATTTCCGGGTCGCCACATACGGCGAAGGGAACAATGCGAAGCTTTGAGTCGAATTTTTCTTCAACCGTTGCAAAATAGTTGTTCATATCACAATGCAGTATCACCCGCCCCACAACATCGTCTCCAATAGCAGTGTCTATCCGACAACCTTTCCAAACACAATCAGATCATCATAATCCCGAATTGGGATAGGGGTGTAAGCCGGATTAAATGAAACCAGATGCCCCTTTTCCAGCTTTTTAAAATAGGCTTCGTTGTTGAGGGAAAAGACACCTATCTCCCCCTCTTCTAAGGTGGGCTGTTCATGGATAAATATAATCTGCTTATCAACAAAACGGGGCATCATGCTGTCACCGCTGACCGTGATTGCATAATCGGCGGTATAGGGCACGGTGCTGTCCACCTCAATCATTTTATAATCGCTGTTATCCAGATAGTTACCCCGTCCGGCCGAAACAGGCAGATCGTACAACCGAAGATGCCTTTTGTCGGTAAACGCAAGCCGTATATCATCAACCCGGCAAATATCGCATATTGCCAAAAACACTTCGATCGTTGGCTTTGACACCCCTGTTTCCCACTTGCTTATGGTATAGGTTTTGACAACAAACCCCTTTTGCCCAAGCAGTTCAACCAGCTGCGCCCGTGATATTTTAGCGGCATTTCTAACCTCAAACAGCTTTTTCCCAAAGCTCATATTTATGACCACCCTTTTTGAAGAATTCGGGATATCTTTTCAGGTTCGGCAAAGTCGAATTCACACCTCGGTTTTGGCGCGAAAGTATGAATATCCCAGCACAGAATATTAATAATTCTTACTTCCCCTGCTAATATTATACACATATTATCCGGTAAATCAATAGATATATTGCAGTTTCTACGATTTATTTATTCTTTATTGCACAATATGCAATTACCATCTAATACTGTTCTCAAGTAAAAGGTGAGACAAAATTTGCGAGGATGTTTTTCGTCACGCAAGGCGGAGGAGGAGAGCGGGCTGACGCCCGCCGACGACAACAACGCTGTATGGCGGAAAACAGACCGCAAAGATGTCTTGATTTTTACTTGAGAGCAGTACTAAGTGTAAAATAAACGTTGGCAAGTGATGAAAAAAGAGGAAGTAACCTTGCGGCTACTTCCCCTGCATACAAAAAAACAGTAAAATGGAATTGATAACAAACCATAACTGAGGTGTATGCAGGA
>JAQWBK010000033.1 GCA_028706415.1 Oscillospiraceae bacterium | reverse complement strand
GTTGAGAGAAACTCGTTCAATATAATTCTTCCCTTCATCCACGTCCGAAATTAAGAACAACAACCTTAATATATACCAATTATATTTTATCATAAATCATAATTAATGCAAATGAAAATATGCACAAAGTATTGTTTGATAATAAAGCTACGATTACCATAACACTCGTCAGATATTTTCAATTACTTTGCAAACATATTGAGCATCACGAAAGGTGGTGAATGTCGAGGGTGCCAGCCTTACCGTACCTGTTTTTATGGTGCCTAAACGGCGGTGGGCGCAGGGAGCGCAGTGAAGACCCGCACGAACAGCAATCCCCTTGCTTGCAAGCAACTGTGCCGTCTCCTCGCTTTGACGCTCTTTAAGATTAAAAGCAAGAACCGGAGCTGAATTTATTAAATCCGGACAAGCTGTATAAAGTATCACATTCTTCATTTCACAAAGCCGCTGATAAATATACTTAATAATATTTATTTCATGGGAGGCTATGTTATCAATGCCTTTATTCTTAACAAAATTAATTCCCGCATGTAATCCACAAATTCCGGCGGTATTTAGTGTACCGCTTTCAAACCTGTCGGGCAGCTCCTGGGGTTGACTCATCTCTAATGAAAGGCTCCCTGTCCCCCCCTCTATCAGGGTGGGCAATTGCAATTCGCTGTTGCAAAGCAGCATCCCAACACCCATAGGGCTGTACAATCCTTTATGTCCCGGAAGGCACAGATAATCGATTGAATCCTTTTTCATATCAATAGGCAACACGCCTGCACTTTGTGCCCCATCAACCACAAATTTCAGCCCATACATGTGAGCAAGTTCACCAATCTCCCGAATAGGAAGCCGAACCCCCGAAACATTGGATGCATGAAGGCAAATTATTGCACGGGTATCGGGTTTAATACACCCTCGAAATGCCTCCACGGTTTTTTGGGTATCTCCCGGCGTTACACAAGCAATATCAAAAATGGGCTCTTTAATAGAAAGTGAATTCAAGGGTCGTATAACCGCATTATGCTCAAGATCTGATACTACAGCCCGTCCTCCGTACTTTAAAAGCCCCTTAATTACAATGTTCAGAGAAATTGTGCAATTTTGAGTAAATATAACATTTGCCGGATTATCAAGGTTAAAAAAATCGGCTGCAGCCTCCCTGCAGCTATATATTTCCCGAGAGGCGGCAAATGCCATTTTATAGCCGCTGCGCCCAGGGTTTGCACCATATACCGTCATCCCCCGCTGTACCGCAGCCAGCACACAGGAGGGTTTTGGCCAGGTTGTTGCCGCATTGTCAAAATATATGCAGCTTTTGGGTGTGCTCTGAATCATGGACCATCATTCTTTATTTGTTTATCACGTATACGCATTCCTGTCGATCGCAGCAGCCTTTCTGCCAGCTCATAGTCGGAGGTTACCAGCAGGCAGTAGCCACAGCCGTTTTTTACGGTTTCATCCGAAGAGCGTGTTATAAAAGCGCGGATACCGTTCTGCTCAAGTATCGATTTACCTCTCATTGCATTGGTTATAGAGCTAACATAAAAACACAGACTACTCAATCAAATCACCTCTTTTAATCCAATATATGCAGTTCCGTGGACTAAGGTCAAAGAGGCAAACAAAAAGAAACGACAATTCTGTAAGGAGTTGTCGTTTCTTTTATACTGCTCTCAAGTAAAAATCAAGACATCTTTACAGTATTAAAGATTATTTTGTTGAAAAAAGCAGACAGACAGCATGGGCGGAAATCCCTTCCCCGCTTCCGGTAAAACCGAGATGCTCCTCTGTGGTGGCCTTTACGCTTATTTGTGAAATATCTGCACCACACGCCTCTGCAAGTCTGCTCCGCATTTGCTCGATATATGGTTTTAGTTTCGGAGCCTGTGCAATGACGGTAACATCCAGGTTACCCAATCTCCATTTGTTTGCCTGAACGGTTTGGACAACCTTGCGCAAAAGGCTAATACTGTCGGCACCTGAATACATTTTATCGGTATCCGGAAACATTTTACCAATATCACCCAGTGCGGCGGCACCCAGCAGGGCATCCGCCACCGCATGTGCAAGCACATCCGCATCCGAATGTCCAAGCAATCCTTTTTCAAACGGGATTTCAACCCCTCCGAGGATCAGCCGCCTATTCGGGACAAGTCGATGAACATCATAACCGTGTCCGATTCGCATTTAACATCCTCCGAAAATCAATTATGTTTTAATAGTTTTGAATATTGGTGCCGCGAAAATCAAGTATTCTTTGTGCCAGTATTATGTCCTCGGGCGTTGTTATCTTTATATTATCATATTCAGATTTTACAAGATAAACTTTATGACCGATGGCTTCTACAAGCTGACAATCATCTGTAAAGTCATATCCATTTACACTTGCGTTTTTTAGTGCCTGCTTAAAAATCTTTCTTTCAAACACCTGTGGTGTCTGGACACTCCACAGATGGCTTCTATCCGGGGTGTTTAATATAAACCCGCTATCATCCGATGTCTTTATGGTATCCTTAACCGGAACGGCTGCGGCCGCCCCACCGTACTTCCATGAAAACTCAACCACCGTATCTATGGTTTTAGGCTTGATAAGAGGACGGGCTCCGTCGTGTAAAGCATAATAATCTGCATTCTCACCCATTACATTAACCCCGTTTGAGACAGACTGCTGACGGGTCGAGCCCCCGCACACTACGGCACATACCTTATCAAACATGTATTTTCGGCAGATATCGGCAAATGCCGGCATATCCTCCTGCCTTGCAACAATAGCAATCTTATGAATGTTATTCGCTTCTTGGAATGCTTTAACGGTATGCGCTATGACCGGCATTTCGCCTAGCTGTAATAGCTGTTTATGTGTGCCGCCCATTCTTGAAAAGCTTCCTGCGGCAACAATAATTGCCGCAACACATCTGCCGGTGCAGTCTGGATTTGGTACCTCATATACCATAATCGGTTCCATAAGCATCACTGCTCCTTTGAACCATATTAGATGGAAATCTCATGCGCCATATTATATAGCTCGAAGTCAAAAGGCTTTTTCATGCGTAACGCCACTTCAATATCATAGTCCAAGATACTGTCATTTTGGATGGCGACGACACGATTGCTTTTACCGGCCCTTAATAACTCAACCGCATGATATCCCATTTCACTTGAAAGAACCCTATCACGAACCGAGGGTGAGCCGCCACGCTGGACATGGCCCAGTATTGTTGCACGGCTTTCAATTCCGGTGGCTTTTTGAATTTTTTCCGCCAACTCCACAACCCCTCCTACCCCTTCGGCCACCACAATGATAAAATGTTTTTTCCCTGTTTTGGAGGTTGTTTTCATTCGTGTGATGATATCACGCTCAAAATCAAAAGGTACTTCGGGAACGATAATGGTGGTGGCACCAACCGCTATACCTACATTAAGAGCAAGATATCCGGCGTTGCGCCCCATTACCTCGACCACACTGCAACGGTCATGCGACTGGGCGGTATCCCTGAGCTTGTCCACCATACCCATGCAGGTGTTCATGGCAGTATCAAATCCGATTGTATGCTCACAGCATGAAATATCGTTATCTATCGTGCCGGGTATCCCGATACATGGCACCCCGTGGCGGGATAAATCCTGTGCGCCCCGAAATGAACCGTCTCCGCCGATTACCACCACACCATTTATTCCGTTTTCATTGCAAACCTTGACCGCCTTTTGGATGCCCTCTTCGGTATTGAATTCAGGGCAGCGTGCGGTAAAAAGCATTGTACCGCCGCGATGTATGATATCCGAAACGCTTCTCAAATTCATAGGAAAAAGGTCACCGTTTATTAAGCCGTTATAACCGCGATATACGCCAAACACTTCTATCCCCTTGGATATAGCCGTCCTTGCCACAGCACGAACGGCTGCGTTCATACCGGGCGCATCCCCGCCACTTGTTAATACGGCAATTCTCTTTAAAGACACAAAAACCCACTCCTGCTCACATGCAAATATAAAATAATTATTTGAACCAATAAACCACATTATACACCATTTGTTTTGTAAAGTGCAAGCAACCGAACTATTATTGTATACATTTTTAAAATTCAATTGATAAAAGCTACATTTTCCTCTCCGAGTACCCTCTTCAGCTCGTCAAGCATTACCTGATTCGGCCATACCGCCATGGATTTGGGTGCGCGCATTAGCTTGCCGGTATCGTCAAACCGTATATATATCGGGACACTGCCGTCAAATACACCGGTAATCTGACAGGCGCGTTTATAATCCTCTCCGCTTACCGAGGAAACCCGCAGATACAATCCGGACGGAGTCGTTCGGTGAGATTTCTTTTCCGCTGCTGCTTTGGGTCTAATCGATTCGGGTTGGGGGGGTGGATCTATACTGTCTACCAGCAGCTTGGGTTCCTCTTCCTCCTTGATGCTAATCCTCCCCCTAACCAGAACAACCTCTCCGGGTTTCAATAGTGAAGAATATCTGGTTAACACTCGGGGAAAGACCAAAAGCTCGATAGAATCGTATAAATCTTCAATTATAACATAGGCCATGACCGAGTTGCTCCGTGTGCTTTTTTGCCGAACGCTGTCTATCATTCCAAGCAAAGTCACATTATCCGAGTCTTTATAATCGCCGGTATCGTCTTCGGCCGATGATAAAATCCGGTCTATACGGTCGATGTGTGAATCTTTGTATATGTTTGAATACGGAGTCAGGGGATGTCCTGATAAGTAAAGGCCGGTAGCCTCTTTTTCCATCGCCAAAATATCGCTGTATGAATATTCGGGCAGGTCGGGAAGCTTGGGCTCCAAGTAGTCTTCCTCTCCCAAGCCATCAAATAAGCCTATCTGCCCCGCAAGATTGCGCCGATTTTTCTCATCAAGCAGTGAAAGAATACTTTCCATGGATTGGAGCATCTGACGGCGGTTGGCACCCAGAGAATCCAATGCCCCGCACCTGATAAGGCTTTCAAGGGCGCGTGAATTGAACTCTTTTTTTACAGAAAGGCGGCAGCAGAAGGAATAAAAGCTTGAATAGCTGCCCTCTTGTTCCCTCTCTCGTACAATCTCGTAAATAAGTCCTCTGCCAAGATTTTTTACCGCCAGCAGTCCGAAACGGATATCATCCCCGCTTACGATAAAATTTGCCCCGCTTTCATTGACCGAAGGTGGCAGAATTTTTATACCCAGCCGCTCACATTCGGCGATATATCCCGCAACCTTCCCGCTTCCGTCCAAAACACTTGTAAGCAATGCGGCAAAGTATTCCTTGGGATAATGACATTTTAAGTAGGCTGTTTGATAAGAAACCAGCGCATACGCAGCCGCGTGTGCCTTGTTAAATGCGTAAGAGGCAAACGACGACATCTCGTTGAACACCTTTTCCGCAACCGCTTTAGAAACACCGCGGCGTATACAGCCGTCAACCTCGACAACACCGTTTTCATCCGTGATACCGTGTATAAAAATCTGATGTTCCCGCTCCATTACATCATGTTTCTTTTTTGACATGGCACGGCGTACAATATCGGCCCGCCCCAACGAATAACCTGCAAGCTCCCTGAATATCTGCATAACCTGTTCTTGATATACAATGCAGCCGTTGGTAACCTCAAGAATGGGCTTTAATAACGGGTGGGCGTAGCGAATATGTTGGGGGTGATGACGATTGTTAATATATTTTGGTATAGAGTCCATCGGCCCGGGACGATAAAGAGAAATAACAGCTATTAAATCTTCAAAACAATCGGGGCCAAGCCCGATAAGCACCCGCTTCATGCCTCCCGACTCAAACTGAAAAACCCCTTCTGTATTTCCCTGTGACATCATTTTAAATACTGCTTGATTGTCCAGCGGAATATCTTTTATATCAAATTCGGGAATGCTTTTACGAATCATTTTCTGGGCGTCATCTATTACTGTCAGGTTCCTGAGTCCTAAAAAGTCCATTTTTAGCAGACCCAGTTCCTCAAGAATATTCATGGAATACTGTGTTGCGATAAGCTCACCGTTCAGACAAAGCGGCACATAATCGCTGACAGGCTTGTCGGTTATAACAACACCTGCCGCATGAGTGGAGGCATGGCGCGGCATACCTTCCACCTTTTTCGCCATATCAAGAAGTTCCCTTACTTGTGGGTCAGTCTCATATAGCTCACTGAAGGGCTTTGACTGCTTTATTGCCTTTTCCAGGGTCATTCCAAGCTCCCACGGCACAAGCTTTGCCGTTCTGTCGGCGGTCGCATAGGGCACTCCCATCGCCCTTGCTACATCCCGTATTGCTGCACGCGCCGCCATGGTTCCAAAGGTGACAATCTGCGCAACATGGTCTGAGCCGTATTTTTCTATTACATAATCAATCACAAGCTGCCGCTTTTCGTTGCAAAAATCGATGTCAAAGTCGGGCATGCTGACCCGCTCGGGGTTAAGAAATCTTTCAAACAGCAGGTTATATTTAATGGGGTCAATGCCGGTTATACCGATACAGTATGCACACAGGCTTGCTGCACCCGAGCCTCTGCCCGGACCTACCGGAATATCATGGCTTTTCGCATACTGCACAAAATCATTTACGATGAGATAATAATTGACATACCCCATCCTTTCTATGGTCTCCATCTCATATTCAAGTTGCTGTACGACACGGGCGGAGGGATTTTCCCCATATATGCGGTGCATCCCCTCCCTGCATTGACGGCGGAAATATTCAACGCTGTCACCGCCCGGTGCATTAAAGCTTGGCAGCTTTGTATTGCCGAATTCAAACTCAAGGTTGCATCTATCCGCAATCTTTTGGGTGTTGTCGAAGGCTTGGGGTATTTCAGGGAAAAGCGAACGCATTTCCTGCTCCGACTTTAGGTAGAATTCATCCGTCTCAAATGACATTTTGGACGGTTCATTAGTGGTTGTATTGGTCTGTATGCAAATAAGAACCCGCTGAATACGCGAATCATCCTTTGTAAGATAATGAGCATCGTTTGTGCAAACCAAGGGTATGCCGGTTTCACGCGATAGCTTAATTATTTGAGGGTTGACGGTACGCTGCTCATCCAGTCCGTGATCCTGCAATTCGAGATAATAGTTATCCCGCCCAAAAAGATTATCATACCAAACTGCCTTTTGCTTTGCGCCATCATAATCTCCGCACATAAGGCAACGAGGGATTTCACCTGCAAGGCAGGCAGAAAGCGCAATCAACCCCTCATGATGTTTCTCCAACAGCTCATAATCTACCCGCGGGCGGCTGTAAAACCCTTCTATCCAGGCTGCCGATATTAGCTTAATCAGATTATGATAACCCGTTTCATTTTTGCAAAGCAGCACAAGATGAGCATGGTCTGCGTCAAGCTCGTGTATCTTATCAAATCGCGAACGCGCCGCAACATAAACCTCACAGCCGATAATCGGCTTAATACCTGCCTTTTTCGCTTCTTTATAAAAATCTATGGCTCCATACATTACCCCATGGTCTGTAATTGCAACCGCCGTCTGCCCAAGCTGGCCGGCACGCGCAACCAGCTCCCGAATACGGCAGGCCCCATCCAGCAGGCTGTATTCGCTGTGAACATGAAGATGAACAAAGCCCATGAGGGCACCTCCTATTACTTGTCAATGGCAGAATTTTAAATATTTTTAAGGTTGTCCGTAATTTTCATTAAACGATTCAGTCTATGGTTGACTCCGGATCGACTGATGGGTACATTTAGCTGCTCCCCAAGTTCCCGCAATGATAAATCCGGATTTTTCAGACGAATCAGCGCAAGCTCCCTCAAATCATCCGGCAGGCTGTCCAAACCCTGTGTCTGTTCAATTTTTCGTATGGCGTCAATCTGCTTTACGGCGGCATCAACGGTTTTATCTATATTGGCATTTTCACAGTTGGTAATACGGTTGGCGGTGTTTCGGATATCCTTTACCATTTTAACTCCCATTAATTCGAGAGATGAATTGGTTGCTCCCATCAAGGTAAGACAATCTTCAATCTGACCGCTTTCTTTAAGATATATAATATTGCTTCCCTTGCGCCTTGACAATCGTGCATTAAACCCTAACTCCCCCATCAGTGACAGCAGGTCAAGACTGAGGCGATAAAAGGGCAGGCTGAATTCCATATGATAATCTGCATTCGGGTCGGTAACCGTTCCACATGATAAAAAAGCCCCCCGTATATATGAGGCGGCACATGACTCACATTCAAAATTTGCACGGTTAATCCTGATTGCAATATCATCCACAGAGTGACCGAAACGCTGGATTATTTTTATTCGGTCGGATTCCTGGGGAACGCTGACAATATGTATACCGCTTGAACGAACGGTTTCAGTTAATGCCGTGGAATTCAGTCCGCAGACCGTTTCAACGAACGAGCGATAAACCGATGCAACCATAGCATTTTCGGTTCGCAGGGATATAGAGGAAAACGAAAATGAATGTCCGCATTCCAAAAGCCCGTATGCCATCGCGGTATTACAGCAGGCCTCTTCAGGCAGCAGCCTGGCCAGTTCTTCTTTAACTTCGGACGAAAACGACATCGTAATCCTCCTCATTACACTGCTTTTTATATAAAGGTCACCTAAACGCTCTTGAATACTCTGGCGGGAGCATTATTTAAAGCTTACCTATATCACGATGGTTGGCCGTAACACGATATCCCAGCTGGGCTATATGCTGTGTAAGGGTCTCTGCGAGCGTAACCGAGCGATGCTTGCCTCCGGTACACCCAATGGCAATAACAAGCTGGCTCTTTCCCTCATTTTGATATAATGGGAGCATATAATCCATCAAGCTATACAGACGCTCTTCAAAACCCTTTACCTCATCGCCTTGAGTGACATAATCCCGCACATCCTTGTCCAGCCCGGTTTTATTTTTAAGCTCGGGCTCATAAAAGGGATTTGGAAAGCAGCGCACATCAAAAACAAGATCAGCCTCGGACGGATAACCGTATTTGAAGCCAAATGAAAGACACTGAACCGCCATCGCCTGTGCCGAACCGCCCAGGAAAAGCTTGGTAACCCTCTCCTTGAGCTGGGCGGGAGACAGGAATGTTGTGTTTATCAGGTAATCCGCACGGTCAAATAGTGCTTTAAGTAATTCTCTCTCGGCAGCTATTGCATCCTGAACCGTATTTAATCCGATAGAAGTAAGGGGGTGCTGCCGCCGCGTTTCTTTATATCTTCGTGCAAGCACCTGATCATCACAGTCTAAAAATAATATTTTATAGTTGCTGCCCATCTGCCGCAGTGCCGCAAGCGAATCAAACAAATCGCCAAACTTCTGTCCGCCGCGCACATCCACCACCATTGCAACGCGAGACAGATTCTCCTCCGACTGAATGCAAAGCTCGGCAAATTTCGGCAACAACTTGGGCGGCATATTATCCACGCAGTAGTAGCCAATATCCTCAAGTGCGGTCACAACCCGGGATTTCCCCGCTCCGGACAAGCCGGTTACAATAATAAATTCCACTTTTTTCCTACTTCCTTTTTATGAGCAACTTTTATTCCCTGCCAATAAAACACACTTCGGGCTGTAGCATGACCTGGTGGTCACGCATAACGCATTTTATCAGTGCATCAGCAAGCCGTTGCACATCATTGCAGGTTGCACCACCTGTGTTAATTATGAAACCGGCGTGTTTTTCACTCACTTGCGCCCCCCCCACGGTTTTGCCTTTAAGCCCGCTGCTTTCTATCAAAGCTCCGGCGAAAAAGCCTTTGGGGCGTTTGAAAAAGCTGCCTGCACTGGGATATTCCAGAGGTTGCTTTTCTCGGCGACGGCGCATAAATTCTTCCATTCGTAAATCGATTTTCTCGGGAATGTCGGGCTTTAGGAGAAAGGCCGCTCCGGTGACTACCCCCCTCTTTTCCATAAACACACTGTGGCGATATCCAAGATTTAATTTATCCTGTTCAACACGAACAATCCCACTGTCATCAAAATATGCCTCTGCCCAAAAAAGAACATCCGACATTTGGCCGTTAAAAGCACCGGCATTCATATATACCGCTCCACCCACAGTCC
This sequence comes from Oscillospiraceae bacterium, assembly GCA_028706415.1. Taxonomy (GTDB): domain Bacteria; phylum Bacillota; class Clostridia; order Oscillospirales; family Acutalibacteraceae; genus Avimonas. The sequence goes on along the minus strand of JAQWBK010000033.1, from coordinate 4,832 downwards.
CGGGTATGCCATAAGCAAATTCAAGACCTGACATGCCGTTATCCCTTGCGAACCGGCAAAGCTTTTTAAGGGGGACGCCCCCTTGGCAAAAGACCAGGCCATCTCTGAGCTCGGGCTGGATACGCTGTGCGTCCGCCTTGATTACCACGCCTTCTATTCCTTTGTCGCTTACCAGCATATTAGTACCGTTTCCCAAAATAAGCACCGGAATTTCCTCTTTGTCGAATATGGATTTTACCTGACCCATTTTTGCTGCATCCGGAACCGTAACCAACAGGTCTGCAGGCCCTCCTATACGAAAAGAGGTATGCTCCGACATGGGAGCGTTTTTTTGTATTTGACAACCGATTGACAGACAGATATCCGCCGGTTTATCAAGCTGCAATCTTACCCCTCCAAAATATAATAATCACTTTCAGTATACCGTAAATAAACGAAAAATAGACCGAATAATCTTAAATTATAACCTTATTCCCTTTTTAGAGAAAAACAAATTCATGTTTTGCACACTTGAGTTAATAATAAGCTCTGGGGGGAAATCCAGCTCACTCAGCATTTGTATACAATTCGGGAAGAAACCAACCGAAGCGTGATGGTGCGAATCCGAATTTACTACGATCGGAACTTTATACTGCTTACAAAGCAGGGCAATTCGCCTGCAGTTATCGATTGAACTTTTGCGCACCTCAAAGCTGTGCTCATTAAGCTCGATTGCTTTGCCGCTTTTTGCCATAGCAGGCAGAACGGCCTCATAATCGTATGCATATTCAGGAGAACCTGAATGCCCAATTATATCTATATTTGGATTTTCGGACACAGCAAGCCAAGCAGCCGTGCATTGTTCGACATTACCCTTAGGCATTAATCCGCCATGCATGGATGCAATCACAACCTCTAAATCTTCCAGTGTTTCATTTTCCATGTCAAGCTGCCCATCAAATCCAATAACATTTACTTCAGCCCCCCGAAGAACACGGACACCCGAGATGTAATCCGGCAAATCTTTAAGATTGGTAAAATGCCAAAGTTGGGGTGCGCCGACCATGGCTATTCCGTGTTCGGTATAACCCAAGGCAGCAAGCCCCAATCCGGCTGCCGCATTTGCCAGTTCGGTTATGGTACTGTATGCGTGTGTGCAGGCAATTGTATGACAATGCAAATCTGCCACTATATTGTAATCACTCAAAATATTCGCCCTTTCTATATCCTAAACCGCTAATTTGAACCTTGGTAGATGCGGGTGAATCATCCACAATTCCGAGATTGTTCATAAGCTCCTGTGCAGCATTATATCCCATTTTCTTCTGACGGTTATTCATTGCCGCCACCTCAATAATAATGGCGAGGTTACGGCCGGGTTTAACCGGAATTGTGACCAACGGAACCCGTATATTTAATATTTCGGTAAATTCATTATCCAGCCCCATACGGTCATAGACCTTGCTGTCCACCCACTGCTCCAGCTGAATTGCCATGTCAATCTTTTCTGTAATCTTTACCGAGCCCATTCCGAAAATCCGGCGGGCATTGACAATGCCGATGCCGCGCAGCTCAATGAAATGGCGAATGTTGGCGGGGGCTGAGCCGACAAGTGTTTTGGAGGATACCTTGCGTATTTCCACCGCATCGTCTGCTATAAGCCGATGTCCGCGCTTTATAAGCTCTATTGCCGTTTCACTTTTTCCAACACCGCTGTCGCCGATAAGAAGTATTCCCTCGCCGTATACCTCGACAAAAACACCGTGTCGGGTTATTCTGGGGGCAAGCTGAACATTAAGATAGGCAATAAGGCTGGCCATAAAGCTTGATGTAGGTTCGGGTGAACGCAGCAGAGGAACATTAAATTTTTGGCAACATTCCAAAAGTTCGGGCAAAACCTCAAGATCCCTGCAGAGTATTACCGCAGGTGGGCGGTGGGATACAAATTCGTCAATACGAGTACGACGCATTTTCGGCTCCAAATCCTCAAGAAAGCCTACCTCACTCTTGCCCAACATCTGGATACGAGCGCTGTCGAAATAATCAAAGTAACCGCTGAACTGCAGCCCCGGCCTGTTTAAATCTCCGCTTGAAATAAGAATTTCATCGGGTTTAGCCGGCATATATATCGTTTCCAGAACGGTTTCTTGAATAATTTCCTGAAGCGAAACCGTAAAGCTTTTCGTCATATTATATCCCTCGTCTTTCTGCCGGCATTAAGGCCGCCGGAAAATAAAATACACCTTTCCTCTTCATTATAACGGATTATAGCACATTTTTAAATAACTATTTTGAAATGCTTTGCTTATGTGGCTTGAAAGGTACCCTTATTTGTTGTAAAATGTATTTGAATTCATTGGAAAGGAATGGTCGTTTACAATGAGCAGACTTAAAGTCGGTCAGTTTAATGACTCGTTTCCGCCGACAATAGACGGCGTAGCCCAGGCTGTTAAAAACTATGCCGGTATTCTTCATGAAAAGCATTGTGATGTGACTGTTGTAACCCCAGGATATAAAGGAGTTGAAGACAACTATCCTTTCGAAGTGTTTCGTTATCAATCCATACCCCTTGACAAAAAGATAGGCTATCGTGCCGGTAATCCGTTTAATATTGAAACCTTGATACGCCTGCGTCATAAGCATTTCAATATTATGCATGTTCATGCCCCTTTTGCATCCTCTGTATTGGTTCAAAATATAAATCGCCTTCCTCGAGTTCCGGTTGTGCTGACCTATCACACAAAATTTGATATAGATATTGCAAAGCGCATCCGCCTTTCGGGATTTCGCAAAATTGCAATGAGATTTGTGCTTGAAAACATCAACAATGCGGATGAAATTTGGGTTGTTACCGAAGGGTGCGGTAAGACACTCCGAAACATCGGTTATCGGGGCGGATACCGCGTTATGGAAAACGGCACCGATTTTGCTTTTGGCAAATCCGAAACCACCAAGGTGGATGCGCTGCGTGAAAAATACAATATTCGTGATGATGAGTTCGTGTTTTTATTTGTGGGTCGGATGATGTGGTATAAAAATATCCGCCTTATTCTGGACACCCTCAAAATTGCAAAATCGAAAGGGGTCCCTTTTAGAGTGTTTATGATAGGCGATGGATTTGATGCTCCAAAAATTCGCGAATATGCTCAAGAAATCGGGCTATCTGATCAAACAATATTCACCGGCCCTATTTACGACCGAGAATATCTTCGCGTATTTTACAGCCTTTCGGATATGTTCTTGTTCCCCTCAACATACGACACCTCCGGTATTGTTGTGAAGGAGGCGGCAGCCTGTAGCTGCCCCACCCTGCTTATCAGAGATAGCTGTGCTGCCGAGGGGGTACAGCATAATTTTTCAGGCTATCTCGCCGAAGAAAATGCCGATTCCTGTGCCCAAGTATTGATTAATGCATGTCAAAGCAGGCAGGGTATTCGGCAAGTGGGCGAAAATGCCGGAAAACATGTTTATCTTTCCTGGGATACCGCTGTTGACAGTGCTTATAAAAGATATTTGGAAATTCTGGAAACCAATCCGAAAAATCTTCCTTACAACGCTAAAGCTCGTTGGGTATAATGCTAATCGATTAATAAAACGCTCCCAATTTCGGATTATTCCGAGTATTAGGAGCGTTTTTATTATATTATTAAATAATGCTCCCGCCAGTGTATTCAAGAGCATTTATTAAAAAACGAAAATATTACATCATATTTCCATTGTATAATAATAATAATTGTTCTATAATATAAGAACATTAGTTCGGGAGGCGGATGTAATGGAGCGCACTATCTTGCATTGTGACTGTAATAATTTTTATGCCAGTGTGGAGCGCCTGTATCACCCCGAACTGCGTGGCAAACCAATAGCAGTTTCGGGTGATCCCGAGCTTCGACACGGAATTGTTCTGGCAAAAAGTTATGAAGCGAAAAAGTTAGGTGTAAAAACAGGTCAGCCCCTTTGGATGGCAAAGCAGTTATGCCCCGATATCGTTTTTATCAAACCCCGTTATGATTTATATACGCATTTTTCCGTTCTCGCCCGAAACATCTATTCCGAATATACCGACCGGGTAGAGCCTTACGGGCTGGATGAGTGCTGGCTTGATATGACCGGAACCGCAAAGCTGTTTGGTGACGGAAAGCATATAGCAGATGCTATAAGAAAGCGCATAAAATCGGAGTTGGGCATAACCATTTCGGCAGGGGTTTCATTCAACAAAGTTTTCGCTAAACTGGGAAGCGATTATAAAAAGCCGGATGCAACCACCATGATTCCGTTAAACGGATTTTGTGAATTTGTATGGCCTATGCCGGTTTCAAGCCTTCTTTTCGTTGGGAGGGCTACCACCAAGGTTCTTGAACGCAAGTGTGTGCGTACAATAGGCGAGCTTGCAAATACCGACAGAATCACGGTTAAGAGCTGGCTGGGCAAATGCGGCGAGACTCTGTGGCTTTATGCCAACGGATATGATTCATCACCGGTTGCCAAAAGCACCGAGCAGCAACCCATAAAATCCATAGGCAACAGTACCACCCTGCCCAGAGATCTAATCGGCTATGATGAAATTAAAATTACATTGATGGTATTGAGTGAGAGTGTGGCCGCGCGTCTTCGTCAGCACAACATGCAATGCGAAACAGTGCAGATTGCTATACGCGGCACCGATTTATCCTGGATTGAACGCCAGGGCAGGTTGCCAATGCCCGGTTGCGACTCCACCACCATATATTTAAAGGCACTGGAGCTGTTTGTGCAAAATCATCAGCAGGGAAAGCCGGTTCGAAGTTTGGGTGTTCGTGCTTGCAACCTTTCGGCACGGCAGTATATCCAAACCTCTTTCATGCCTTCCGTAC
>JAQWBK010000032.1 GCA_028706415.1 Oscillospiraceae bacterium | reverse complement strand
TACATCCCTTACTGTTGATGAAATTGCCCTTAAGTTCGGGTTTAGGCAGGGTTCATATTTATCAAGGGTTTTTCGGGCACGCACGGGTATGGCTCCCGGCAGTTTCCGCAATCTCGTTGCACAGCATATGTCTTCTTTATCCGATACCGCTCACAACTCAACCATCCCCGGCTGAAAGCCGAACGTTAAAAACCTACGCTTCCAAAGGGCGCGAAGAATTTATCGATCCTTTTATTTGAGATTAGTATAAGTCCATTCTTATGAAAACAGGGAAAGCAAACACATATTAATAAAAAATCCGGAAGGCAATTTGCCCCCGGATTTTATTATTATTATCCATCCAGATGATGAAATATTATGCTTTGCCCTTCAGTCCCTTTGCTCCGCCAAGGGAGACACCCGAAAGGATGTTGGTTTCATATGTGAAGGTTAGGCTCTTTTGTTCACGGTGGCGTTTGAATGCGAGGCGGATAAGATTATCGAGCAGGGAGGCAAAATCCATTCCGGTGGTGTCCCACAAATAGAAGGATAATGACCCCGGGATGGTGTTGATTTCGTTGATATAAAGCTCGCCGGTTTCCTTGTCGTTCAGGAAGTCGATACGCACCACCCCCGAGCAACCCAGTGCCAAAAAGGTTTGGGTAGCAAGCTTTCGCACCTTTTCTTCAAGTTCGGAGGATATTTCGGCCGGCAGCCGTCGTTTCAAGCTGCTCATACCGCTTTTTTCGCCCCCGGCATCCCCTGCATTGTTCAGATATTTATCTTTATAATCAAGTATTTCATTGGAGGTAACAGGCTCTTCGCATACCGAGGTCTGAACCTCGTCTGCATCCCCCAATACCGAGCAGTTTATCTCGCGCAGATTTTCCACCGCAGGCTCTATAAGGGCACGGGAAGCAAAGCTAAGTGCCAAATCTATTGCCGTTTTAAGGGAGGGGCGGTCGATGCAAAGGGAGATACCCACCGAGGAACCCAAATTTACCGGCTTTACAATTAAGGGATAATTAAACCCCCCCTCGATGCTGTTCAGCGCCTCGTCTTCATGGTTTGCGTACTGCCTGGCCGTGACGGTAACGCAATCCAAAACCGGCAGCCCCGCCTGCTTCAAAACGGCCTTGGTGGCGTGTTTATCCATGCCAAGGGCGGAGGACAGTACATCACAGCCGGTATATGGAACCCCCAGCATTTGGAGTAGTCCCATCAGGGTGCCGTCCTCGACATTTGTGCCGTGAACCACCGGCAGAGCGACATCGAATACTCCCACAAGGTTGCTACCCAGCTTTTTTGCGGGATGTCGAATCAGGGCAACCCCGCCGTCTTGGGGGACAAGCAAAACCCTGACGGCCTTTTCTATGCAAGTATTCATATCCTTATAGCTTTCGATATCCCCCATGTGCTCGCCGGTATAAAAAACATTGTCCTTGGATATATAAATCGGCAATACATTATATTTATTTTTATTTAAGGCGTAGCAAGCCTGTATACCCGAAATAATAGAAACCTCATGTTCTACACTTTGCCCCCCGAAAAAAACGGCAACCGTTGTTTTCACAGTAATTCATCCCCCATATCAGAAATTGTCAGGCAGATCGTTTTCAAGCAAAACCGTTCGCTTTCCCTCGCGGGGCAGTTCCTTCAAAATATTCAGTCCATCAGTTAAGGTCTTTGCAATATATATATCTTCCCTTTTAAATCCTGCCGATAAAAGCCCGTCGAGCAGGGGAGGCGCCTGCTTTTCGCCCACCAAAACGGCGTAATCACAGCGGGAAGCCGCATAACTGCCCAGTTCCTTATTTAATTCATTCTGTCTGTCACCCAGCTCAACCATTCCGGGAGTTACAAGAATACGCTGCCCTTCAAACCCGCTCAACACATCAAGGGCTGCACGAAATCCTGCGGGGTTGGAATTGTATGCGTCGTCAATATAACCGTTAGGAAGTAGCTGCAGCCTATGCTTTACAGGCTTCAGCCGCTTTACCGGAACACTCAGTTCGGAGAGCGAAATGCCCATTTTATGGGCAACGGCTATACAGCCCAGAACATTTTGGATATTATGCCTGCCCAATAATTCTGTGGTGAAACGGCGGGTTTCGCCGTCGGGGGCGGTCACCGTGAAGCTGCTGCCGCCGTTATCCACGGTTATATCATGGGCGGTGTAATCGGCATTATTCCCGAAACCGTATGTTGCCCTGGGAACATCGATATTACGGCCGCGGATATATTCATTATCCCAGTTAAGGAAAAGGATGCCGTCATTTTTAACCCAATCGGCAAGCTCAAATTTCGTATTAATAATATTGTCCAAGGATTTAAAGGTTTCGAGATGCTGCTCCCCGATTGAGGTAATAATTCCGTGTTTCGGATTTACAAGCTGGCATATTTCTTTAATATCCCCTGGCTTTTTTGCCCCCATTTCTGCAATGAATATCTCGTGCACCGGACGGAGCTGCTCCCGTATCGTTCGGACCACCCCCATGGTGGTGTTATAGCTTTCGGGAGTCATAAGTACATTATATTTTACTGATAGCAAAGTATGCAGAAAATTTTTGGCGCTGGTCTTTCCGTAGCTGCCGGTAATGCCGATAACCGTTAGCTCGGGCATGGAGCCCAATAAATCACGCGCTTCATTGACATACCTACGAGCAAACATTTTTTCAAGAGGCTGATTGATGGCATTGGCAATAAGGGTAATAAACGGGGTTAGTGCCCCCCACAAGAATAAAAGCCCCAAACTGATTCTAAGCATACCGCTAAGCATCACAACAGCGAAAACAATAATAAGCAAAACCGAATGGGTGAACAAAAGCCGTTTGACACGGTTGGTGAATACCAGCGGCTTTTTGGCCTTTTCGGGGCGGGTGAGATAGGCGTGCAGGAGCAGTAAAATAGAGCAAGCTGTTCTGGTCTTCCAGTCGGTTGGTTGTAGCAAAAAACAGGCAACCGCCACCATGGCAAGCAGCAGCCACCCCATCTGATTAATTATTTCGCTTCTATTTTCTTTCATCCATCCTGCGTACCGACCGTTCATATATGAGCTTAGCTGCAGCATGTGTATGAAATGAAGGGTCAGCAGACCGCAGTTGACGACAAAAGCGGCGAACAGAACAACGGTTGAGATTATTTCCGGCATGGGTAGTCTCCCTTGGTTAACTGTATATGGTTACGCATTAACCTATAAATGAATCCAGAACACGGCTGCATTGCCCCCAGCGGTCGGCGAATGAGAAATGTCCAGCGTCTTTGAGCACAACCAAACCCGAGCCGGGGATTAGGGTTTCCATCTTCTGACCATCGGACAGGGGGGTGGCGGTATCCTTTTCCCCCCAGACGAGCAGTGTGGATGCGGAAATCCCCGAAAGCAGGGGGGTCAAATCCTCATTAAGTGCAAGCACCAATGACCTTCGCATTATGGGGGAGGCGTTGCGATAATCTGACGAGCCCGTTTTGCGGCGCATTTTCTCTGCCAAGGGGGGGAGTATACGCCGCAAGGCTTTATATGAGTATACCTTGATGTAATATTTAGGGCCCCGCGCCGGCTTTATTCCGGCGGCATCCATAAGAATAATTTTAGGAACGGTTATGCCGAGGTTTGGGCGGTTCATCAGCTTAATTATAATGCGCCCGCCGTAGGAGTGGCCAATTAGAATGGGGAAGGTAAGCCCCACAGCCTTACAAAATTTTAGGGTAAAATCCACATAATTGTCAACCGCCCACGGCTCGGAAGGCTCTTGACTGCCGCCAAATCCGGGCAGGTCGGGAGCCACCACCCGGCAGCGGGAGGATAGGTGGTCGATTATCAGCCGATATGTCTGGGCGGGGGCGCCCCATCCGTGCAAAAGCAGAATTTCGGGCCCTTGCCCCTGGTCAATATAGCTCACACAGCGCCCGTCAATTTGAATTTCCATGACAGCCTCCCGCCTAATAATAACCTATAAAGTATATGCCTTTAAATCGGTCGGCATTACCACGGCCATTCAAATCCATACTCTGTGGGCGGGGTTGTGGTGGCGGTGGTCAGGGTGGTTTCACTAACTCTGAGGATAAGCTTGCTTCCAATTTCAAGCTCATTGCCGGCTTCCGGAACACTTTCTACCATATCTTTATCAAAAACATCAGAGAAAACCGGCATGAGCGAAACCCGAAAGCCCAATGCTTCAAGATACATCTTTGCCTGATCAGAGTGCCAGCCCGAAAGATCGGGTACCACGATTTTTTCCGGCCCCCCGCTTATGACCACCTTAATTGTTGCACCTTCGGCGACATCCTTTTCGGCACCGGGGGTTTGTTTTAATATCTCACCCTTGGGACGGTTGGAGTACTTAATATATTCAACAGCAATCTTCATTTTGCCAATGAGCGCATCTTCACGAATATCATAATAATTTTTACCCATAAGGTCGGGGGCGGCAAATTTTGCGGGTTGATCATTCTTTTTGGTTGGAGGTGCGGTGGTGGGAAGGGTCATAATGACCGAGTCGGAGGTGTCGGAACTGGTGTTGCCCCCGTTGGTTAAATCGGGCAGGAGAACCAGAATCACCGTACCTGCCGCAATCAGCAGGAATATAAACACAGCTAAAACGATGAGCACTGCGTATTTTGTTCGGTTATTCTTTTTGCCGAGGGGTGGTGAAGCTTCATCTTCATCCGATTCGGGATTTGCAAAAACCTCATCCTCCCGCAGGCGGGATACAGCCGGAGCGGTGGACAGCTGGTCACGGAAATCCCCGATTGTGCGGGTACGGCTTTCAGAGTTTACCAGTAATCCTTTAAACAATGCTGCAGCAATATAATCGGGCAGCTCGGCAGCAATATCTGAGGGAACAAAAAGGTCGTTTGAATCCTTTGCTCTTCGTGAGCCTTCAGGCGGAGGATTGCCTGTCAGGGTACGGAAAATTGTGGCGGCAAGACCGTATACATCGCTCCAGACACCAACATCCTGACCAAAGCCGTACTGCTCTGGGGCCGAATAGCCGGCTTCCAAGCGGGGGCGAAGGTCGGTGCTGACACGGCGGGCATCGGTAATACAAAAGCCCTGAAGGCGCAGCTTGCCGTCACTGCCGATTACCAGATTGTGCGGGCTGATACCCAGATGGGTAACACCTGCGGTATGAAGCGAAATCAGGGAGGACAAAAGCGGCATGAAAAGAGGGCGCGCTTCATCCCATTTCATACGACCGCCCAATTGTTTAAGACGGACTTCAAGGGTGTTTCCTTCGGAGTATTCGGATACCGTATAGGCGGTCTGATTTTGTTCAAAAATATCATATACCGCAACAATGGCGGTCAGCTCACGCATACGCGCAAGGGCACGCGCATGGGTTCGGAAATTTTCAGAATGGTCACGGAAGGGCTTTTCGCAGCCGCTGATAACACGCAGCCCGCCGTTGGGCAAGCGTTCGGCCAGGGTGTCGGGAAAAAATTCCCGAATGACGATGGGGGATTTAAGCACATTATCAAAACCGATATATACCGCCGCATCCCCGGTCTGATCGAAAAGCTTTCCTACAATATAACGCTCGGATAAAACGGTGCCCACAGGCAGAAACAGAGGCTCATTATTACCATTTGCGGGGTATCCGCATATGCCGCACTCATGTCGGCCTTGGGGAAGTGGGTTCATGCAGCCCATACACAGACTGCCTCGATCCTTATATTCTGACATTGGTATCACCAATTCCTTCCTTGATTTATAAGCAAAACGAATTGTACATAATAAAAAGCTTAAAGTCAATAATCCGTAAACATTTGTAACCATATATTACAATAATGATAACTTGATTATTGTCAAAAATATGGGTGACCTTTAGTAAATTAAAAAGAATTTGTACGCTGAATTTTGTCGCGTGCACTTATTTGTCTGATATCCCGCCCCAAAAACACCAGAGGTACAAATGTACCGATGACCCGAGAGGAAATCTGCTCCCCGTACATATCGGTAAGCTCGTTCTGGTCGAGGTTGGTGCTTATTATGGTGGGTCGCCCGTCAAGCATGCGACTGTTTATCAGATTGTAAAGACAGGATATGTAAAAGGCGCTGGAAAATTCGGTGCCCAAATCATCAAGAATTAACAGGTCACATTCAAGCATTATATCCTCGCTGTTCCCCTGTGCCCGCCCGAAATGCTCTTTTTCGAGCTGGTGCAACAGCTTTTGAACAGGGCTGTATATCACCCCAAAGCCTCGGTCTATTGCCTGCCTTGCAATGGCGAGCGAAACATGGGTTTTACCCGTTCCGGTTGCCCCCCTCAGCAGCAGGCTGGGGGATTGCATATCAAAATCATCGGCATAGCTTCGGCAGAAGGATAAAACCTCTTTCATTTTTTTGCGGGGAACCACTCCGGTGCAGGAATCGGGTGTGTTGGGATAACAATCCAGCCTCAGGGTTTCAAAGCTGCAATCCTTCATCATGCCCATATAGCTTATCCGGTTGAAGGCTTCTTCGCGCAAAAGCGCCTTAAAGCATTCACACATACGCCTGTTTGCATAACCGGTATCCTTACAAACGGGGCAGGTAAATCTCGGCTCAAAGTTGGGAACATGTATCCCCTCTTTTGACAGCAACTCGGCAAGCTCGGCTTGTAGTGATAAATTCTGTGTTTTTATCTTTTCGACAGCCTTATCAACATCACCGCCGTCAAGCACGGCCTGTGCGACACGAATTGCCGCGCTTGCCATATCCCTCTCTATTTCTCGAATACGGGGATGCTTGTTTATCATTCGCTCGCGCAAATTTGAAGCCTTGGCCTGAGAATCGTTGCGCCGACGCTCCAGCTTGGCCTTGGCGGAATCATAAACCTCACGGCTGTATCCCATCTATATGCCCCTTCCTTATACTTAAGGTCACCTCTAAAAACCCCTTCCGGCGTCTTCCGGCACAATTTCCGCCGGACTGCGTCAAACCTCCTCGTAATGCGGAAAGCATGGCTTCGTCGGCTTTCCTTGCCCGACAAAAATTCTGCTCGGAATCCGTTCAAAACAGGTTTTTAGAGGTGACCTTAAATCTTAAATTTCAAAACCTCTGAGATATCAAGCAAAATCCTCTGATGCAGATTTTTTTAGGCGGATTTTCAGCAGGTTTTTATTGGGTGGTTGGTATTATTTCCAATCCTTTGTATATACCGGCGTAAAATTACGAACCATCTCTTCATATTCGTCAAGGTCTAAGGATGAATTTTTCTTGCTTTTACTCTTTCCTTTGCGCTTGCCGCCCTTTGCCGCCTCGGCCTTTTCGACCGAATCGACACCGTCTTCCCGCCATTGCTCGATAATTTTCATCATATATCCGCTGTTAAATTTCCCTGTGGCGGCATTGCACTTCTCGTATGCCAAGCCAAGCAGCCCATCATCGACCTTCCAATCGAAAATCCAGAGCTCGGCCGCTTCGGATTGGGCGAGGGTGGGGGTTTTGGTAATGCCCAATAGGGAGCTCAGCTTATGCCATGCTTGGTTTCTGCGTTCCATTGCGCAGAGTAGCTGCTCGGCGGCGGCAATGGTGTCCACCCCCCTGTCCGACCAGTCGAGGGCAACCTTTTCGATGTATCTCATGTGTGACTTACCCTGTGCAATTGCATACTCGATCACCATGAGGGTCACCTCAACCGGCATTCCGGCGGTGTCATACAGATATAATAGGGTTTCCATGTCTCCGTGGGATATCGGGCGGCCAAGTCGGGCAGAAGCGGTATCAAGCAAATATGAAAATTCGCTGCTTTGCTTTTGGCGCTTGATTACCTCTTTCATCGAGGGCTTAACCGGCCGGGGAGGGGGCATAATGCTTATTTTTTCCGGTGCCGAGCGTTTTTCCGGTTCTTTATTTTTCTCCACCGGCGGTTTTGGTTCGACAACCGTGTCATGGTCTGATTCGACAGAAAGCAGCAGGCCGGTAGCAAACCAGTATTGAAGTGCATCGCTGCAGTCGGCAGGGGAGAGGCCGATAGCCTTTGAACAGGCATCAGCGTCGAAAACACCCTGTCCGCCTCTAAGCAGCCAGAGTAATACTTTTAGCTGTGCCGAGCCTGCCAGCTTGATATGTTGATCCGCCACTGCGGCGGGTACAGCAAATACCTCCCCGAGTGTTTCGGGGTTAAGGCAATAGTTCATTATTGGGTCGCGCCCTTCATTAAATCATTTCAAACCTCATTATACACTTAAACAGGGTGCAGGGGCAACTGTTTTTTGGTTTTCGAGTTGTTTTGTCGGAAGAAGCAAGTCTTTCTCGTGTAGTGTCGGGGGCTGGCGGAAATTTGGGGGTGTCGACAATTATGTCGGCGGGGCAGGCTACCTGTATACCTCAAAAATATTTTGCTAATACTTGAGAATAGGTGGGATGATTACAGATAATAATATTAAGAATAATTTCAGAAAAGAGGAATCATTATGCAGTTCCGAACAGACCTGGCCATAGAGGCGGCGGTACAGACCCAAGAGACGATTCCGGGCATAAAGCAGGAAAGCAGACAGGTTGAGGATGTCAGGCTTACCCGAATTGTGATTGAAAACCAACAGGGGGAGGAGGCACTGGGGCGGCCGCAGGGCACATATATAACCGCCGAGCTTCAGCCCCTGTCCGACGATGAGATAAACATGGAGGAAAAGGCAAAGCTATTAGGGGACGAGCTACGCTCTCTTCTTCCTGAAACCGGGGTAATTCTGGTTGTCGGGCTGGGCAATCAGTCGGTGACACCGGATGCGCTGGGCCCCCGTTCGGCGGGTATGGTTCTTGCAACCCGGCATATCGAGGGCGAATTTGCACGCACTACCGGGCTTGAGAAGTTGCGGCCTGCGGCTGTTTTTGTACCCGGCGTGCTTGGTCAAACAGGGGTGGAAAGCAGTGAAATGGTCAAGGGCATTTGTGATATTGTAAAGCCTGCCGGGGTGATCGTTATAGATGCATTGGCGGCAAGAAGTGTAGATAGGCTGGGCTGTACCGTCCAGATTTGCGATACCGGAATAGCCCCGGGCTCGGGGGTGGGCAACAATCGCATGGCTCTGAACATGGATACCTTGGGGGTGAAGGTAATCGGGCTGGGGGTTCCGACGGTGGTGGATGCGCGAACGGTGGCCATGGAGCTCACCGGACGGGAGGAATCGGCAAATCAGGTTACCCCGCGGGGGGCGGAAATGATGGTGACACCCCGTGAAATTGATTTAATAATCAGGCGGGCATCCCAGCTGGTCGCCATGACGATCAATGCCGCCTTACAGCCCGAATATTCACCCTTATCCCTTGTGTCGGCAGCAAGCTGATCTGCCGACTCAGGGTAATAGCCAAGCATAAAAAGCATAGAAACCGCATATTCTGATAGCGGTGATGACTATGCAGGATAAAGCGAATAAAAAAGGAAAACGCTCACGCACCGAAGCGGTGGGTATATTTATTGTGATGACCGCCCTTGCCGGATGTATAACGCTGGCGGCGGGATGGGCTGCAGAGGGGCGGCTGCTCAATTTCGGGCGGGGGTTGGCTCTGCTGTCGGTTGGAATAATGCAGCCTGAGGGCGGCGTGCAGGTTTTAAGCGAGAGGCTGGAACGCATACCCGCCCAAGGCAGCATGGAGCAAACGGGGGAGCCGTCCGACCTGCCGTATACTCCCATCGGGGGGGTGCTGACCTCGGGGGAGCTTGCTTCCTCAACAATCATACCCTCCGGTTTGGTTCCGCCCGAAGCCGGGGACGGCGGTAAGATTATCGAGTTGATGGTAGGTGTCGGCAGTAATTTTGTGCAGGGGGTGGCCATAAAGAATGCAAGCAGCCGCACAATTGATATTGCTGCACAGCTGAAGATTAAACCCGATATAAAGATTAAAAATTCATCCGACCCTCAGGTGCTGATCTTACACACACACACCACCGAAGCATATATGACCTATTACGCAGGCTACTATAACCACCGGGACTCTTCTTTTTCCAAGGATGATACCCGCAGCGTGGTGGCGGCGGGAGAGGCCATTTCCGCCCAGCTTCGTGCCGCAAATATAGGGGTAATTCATAATGTAACCCTGCATGATTCCCCGAAATACACCGGCGCCTATGTACGATCAGAAAATACAATAAAAAAAATTCTCAAGCAGTACCCCACCATCAGTGTTGTTATTGACATTCATCGGGATGCGATGAACAAGTCAAAAACAGAAAAATATAAGCCTACTGTTACGATAAACGGTCGTAAAGCGGCTCAAATAATGATTATCACAAGTGTTGGCCATTCATCCACATATCCGCACCCCGACTGGGCTGAAAATTTGAGGTTATCCCTCAGGCTGCAAAGCTCCCTCCATACCCAGTATTACGGAATTGTCCGCCCGCTTTATCTTGTAGACAGCCGTTATAATCAGCATTTATCACACGGCTCTATGCTAATCGAGGTTGGAACCGATGCAAATACCGTCAGCGAAGCGGCATATTCGGGTGAGATTTTGGGAAAAACATTGGCACAGGTACTTAATAAGTTAAAATAAGTGATGGCATGAGGGTTCTTTTATGCTCTAATTTCAAAAGGATGGTTATAAGCATGGCAAAGGATACAAAAAAAGGGCGGAATAATAAAAGAGTAAGGCTGATATTCTTAACATGGATTATGTCGTTTTTTTTACTGGTTATGTTGGCAGGATTTATAATTGCGGATTATAATTCCCGTCGGGTTGGCTTTGGCGACGAGAGTTTGAGATTTGACATTTCGGCACAGCAGGGGCAGTTTACAATAAATATGTTCGGGCGGGAAAGCACTTTTGAGATATCCGATGAGGTTTCAAAATGGACGGGCAGGGTATGGCATATTCTCCCGCCGGGGATTAGGGCGGCATTTTGGACATTTGAGTATGAAACCCAAGCCACGCAGCAACTTGCTCGGCAGGTAATACTAATCCCTGATTAAAATCATCCTGTCTTTGCGGTTTGTTTTTCGTCTGTCTGCGTTATCCTCCTTGCCGGGCGTAAACGGCTGAAAGATGCTTAAGGTCACCTCTAAAAACCCCTTCCGGCGTCTTCCGGCACAATTACCGCCGGACTGCGTCAAAACCTCCTCGTAATGCGGAAAGCATTGCTTCGTCGGCTTTCCTTGCCCGACAAAAATTCTGCTCGGAATCCGTTCAAAATAGGTTTTTAGAGGTGACCTTTATGTATCAACCGTTAATTATCCTTGAGATTAGTGTGTTTGAAAGCAAAAAGCCCGAGCGGGTCAGATGTATGCCTTCTTTGTCAACACAAACCAGGTGGTCTGGCTGGCGGGCGGCCCCCTCGGTTATATCCCGGGGGATTGGATGGCCGAACCGTTCCTCAAACTCCTTATATTTCACCCCTTGGGTAAGTCTCAGACGGAGCATAAGATATTCCATTTCACCTGCGTCCGGATATGCTCCGGAGGATTCTTCGGGAACGGGCTGTTCGCCTTTTATATACCCATCAAGGTCGCGGGGATAATAGAAACGCCGCCCGTCAATAAATGTATGAGCTGCCGGCCCTATTCCGAGATAAGGGTCGGCATTCCAATATTTCAGGTTATGTCGGCTTTGAAAGCCGGGCAGGGCGAAATTCGATATTTCATATTGACTGAAACCAAGCAGCTCCAGTGCCTCACAGGCGGCTGAATAAAGCTCGGCTACCGAATCATCGTCGGGCAGGCATAGTTGATCCCGCCGCTGATGAAAGGGGGTACCCTCCTCAATTTTAAGCATATATGCCGATATATGCTTTGCCCCCAGATCATGGGCCTTGGAGAGGGTGGATTCAACCGAGGAAACGGTTTGTCCTTTGAGCCCCAGCATTACATCAAGGGAAATATCATCAATGCCGGCAGCCTTTGCGGTATCCACCGCCTTTACCACATCCTGATGACGGTGCCGCCGACCGAGAAATTCCAGCTGTTCATCACTTGCGGTTTGCATCCCAAGGGATACGCGGTTGCCGCCCACAGCGGCGAATGCGGCAAAAACTTCATCCAGGTCGTCTGCCGGATTTGCCTCCATGGTGATTTCCGCATTCTCCAGGCCAAAGCAGCCCGCCGCCTGAATTATGAGTGAAATCCGTTTCCCACCCAAAAGCGAGGGGGTGCCGCCGCCCAGATACAGTGTGTCGGCGGTTGCTCCCTCAAGCTTTTTATTCCACCGTTCAATTGAACCGATTACGGCTTCGGTATATGAGTTGAGTGTCTCGGGGTTAAGGTCGGTCAGTGAATAAAAATCGCAGTAGGGGCATTTGGAAAGACAAAACGGCAGGTGGATATAAAGCCCGATAGGGTTAGACATCTGATACCCCTTTTCTGTAAGAGAGTTACGGGTTGTTCCATCCGGAAGGGGGGATGGTCGGCTTTTTCAATCGATGGCGATAATTGAGATAATCCCGCAACAGCATTTGTATTATTGCAATTGCGGGAACGCCCAGGAAGATACCCCAAAATCCAAACAGCCCGCCTCCCAGGGTGATGGCAAGCAGTACATATATGGGGCGAACACCCAGGGTGTGGCCGACAATACGCGGCTGGATAAGATTTGCATCCACCTGCTGCATGACCACAATATATATGGCAATAAAAATTGCACCGTAAGGGTTCCCCGACAGCAGGGTGATAGCCACCGCAATACCGCCGCCCATTATTGCCCCGAAGTAGGGGATCATATTGAGCAGACCGATAAGGAAGCCCAAAAGCGGGGCGTTGGGCGCCCTGAATATGAACAAGCCTACCGTAATGATAACCCCCACAATTATTGCGTCCAGCACCTGACTGTAAAAGTAACTGTACAAAATATCGCAGGAACGGTGGGTGTAATGGGAAAGCCTTGACATTTGTCCATCATTCAGAAATATGCCGAGAACCAGCTTGCCGGTATTGATAAGGGGTTCGCGGCTTATCAGCATGTAAACCGAAATGATAAAAGCCATAAATACACTTAATAACGAGGAGGTGAAATTCATGACACCTTTGAAATAGCTGATTACAGCCTCGGAAGACAGCTGTGGCTGAATATATGAGGTGTAGATATTTTCAATGGTATCCGAAATATCCAGCCCTTGCAGTAAACCACCATTCTGGGCAGTTTTATTGAGATAGATCATCAGTTGACTATAGTAATAAGGCAGTGAAGATACAAAATCTACCAAGCCTTTAATAATCGCCGGAAGCGCAAAGGTCAGCAACAGAGCAATAATTAAAAACAGTGTTAAATATACAAGCAGTACCGAAATTATACGCGAATTGCGTGAAACCAAGCGGTATTTATTCCGAGCAAGAAGATTTTCTAAACGGCTGGAGGGGGCATATAATAAGAACGCCAGACCAAGACCTATAACGAACGGGCTGAGGACGGCAAAGATTTTGCCGATGAATGACACTATGATGTTCATGTTGTCAAAGGTTTTGTAGACGGCTATCAGAGCCACTCCAAGTACAAACAGAGATATCAAACGGGTAAATCCCTTCAGGTGATCTTTCAAATAGCTTACCTCCTTTTGTCAGTTTAGTATATCAATTATCTTTCCGGGGCACAAGGGGAAAACCGGCGATTGCAGTGAATAATTCGGGGCTTTAAATGATGGAGGGCACTTTTAAAAGGGGAAGAAACCATATTTAATGATATTAGGCATTTTTGTTATTGACAAAAGGGGCTGATATACTATATAATGAACAACGCTTCACACCAAAGCAAATTGGTTCGGCGGTATAGCTCAGTTGGCTAGAGCATGCGGTTCATACCCGCAGTGTCGTTGGTTCAAATCCGACTACCGCTACCACGCGCCTCCAGCAGGGGGCGCATCTGCGGCCCGGTGGTCAAGCGGTTAAGACACCGCCCTTTCACGGCGGTAACACGGGTTCGATTCCCGTCCGGGTCACCATCACTCAATTCAGCCTGATTTCGATTAGGCTGAATTGCACTATTTGGGCGCATAGCTCAGCTGGTTAGAGCGCTTGCTTCACACGCAAGAGGTCGGGGATTCGAGTTCCTCTGCGCCCACCATTCAAAACCCGCATAAAACCGCACTGTTAAGCCACTTTTGGGCTTTTCGGCGCGGCTTTTTAAAATATACCCTATAGAATGGACAGCAAAGGGTTTTTAAAACCCTTTCATTCGGGCATGGTAATTTTCAAAACCCTTTGTTCCGGACAGGATAATTTTAAAATTCCTTTAGCGAAATAATGCTTTACTTTGGTAATGCGATGGTGTAAAATATACTTGCATTAGTTTTAACTGAAAGGGTTGATTTATTAATGAAAAAAGTAATGGGCTTGGTTCTTGCGGTGATAATGACAATGCTGCTTGCAACCGGTTGTATGACCAAAAAATATGAGTATGTAGTTTTAGAAGAGGCTCTATCTGATGAGCAGTACGGAATTGGATTCCGCAAGGCTGATCAGGCTCTTCGTGACGAGGTCCAGAAAATCCTTGTGGAAATGAAAAAGGACGGTAAGCTGGCCGAGATTACAGAAAAATGGTTTGGTGAGGATACCTCAACCGTACCCGACACCTTCACCCCCACAGGCAGCACAGACGACTCCCTGACTAAAATCAAAGAAAAAGGTGAACTGGTTCTCGGGCTGGATTCCTCTTTCCCTCCCATGGGATATAAGGATAGCAAAGGTGATATCATCGGATATGATATCGATCTTGCCACCGAGGTTTGCAAGCGTATGAATGTTAAGCTTAAGCTTCAACCCATCGTATGGGCGCAGAATGTGACCGAGCTTAACACCGGCAGAATTGACTGCATTTGGAACGGCATGACCATAAACGACGAGCGCGACGAGAAAATGAACCTTAGCCTATCTTATATGAATAACCGTCAGGTTGTCATAACCTTAAAGGATTCCGGCATATCAAAGCTTACCGATTTGAAAGACAAAACGGTGGTTCTTCAAACCGGTTCTACTGCGAATGATGCACTCAACGACCGTGATGACATAAAGAAGATTATTAAAGGCGGCAAAGCCACCTCGGTTGGCAACAATATTCTTGCCATGTACGAGCTTCAAAAAGGCAGAAGCGACGCTGTTGTTATGGATGAGATCGTTGCCCGGTACTACATAGAGCGTCCGGATGAACTAAAAACAGAAGCCGAGAAAATCAACTCGGATGCCGATTAAAAATAAAAAGTAAATTTGTATTTTTCAACACCTGTCTCCGGATGGTGACAGGTGTTGAATTGTTGCTTTAAAAGCGAGGGAAGCATATGGGATGGGATAATATTCTGAATACGGTAGAGCAGTTAGCGCAAGCATCGCT